>JAFGNH010000127.1 GCA_016927115.1 Anaerolineales bacterium | reverse complement strand
GTTCATGGTTCCTCTTTGTTATGCAGATTTCCTGACTTCCATTCTACTTGCTTTGGAGTATTTACCCACACTAATTAGCGAGGAACCGAAAAATATAATACAGGAGGAGGGTTTCTCCCAGGGGAGAACCAACCTGAGAGGGAAACACCTCATTCGAAGGTGTTATAAAAGGGGCTGTCCCTGGTTGTGAACCGCACCCCAAAAGTTTTTTATCAAATTTTTGAGGTGAAGTTCAGTTGTCGGCACATCCCTGTCTTCTATGGCTGCAGTCTGGCATAGATCCACCATCCCCGTACAAGGATCAGCACCAGAATCAGTTTTCCTCCCACCGCTTCTACTGCAGCGCCTTCTCCAAAACCATATCCCGCTTCACCTGTACATAACCCATGGACTCATACAAGCCGAGTGCGCCGTTCGCATTATCCGCATCCACGCCCAGGGCAGCTTCTTCCAGGCCCCTTTCTTTGAGCACTTTCAGGCTGCGGGAGATCAACGTTTTAGCCAGACCGCGGCGCCTGTACTGGCGTTTTACAGTGATATCTTCGGTGTAGCCGCGTTTGCGGTTAAATTCTAAATTCTCGCGCTCGTCGATAAAAGTCATCACCGTCCCGACTACCTCGTCTCCGTCATACGCAACCTGCCATATTGTTGGGTCAAAGGTCGGCTCAATCAGCCACGCCTCGAACCACTCATCTTTCCAGCTGGTGGCACCCCAGTGGTCCTGGAACACTTCTTCCAGAGCCTTGAACACCTTCCTGTATTCCTCTCTGGTCGCTGGTATCCGCGTTTCCAGACCTTCCGGCATCGGCAGGTCCGGAATATTTTCCAGATTGGGGCGGACCATCTGGAAAAAGTATCGCACCGGCTTATAGCCATTCTTTTCCAGCAGGCCGGCGAGGTCCTGCTGCTTTTGTCCCACCCACAAGCGGAACAACTTCCCGGCGCCTTCCTGCTGTCCGGCAGCAATCTCGCGAAGACGGGTTTCATTCCACGCCAGAAAAACCTGCGGGATTCCGTCCCGGCGCCACTCCGGAAGGATCATATGAAACAGGTGGCAGATCAGGCGGTCATCGCTCTCACGATCCCACCAGACGCGGCTGAAGGCGATTATTCTGCCATCGACCTCGGCGAACAGCATATCCTGGTATGGATCGCAGTTGACCAGGTGCTGGAACATACGCACATAATCCTCGATGGTCCACACACGTTCCATACCGTCAATTTCCTTGCATGCGTCGCGCACCGCCACCATGCCGGAGAAATCTGTTTCACCCCGGAAGCCGCGGAAATTCAGGCCCGGGATATCCGGAAACTGTATCGTTTCTTTCAGGTTTATCACATTCTTCACAGACATTCTTCTTCTCCTGAATCGATTTTCACCAAATAAAAAAAGGCCGTGATTCTGGTTCCACGGCCGCGATCCGGAAGGTTAATCGAGGAATAAAAAAGGCCGTGGGGTTCACAGACGCCCACGGCCTATTTGGTGACAGATTATGTCAACCTGTTCGGGGCGCACTACGACAAGGAACGGTGGTAAGACCATCATTACTGACGCTGAGAATTGTAAAGTAGTTTCTGATTCTGTTCATTGTGCGCCTCCTTTCAAAAGATTGACTTCCTAATTATACAGGGGTCCGGCTCCCTGTCAACACAAACTTCCGGGATCATTCACCAACTGACTTTTACATTTCAATTGCATCTCCGATGATATAAACGGAACCATAAAATGTTGACAACGCCTTTTTCTACTGTATGCTCGCGGTATAGTATTCCGGGTATAAGGAGAATTCATCATGATACAAACCTGCCCATCATGTGGTTCCACAGAAATTATTCCCGACCAGGGTATATTGGCCTATCAGGAAGACCGTGACAGATGCCCTGTTTTTGCCATGCTGTTTGAACCTACACCTGAGAAACACCCCTTGCTGTGGGCGCCTGAAGTTGTAAGAGCCGACTTTCGAGCCGCAATATGCGGCGTCTGTGGTTACGCCCAGTTGTACGCCAGCAACGCTCCCGCCCTTCTACAGGCATATAAATCAGGCTGGACCATCAAGTAAGTAAACCGGGTTGAATCAGGAAGCCGGGTCTTGATGCACTTGGGTGGCCTTGCTGCCTGTTTCTTTCCGGATCTTTTCCCTGGTATTGCACTCCTGCAAATTTCACGGAAGTGAAAGCATGTCTGGATCATGTTAATGGAATCTCTTCGTATCAAAAGCCGGGCTGAACCGTTCCATCTGCGTTTCCTTCATACCATCTGGAAACTGAAAAAGGAGCTATCCTCATACCCTCAGAGCTAACACAGAACAGGGAAAGATTCCTCGCCGGCCTGGTGCAGTACGGAACATGACGATCAGAACCCGCCCCATTCCTCAGGCGGTTGAAGTGATGGATGTGCTTCATACACAGCTCTCAGTTCCTGAGGTGAGACTGAAGCATCAGAAGTAATTTCTGTCAGTGTATCCAGCAGATCCAGGTCTTCCTCTGTCAGCAGCTCCTCTTCCTTCGCTATCAACCCGAAACTGTCCCACGGCAGCAGCTCGATCTTCCGAAGCGCCAGAAAATCACGAATCAGGCTTCCGCGGATAAACCACATCCCGCTGTATTCATACAACCCGAACAGATCAGGGTCCACTTCATCTTCGATGCATAACTGCCATGCTTCACCTGCCAACAGGAACATATTCCGTGGTACATCAAAAGGTGAAAAACCGATCCGAAAATTTTCCCGCTGTTCTTCATCAAGCTGTGCATCGACAAGCACCCAGCGCCCCTTCTCAGCAGCCCAGATCTCAGCAACCCAGTGATCGATATACAGCCCCGGTTTAAAATAAGCGCTGAAACCGCAGCGAAGCCGGGCGGGAACGCCCTGCCGGCGCAGCAGCGATGTCAGCAGAAGTGCATAACCCCGGGCATTGGAGATCACGCGTTTCTCTGCCGGCCGCGGAATCTGCAAGTGCTGCTGATCCAGTTCCCGGATGCGGGCCAGAATCTGCGAAGCACTGCGCAGATCCACATCTTCAAGCCGCTCTTCTTCAAAATCGTCTTCCAGCTCTTCCATCCAGAAAATATTCAATAGAAGGCCCTGCACAAGTTCACACAGATCCGGAAGTTTTTCGGGAAGCGGCTCAGGCAGCGCTGCGTCGGCTGTCAGTTCTGTTAGAGGCCCCGGTGCTGCCCAGATTGCCCTGTTCTCGTTTTCCATCAGTACAAACCTCTCTGCATGCTTGATTACAGGTTTATCAGCAGAATTTCGGTTGCTGCATATTGCATTCTGCAGATATCCATCTATCCTCTTCCATGCATATCAAACAGATGGCGCTTGCAGATACCAGCATAACAGAAAACATATTCGGACAGAACCCAGGCGTTCAGCCCTCCCGCAACGACAGAATGATTGGAGCAGTGAAAGAGATGATTCCTGCTGCATTGAAGCACCGCACCGTAACAGAAACGTGTACGGCATCCATTTCACCGCTGCTCTCTACCTCAGCCAGCGTCCGCGCCTGTTGTGCCGGCTAAACTTCTGCCGGATTCAAATAAAAAGCCCGCATAAAGACTCCTCAGTGAGTGTCTCCATGCGGGCAGAATTAAACTTCAGAAACAGCTATTTGAACGGCAGTCCCAGTTTGAACATTTCTTCTTTTACTTCATCATACATCTTCTGCCATTCATCTTTCGGTTTGAGCGTATGCAGATCATAGACTTCAGGGAAGTTCTTCCCATACGGTTCCTTATCCAGCTGGTCCTTGTAACTGGCAACCGCTTTTTTGACAATCTCATTGGCCTGCTCACGACTCATCCCGGCTGCAGCATGACCAATTTCCCCATTGAAGCGCGCTTCCAGGCCTGATACATGCCCGCTGATCTTACCAACTGCCGAGCGAACACCTATCAGGCGTGCCGCACCAGATACCGTGGAAGTTGTCGCTACAGCTGCACATTCATACAGAAGCGTTTTTGTTCCCGGCCCGCCGACAGGTGATGTGAGCACATCAAGCATGAAGGGTGTATTTCGGCTCATAGCCTGTACCGACATGCCGATGCTCCAGATGATCTCCGGAGCAGTATCGCTGAGAAAGAAGGGATGCGTCGGGCACTGGGAATGCGTAGTGGTCATGTAAGCCATCTGCAGCATGATCAGGCCGGCTACGGTGACAACAGCGAGCCCTTCCGCACCGCCCGCCAGTCCACCGTAAATCGGGTTGCAGAACGAGTGAATGATTGAATCGGTCTTGGCCAGATGTGTCAGCTTGTTGAGAAGCTGGTAGTCGGTCTTGAGTTCGCTGATCATGGCAATATGGTGCCAGTCTGTCGGGCGGTAACCGCCATAGGAGCTCACCGAAAGCTCCGGCAGATCACTGTTGGCGCTTTCCACACAGCCGATTGATATACTTTCACGCCCGGCGCGTTTGGCAGCAATCATAGTCAGCTCCACCTCATGCCAGCCCGCCATAATTTCCCAGGGCGACTTGGTCCGGATCTCACGACCGTAAACCGAATCGAGCGTTCCGGCGATCACAGTATCGGTGATCGGCTCCTGGATGTAGCTCTGCATGATCGGGATGACCAGCTCTTCCTGCATGGTAGTTCCGATCGGCCCACTGACAATCGTTGGTGGGCGCGGGTCTTCCACATCGCGCCGGTACTCGACATGTTCATCATGGCCGCTGCCGATTTTCACTTCCGTGGGAGCCCACTTGATCGTATCCAGGATTTCCTCTTTGCTCCACAACATTCGCCGGCTGTTCGACTGGCAGTACACACCTGCCAATGCAGCCAGCTCCAGTCCGGCTTCGAACAACCGGTCTGCCATGGCATCATCGGTGTTGACCAGATTTTCCCCGTCGAATTTTATTTCGTACTTCTTGGTCAATTTGGGAACATTGGCCACGATTACCTTCATGTCATAGTCATTCTCAACCATGATGGGACCATGTTCCATACGATCGAGAATATCTACCAGTCTGGTTGCATTACGCATTCTTCAGTCTCCTCTCGGGCTCAAGATGGACCAGCACATCGATTATGGTGTGCTGATCACAGGAATTGTATACCTTTGATGTGGTTGTCAGTCATCATACACAATAGCACATCTTTCCTCTAAATACAGCCGACAATGGTCACATCCCTTGCTGCCGTCCTTCAAAACCTCATTCGCTCCCGGTTGATTTCCATCACCTCCGGTATGAATTCTCCAATCTTTACGAATACAACTCTTTGCTTTTAATTCGTTGTTTTAGCCGCGGCCGCAATGGTGCCGCAATTTCAGCCAGCCTGGAAAACTTCTCCTCCGAAAGCTCAAAATGCAGTATCTGTGAAATATGCTGCGTCCATCCATGTAAAAAATACAACCAGCCATCCTCCACCACCAGGTTGTGACTGTCCTGCTGCGCTTTTGCCTGGTGCCAGAAATCAAGCTCACCGCGATAGTTGATCTCCCAGGCCACACCATTCCGGGGAAATACCCCCCCGGCTGTCAACGGCGAACCCGGGCGGTCTTTCCCCATTCCGGTGGCATTCACCACCACACTACCCGGTGGAAGACTCTCCATGATGGAATCATTTTCAGCCGGGTCTTCATTCACAATCAATTCAAACTGGATATCAGTTTGCAAGGAAGCCAGCATGGCCTCGAGCTTTTCCAGTCTCCCCGGGGTGCGGTTTACCAGTACCATCCTGCCCGGACGGTCTGCGAGATCCGGTTTGCTGCAAAAATGAAGTGTTATCGCGGTGCCCGACCCCCCGGCACCCATACAGAACACCTCACCCCCTGTGCGGGAAAAATACCCTTCCCCGAGAATCGCATCCAGGCTGAGGCCCGCACTGATCGGATCCTTGGCATACCCCTCCAGCGCGCCGGTGTTTTCATTCTTCGCGATACATGAAATCTCGCCTGTAAGCTGCGCATAGGGGTCGATCCAGTCAAACAGATCAACAGCTGCTTCAGCAAGATCCACCTTATGGGTGGTCACCAGCCCTCCGACGCACAGCGGATCCTCCTTGATACGTTTCACCGTTGCCCTGTAGGTTTCCCGGCTGTCATGCAGCAGGTGATCAACCCCGCTGATACCAACATCCGGCCTGCCGAGTGCCTCCATCCAGCGCGGAAACACCTTCATGATGGAAGACTGGCCTGTTGTCACACCAATAAAATAGAAGAGACGTCGTTTTTCAGATCTGGCGGTTCTCTCCATCAGCTCTTCAGACATTCTTCCTCCTCCTGCCAATTTTCCATTCTCCAACGCTAGGCGAGTTTTCCCGGCTGCCCGGCACACGAAGTATCAGGCCATACGAAACGAAACACGGTTTTCACTGTTTACGGGCAGCATTCACAACGCTGACAAAGTTCCGTGCGCACTTTGTGATTTCCTCAAAGCGGCCTTCAACCGCCAGAGCAGTCGGGCACAATGCGCCTCCCGCTCCTACGGCCACAGCGCCGGCAGCAAACCACTCCGCCACATTATCCACAGCAACCCCTCCGGTGGGCATCATGGGGATATCCGGAAAGGGGCCTCGCAGCGCTTTCAGGTACGCCGGACCTCCCAGGGAGCCGGGGAATATCTTTACAATATCTGCCCCCCACTGTACAACCTGCAAAACCTCGGACGGTGTGAGTGCCCCCATCATAAATGGCCGTTTCGATTCACGCATGGCCTTTGCCAGCTTACGCTCGCCATGCGGGCTGACAAGAAATTGTACTCCCGCTTTCGCGGCTCTTTCCACCTGTTCAACTGTCGTAACCGTACCCATTCCCAGCAGGATCCTGTTTCCGTGGATCTCGCGCAGCCTCTTCACCACAACATCCGCCTGTGGGGTGGAATAGGTAATCTCAATGCCCAGTACTCCACCTTCCACCAGCGCGTTCACCATCTCGATGGTCATCTCAGGCGTTGGCCCACGCAAGACGGCCAGCAGGCCAAGAACCCTGATCTGCTGCAGCACATCTTCCCTTTTACCCATAGTCTCTACTCCTTCAGCGCAAAACCCGGTTTGGTGGTTCCAGGCCGCGCAGGACAGCCAGGCAGTTCTCCAGCGCCATCCTGCCCATCTTGTTTACCGCGCCATCGGTATGTGCACCCATGTGGGGTGTGACCAGCACAGCCGGATGCTTCAGAAGGGATGAATCCGGATCAGGGGGTTCCTTCGAAAAACAATCAAGCGCAGCTCCCTTAATAAAACCCTTGTTCAGTGCCTGCAGCAGTGCTGTTTCTTCAACCAGACCGTTTCGTGCAGTGTTTATCAGAAACGCACCTCTTTTAAGGAATGGAATGGTTTCTGAATTCAGAAAACCCTGTGTTTCATCTGTGAGCGGCATATGCAGAGAAAGGAAATCCGACTGTTCCAGCACCTCCTCCGGGGAACACAGACGCACTCCCAGCTCGAGAGCAGCCGATTCCAGCGGCGCAGGATCGTATGCCAGGATAACCATACCGAACCCTGCCGCCCGTCTGGCCATCTCCTGCCCGACTGCACCAAACCCCATCAGGCCGAGAACCTGTCCCTGGAGAGAAACCCCGTCCACCCGCGGCCATTTGCCGGCTCTGGTAGCCGCCACTGCCTCCGGAATCCGGCGTGCCAGCGACAGCATCATACCGAATGCCAGTTCTGCCACCGCAGCCGCGTTGGCGCCGGGCGTATTTGTAACAACGATGCCGCGATCCTGCGCAAACTGGATATCCACCTGGTCCACACCGGCGCCGTATCGGGCGATAACACGCAGCCTGTTCGCCAACCCGAGCACCCTGGCATCGATCACGTCCACGCCGGCGATCAGGCCGTCCACGCCAGGAAGATACTTTTCAAAATCCTCATAGGAGAATGCGCGGCCAAACGGGTTATACACCACCTCTCCCACTGCCGATTCAAGGTCTCCTTTAAGGGCAGAATCCCCTGTACCAAAAGAACGTGCTGTCACCAGCACTTTACAGCTGGAAATATCCTTCATTCCGATCCCTGTGCCGACCAGCCCGGATTTTCTACGATCACAGCCTCACCATCTTTATACAGCACAAGCTTGCGAAATCCCCTGCTCTCGATCGTCCCGTAATCGTGCCCGGAATGAGCGGGATAGACAAACAGAAAAACAAACTTATCCTTGAGGCTGGTGTTTACTGCTCGATGAGCCCAGCGAGGGGGAATATACACAATGCTGCCCTCTTGCATGGGTTCAACCACACAGTCTCCTTCAGGGTTCTCCAGCACCATGGCACCCTGCCCCTGAAGACAGTAGTAACACTCGGCTGTTTCCAGAACCTCATGGAAATGCCCTTTTGTCATAACAAATTCATCTCCGATCAGGCCAGAATGAATGACGGATACCCCGGTAAGGAGCTCACCGGATACATGCGGCCGGGAAAGTTCGTATACTTCATACAGCAGCCGGTCTTCCTCAGCCATCATCCTGTAATATTCCACCTCGTTTTGGAACTGCCCTTTCAAATCAGAAAGGCTGCGTTGAATATGGTTATCATACTGCTCGGGTATGCCGGTCTCCGGATTGAGCCGAACACTGATTGGTAAATCTGACATATTCGCTCCCTGTTTCTGGCAGACCGCCGATTTTTCCGGCCGTTTGCAATAGCCCGCCTGCTGCACCACTACCTGCCTCTTATTTTCCAGTGTACCCTTTCCTGTAACCGAAACCAAGCTGAGGAATATCCGCCCTGGTGCTATAGGGCAACCCGGATGAGTGCTTCAAAAAAGTTATCAGATAATCAGGTGCAAGGAACGGTCGCTGCCGTTCCCTGCACAAAAACCAGCGACAAACCTTCTGATACCATGGAAATTTCTTTCAGTGTTCCTGCAATCAGGGGTAACCAGGGCTGTAACAAAAGATTCCTCTTTGGGGGGCAGCCCTCTCCCTCTTACTTCACCAGGATCCCTTCCCCGGCTCGGACCTCACCTACGATCCAATACGGATGGCCGGCCTGCTCAAAACATTCCGCCAGCTGCGCCATCTTATCCGGTTGCACTGCTGCCAGCAGCCCACCTGAAGTCTCCGGAGTAAACATCAGCATACGCAAATCTTCAGACAGGCCCTCCGGGAACGTAACATTCTCCAGGTAACAGTTCTGGTTATTGCATGCTCCGCCAGGGAACAGCCACAAGTCTGCATACTTCCGTGCACCGTCCAGAAACGGCAGGCTTTTATAATCGAACACCAGCTGCACGCCGCTTTTTTCAGCCATTTCATAACCATGTCCCAGCAGTGCAAATCCGGTGATATCAGTCACTGCTGTCACACCCAGATCTCTAAAGATATGCGCTGCTTCCCGGTTGAGTTTCTTCATCGACTCCGTGGCAGCTGCAATATGCTCAGGTGCCGCCTGGCCGCCCTTGAATGCGGTGGTTATGATCCCCACCCCGAGCTTCTTGGTAAGAATCAGAATATCACCCGGGTGTGCGGCCGCCTTGGTCATCACCTGATCGGGATGTATTATCCCCAGAACAGCCATGCCGTATTTCGGTTCCTTGTCATCAATAGTATGGCCGCCTGCCAGCACACCCCCACCTTCCCGCAGCTTCTCCGCACCGCCGCGCAATATTTCAGAAACCACTTCTGGTGGAAGGTCCGGTGGGAAGCCGCAGATATTTAACGCCATCAGAACCTCGCCGCCCATGGCATACACATCACTCATAGCGTTGGCTGCCGCAGCCGCACCGAAATCATACGGATCATCCACCACCGGTGTGAAAAAATCCGTGGTGAGAATCACAGCAGTGGTGTCGTTGATGCGGTAAACAGCCGCATCATCACTGACTCCCAAACCCACCAGCAGGTTGGGGAAATCAGCAGGATTAAAAATACCCTGCAGTGGACGCAGAACCTGCGCCAGGGTCTCCGGACCCATTTTGGCCGCTCAACCCGCCGCCGTGGTCAACGTGGTGAGACGGATCTCCTCACGTGTCATAGGGCACCTCCATTAACTTTCCCCTTCAAAACTACCTGATTGTACATGAGCCCGCTGCAACCATGGGCTGCTACACATTTACAACTTTCCCGGCACCAAGCAGCGCTTCAGCAATCGAATACATATTGGATATCTCGCCGACAACCAAGCGATCAGTGAGTTCAAAATGCCCGAGACAGGTACCGCAGGCCAGAATCTCAATCCCCTTCTCCACCAGCATGTGCAAATCTTCCAGCACGGGAGAGCCCTCCACTGTCAGCTTCACACCGGAGTTGTAGAAGATAATTGTATCCGGCAGCGGCTTCACCTCGCCGAGCGTGTGGAAAAAGCCGCGAATCAGTATGCTGCCCAACTCCTCATCGTCGTGGCCCATCCTGTCCTGCTGGACGGCCAGCACCAGCGGCCCCCCTGCGGGTGCTGCTGCGGCTGCTTCAGGTTCGGGTTGAATAGAACCTTCACGGTGGATGGCCAGGAAAATTCCATCCTCCCGCACTTCGGAAACAACCGAACAGCCCTCTTTCTCGGCCATCCGGGAAACATTGTGCCGGGCACTTTCGTTGTCCACGATGGTCACAATATCGTTCCCTTCTAAAAGCGCACTCCTGGATAGAATAACCGGCTGTGGACAGCCCAATCCGCGGGCATCAATAGTTACTTTCATGTTTACCTCTCCTGCCTTGTTTTAAAAATCATACCTGCGAAGGTCCTTTTCAGAACAATTCCAGTAGATAACCCCAGACTGCGGCGTTTCCTGAAAATAAAACCGCCGCCAGGAACCCTGACGGCAGTCGTTTGTTGGAAGCTTAAAACATGGCATCCGCCCGAATGGACGGTGTTATGGATGCCAACTGGCACCCTGTGATTCGCTTCAAAAACGCCGTGGGTACCTCATGGGACTAAGTATAAACGCTTCCTTGAAAATTCGCACTATCGGCGTCTACACTCTTGCAGTTACAGATACTATCGCCCGACGCGCAATAGGGCCATACACATGCGGGAAGAACTCCTCAGCATCCGGCGCTTGTTCGTAAAGAAGAGGAGCATCCAGAAAGAGCGGCTCCACCTCCAGCAGCATCATCCTGCCCCCACCGTTACAGAACCGGTTCGCCACACCCTCAACCTGCCCCGCTGTCGAGCAGTGAATGAATCCCTCGGAGTCCAGCGAGTCGCAGCGGTACACACCTGTCTTTAGGAACTGCTCATACACCGCTTTCTCAGCCAGATGATAGACCCTTTCCGGACGGACCACAGGATAGTGCTCTGTCCGCAGAAATGGGATCAGGCCAAGGATCACCATGTGTTCATAATAGGAACGGCGGTCGATCACATCGTCGGTCAGCAGGCCGACAGCCCCGTTCTTGCGCTTGGAATCGCTGCGCCCGAAAACAATGTCATCCGCATGCCCGAGCTCCTTACCTGCATGGACCAGTTCAGCCACAGCAGGCGGCAGGATGAACAGGCCGCTCCTTCCCTTCCCCACCCGATCGCGTCCGATCAGAACAGCCCAGGCAAATGCCGCCAGATCCAGGCCAATCTGCTTGATACCGCCTTCGATACCAACTGCGATATCACATGCCGGATCCTGCTGCTGGACAGCACGGGCCCGGCCTACAGCTCCCTGATATGTCTCCCAATCCGTTTTCGGCTGATCGGATACGCCCGAAGGTACGTCCAATCCGCCCACCTGAACATCCACACCGGGAAACATCCGGGCGAAGGCATCCTGTACCGCATTAAGCTTGACCTGATTAGTGGACCCGACGATGACTTTCAGCATGTTTTCACTCTCCAATTTCTATCAGCCCGGCCGGCTGTTTCTCCGCTGCGCACCATTCTGTATACCATTTTACCCCAGCGGCTTCTCCGGAGCAGTTCGCCCGGCAGTACCTCAGATAGCCGGCTGGTGGTGGTGCCAGATTTTCCAGACAGGCCGGAAGAAGAGGAAAAAAGCCAGCCGGTGCAGTAATCAGATATACCACCCATTTCGTTGGGAATTGCATACCCAGCATCTGCGCAAGCCAGTACAAAAGAGAAGCACTAAGCGGTATCAGCAGGATCAGCCAGTAGTTGACACCACGTACCTTCCCCGGAAACAGATGGAATACGTATCCTTCCTCCGTTTGGCTTCGGTTGCGCCGCAGCGGCACGAAAACAGCCAGCATCAGCAGCGGGAAAATCAGGATCGATACGGGTTTATCCGCGACTGAGCCCAGTGCAAACAAACCAGCAGCGAATAACCCCACCAACACTGCTTTCCAACGCTGCATCTTGAGGGAAATTTGATCAGCCCTATCAAGAATCCTGTACGCAGCGATCAGAGCCAGAGCACTTCCAAATGAATAGAGTGCAAAACCACCTGCAGGGATACTTTTTCCCGGCTCCTCAACCCACCGGCAGATCGCCAAAAGCCCATACGGCAGCTCGACCACGGTTGACAGCTGTGCCATTCTTACAGGACGCTTTCGCAGCATCTGCCGCATCCAGAGCCACCCGCCGCAAAAGGAGATCAATGCATGCCATGCCAATCCGGTAAAGGAGATGCTCAGCGGAAGATCTTCATAAAGCGTTTGTACAAAGACACCTTCAATCAACCAGCCAAACAGGCTGCCAACGATAAAAACCCGGGAAACGAATTCACACGGAAATGCGCCATCATTGCCAGAACAATCCAGGCGGCAAAGGAATACAGCAGCCAGCCTCCCGTAATGGTTTGCAGGGTATCCTCAGTCTTGATTCGAGCCCAGAATACAATTTCTGAATAATAGAAAAGGACATAGCCTGAAGCAAGTATCTTTATCGTCCTCTGAAGCCACGCCCCCCATATACCGGTTCTTGAATCCATCCTCAACTCCGTTAATAACCATTCTGGCAATTGTTATCCGGCTGTGTTACCTTTCGCGACTGTGATATAGTACGCCCATCCACAGCGCCTGGCAGCTGTACCGGTTCATAGATCTATAGTGAACCCAATCATCTGTCTCTCCCTGAAAAGCAGAGACGCTTGAATGCCTGAAAAAACTGGTTTTCCAGGACCGTACCGATGGACCTTTCTTCACATACCGCCCGCTACACAATCCGCCACGGCGAATGCGATCCCCTCCAGCATGTCTACACCGGGAGCTATTTCCGACTCATGCAGGAGGCATCCGTCGAAACACTCCTGGCTTCGGGAAAGGACCTGCAGGAGGACAATAAAGTCTGGATCCCTGCACTGGCATATCTCGATATGAATATACCCCTTCACAGAGGTGAGGAAATAGAAATCAGGGTTACCCCCATTTCACATGGAAAAACCGGGATGGCCTTCGACTATACCTTCCGCAGGGTGGACGGAACTGTTACAACCACCGCCAGTATAGACTGGCGCCTGCAGCCCGCCGACTCCTCAAGTCAGGATCGCGACGACCCCGCCCCACAGGCTGAATCGCATGTGCCTGAGCCGCCCTCTCTCACCACACCACCCAAAGGGCTCATCCAGCACCAGGTCCCTGTCGGCTGGTGTGATATCAGCCAGGAGCAGGTTATCTACAATGCCCGCTACATGGATACCATGGTGAACGCTGCAATGCAGGCCGGTAACACTTACGGCTGGACGTGGGAACGGCTGCATAGAGAGGACTTTGTCTTTGTGGCAAAAAAGCAGTGGCTGGCCTACCATGCATCAGCCCATCTTAATGACCAGATCGAAGTAACCACCTGGCTTGCCCAGGTGCGTCGTTCCACTGCACTGCGCCAATATCGCATCCACCGCATTTCAGACGGGATGCTGCTGGCGGAGGGGAATACACTCTTTGTAACTATTGATATGCACTCCGGCAGGCCTGTACGAATTCCGGAACGATTTAAACAGGACCTCGCGGCACATATCAGCCCGGACGGATAAAATCACCTCCCCACCAGGGAAGAGACTCGCGGACACTCAGATTGACAGCAGCGCCCTGACATATGCAGCGAGGAGCCGCTCCTCTGCCTGGTGTCTCTCCAGTTTGTTTTAAATGTACAGGGCCGCTGCAAGAGCGGCTCTGTTTTTATTGTAAGGATCGTCTGAATTACTTCAGTGCGGCAGCAACATCCGGTAAAACGCCGTAGCTGCCCAGTTTCTTTATCTTGTGGACAATGAAATCCGCGTATTCATTCATGAAGATAGTTCCCGGTTTGCGGAAGTCAAACTGGGCCGGCTCATCCCGGAAGAACTCGCGGTGTACCCGGGTCCATACCAGCCGCCCATCAGTATCGATGTTAACCTTGGTCACCCCCAACGGCACTGCCCTGGCGAACTCATCCTCATCCACACCCCTGGCTGATGGATCCATCGCCCCGCCGGCCGCATTGATTCGCTTGATCTCTTCTTCGGGAACCGAAGAGGAGCCATGCATCACGAGCGGAAAGCCGGGCAGGACTTCCTGGATCTCGGCCAGGCGATCGAAGTGCAGTCCCTGCGTGCCGGAAAACTTGTAAGCACCGTGGCTGGTACCGATGGCGACAGCGAGTGAGTCACAGCCGGTCTTCTCGACAAAAAGCCGGGCTTCTTCCGGATCGGTCAGCAGAGCATCTTTCTCTGCGACGGAAATATCCTCTTCCACACCACCGAGTTTTCCCAGTTCCGCTTCCACCACGAGGCCCTTTGCATGGGCCTTTTCTACAACACGCTTTGTAATCGCCACATTCTCATCAAAGGGTTCGTGAGAAGCGTCAATCATTACCGAGCTGTAGAAGCCGGAATCGATGGCATCATAGCAGGTTTCCTCATCGCCGTGATCGATATGCACAGCAAATATCACATCAGGGTACATTTCAGCAGCGGCCTGGATCATATGCTGGATCATACTCACGCCTATGTATTTACGGGAGCCTCGTGAAATCTGTACAATGATGGGGGCCTGCGCTTTCTGTGCCCCTCGGAAGAGGCCAATGGCCTGTTCGGCGTTGTTGATATTAAACGCGCCGATCGCATACTTCCCGTATGCAAGTTTGAATAGTTCCTTTGTTGTAACAAGCATGGATTTCCTCCTGCGCAGCTTTCGATACCACTATCGGAAGCCGCGTGAAATATTGTTGCCTCACTGCAGGAATACCCGCAGATTTTACATTTGTGTGAACAACATCAGTTTAAGATGGACAGCGGTGAAAAGCAATGCTAACGGTGATAAATCCTTCAAAAGCCGCCTGTGATTTATGGAAAATGATCCTCCTCCACCCTTACAAACTGCAAACAAACAGGCAAACAGCTGTGCATTCCTGCGAGAACTCCATCGGACGCTCAAAATCCCTCTCAGATGTTTTCAAGGCCGCGGCTTCTGATCGTCCTGCCAATCCGTATCGGCAATATAATCACGGAACACCTGCAGCCGGTCTTTCTCCGAACGTTCCAGCTCCTTTTCCGGATCGCTTTCCCGGCTGTCCGGCTCCACTTCCTGTTTTTCCTTCAATCCCGTCAACACCACCAGGAGGTATACCATCCCCAGTCCGATCACAATCCAGGGCAACATAACTTCACCTGCTTTCCCAAAGCCCCTGCCCGGTACGCTTTCCCGGACTCAGGACGCTGCTTTCCAGCGCATACTGCCTGGATAGTCCTATTGTACCTTTTTCAGAACGAGATTCCACAAAAGTGCTCCGGGGTATGAAAATTGCACCTCTAAAACGCACATTTTTTCTCTGCCGCAGCTTTACAAGTTATTTATATCTTTCTCCTATAAAGGGAGCAACCAGGCCGGAACCTTTCGTGTTAATAAGGATAAGCCTGAGAGGAGGTCAGTATGGAATACTTAAATATCGGGTCAGTTTTTGTCGGAATACTGCTGATCCTCGGCTTTTTTAATGCCGATGCGATCTTTCGCGAACCAGCACTCTCAGATCCTTTTGAAGACGATCTTGAGGACAATACGGACCAACAGGCAGCGCGTTCATCGCTTCTGGAACCGTCGAAAATGTTCACCCGCGAGATTCTGGCAGAACTGGCGGATGAATTAGGGCTGCCTGTTGCTGAGCTTCATCGTCGGTTTGACAATAAAGACGGCCTTGAGGATATAGCAAAATCATCAGGCTTGTCTGAAATGGGAGCCCGGGCTGTTGTTAAAAAGTATGGAATAAACGGAGACGGTTATCTCCAGTAAAACAGTCGTTTTCGGCCCGTTGCCCGGTCCAGGTTTTTTCAGCCGGGCAGCATGATAAAAGGGAAGAAGTATTACAGGCTTCCCCGCACAGGCCCCAGGTAACACAACAGCGTTATAGAAACTCACCACGGAGGATCCGCTTCATCTTATGGATCCTCTGTTTTATTTCCCCTGATTACTTGCGCCTGCTGTTAACAGCCGCCCGAACAATACCCCTCATAGTCGGATGGATGTATACCATCCTGTGTCAGGAATAGATCCTTCTCTTTTCTTTTTCGTTAGAAAGTACCGCCTTTCTGCTCTCGCTTGACACCTTCCTCAGCCTGTACAGGAAATCCATCAGGTTTTTTTGTGTATGCGCTCCATGCCTGTACCCTCTCCACCGTTACTGGAGAAAGTATGCCATCGTGGTATACAAAAGGCGGTCAAACCTGGTAAAGTCTATCCCCGCCAAGTTCATCCCCGGTCTGGTAATGCGAGAAGCGTTCAACCGGCTGCCGGAACGTGTGGAAATGAACGAAGCGACCGTGGCAATCCTTTTTTGGCTCTGTTGACCAAATGGGTCTGCTCCTGCACAAGCTCAGCATCAATACAGGGAATAATGATCATCTCTCTGTATATACGAAAGCCAAACACCTGCCTGTTGATGCTGCTTGCAGAAGACAGCAGAAAGCAAGCAAGATTGCCAAGAGCGAATCCATTGCCTCTATCGCACCAACTGATGATTGCTTCGCTCGCTCCCAATAACTCGGAAGATGGTATTCGACCAAAACTGTCATGTAAAGCTCATGTATAGGGCTTGAGCCGGTACACAGCTGCTTATAGGATTAGGACAAAATCAAAACAGCCTCTGGGGGAAAACCAATGGGGATTCATACCAAGATTCCTGTCTTTTTCAGGCATTATCCGTTTCCTTATAAGAAAACAACCAGACGTCCACCCCGCATCATTCTGCTGATACATTGCTTTATGCTTTCACTACTCCCGGCTTCGTGTATTACATTCGAACCCGGTCCAATCCCGGCACCTTTTGCCGATCAACCGGAAACAGCAGCGACCAGCAGCCTGCCTCTCCCCACCATTGCACGTCCACTATCGGCCGTCACTTCACAACAAACTCCCTTCCAGCTGTCCACTCAAACACCGGCCACGCTGCCCGATTACGGCCCGCCACCTTCTATAGCGAATCCGGGTGGAACTTACGCATATCGCCGGATCACTACGGAGACCCTGACCTTCACTATCCCAAAAGGATGGTCCTCCTGCGCCAATATTGCTGCATACTTCGGAATCACACTGGATGCACTGTATACAACAAATCCGGAGATACACCAATACGGCCGCTGTGTGATCCACACGGGACAGGTGCTCACAATCCCCCCTGTTGAGGTGCTTACTCCGGATGTATATGTCAGCCGCTACGAGTGTATCCCGTCGGGAACGAAGGTCTGCCTGCAGCCGGATGATCCCCTCGAGGTGATGGTTGCACATACCCTGTTCGGGGAGGGCGGATCCAGTATGGGGCCGGCCAGCGCAGCCAACATTTTGCAGGTCGCCCTGAACCGGTTGAACAATCTCCTGGAACACCGCGGGGTCGCCGTTCCGGATCTCTCCAGGGAGGAGTTCCAACAGCTGCTGATCCATTTCCTTGCACAACCTTACAAAGGTTCCAGTGAGGAACACCCGGCCTTCAATGCCTTCGCCATGCCCTGTTCCCATCCACAGGACCCTGAACAGTTCCAGGGTGGAAGCATCAACAACTGGAATGCGTCTCTGGAAATTGCCCGTAACGCGCTTGAAAATGGAAGAGATCCTCAGTGGTGGTCAGGCGCCTACCAACCCGACCCTCGCATAATTGATCCGGCCAATCAGGTGTTGTATTATTGCTCAGGTCCGTCCAGCAATCCGCCGTTCGATACCAGCGAATATGCACGTATTGTTGCAGTTGAAGAACGAAACGCCAATACACTGCGGTCTCAATGGTATTATTACAACAGCAGTCAACACTGTTCCTGGTAAGGGGGCCCCAATGAAAAAATCTTTCCTTAATATTCCATTTTTTATCACTCTGGTTTTTAGCTGTCTGATCTCCTGCACATCAGATCAAACTCAGACAACATCCGCAATTCTGTACCTGCAGAACGAAGATACATATATCCTGGAACTGCCTGCCGGCGAGATACAAAACATTGCTTCAGGAGTTGTGCCTGAAAGCTGGTCGCCATCAGGTCTTTGGATCCTGCTGAAAAGCGAAGGCCAGATCCATATACTCAATAAAGACTCTTCCATCATGAAGAGTACCTTTTTTATGCAGGGCCTGGCCTGTCCGCAGTTGGAGGAAGCTGTATGGCTGAACGACAACATCGTTCTCCTGCGGGCAAGTGCAGGCGCTGAATCCTGCCTTTATGCTTATTCAGTACCTGAGGAACAGATTTTCCATGAGGAAGAAGATTTCGAAGGTTTTGATCTCCTTCCCTCGCCGGATGGCAGGGTTTGGATTCAGCGCACACTCAATGGGCTCGTTCTTCGCAACCTCGAGGGGGACCAGACAGCTCTTGATGGGCTGCAGCTCTCGTATTTGCCGGGCCTGAGCTTCGACCTTGCTTTTTC
>JAFGNH010000126.1 GCA_016927115.1 Anaerolineales bacterium | reverse complement strand
TTATTCTCAGCGCCCTCAGCGTTCCTTATTCTCAGCGCCCTCAGCGTTCCTTATTCTCAGCGCCCTCAGCGTTCCTTATTCTCAGCGTCTTCAGCGTTCCTTATTCTCAGCGCCCTCAGCGTTCTTTATTCTCAGCGTCTTCAGCGTTCCTTATTCTCAGCGCCCTCAGCGTTCCTTATTCTCAGCGCCCTCAGCGTTCTCTATTCTCAGCGTCTTCAGCGTTTCATTATTCTCAGCGCCCTCAGCGTTCTTTATTCTCAGCGTAATCAGCGTTTCATTCTTCAGCGCTTAAGCCGCCGGTAATCCTCTGGAGTGTCAATATCCACCAGGATCGAATCATCCCAGGACACGCTTTCAATCGTATACTTTTTAAACAGCTGCTGACCGCCCTCTGCCCCGGAGAGGTTGTGTAAATCGCGGAATGTTCTGCGATCGAACACAACAGGATTCCCGCGCTTCCCCTGATAAACCGGTGCAACAATCGAAGCCAGAGTCTGCTGAAAACGGTGGATCAGTGCACGCAGCAAATCCTCCGATACAGCCGGCATGTCAGCCAGCATAAAACAGGCAGCCTCAACAGAGTCCGGCAGCGCGGCTGCTCCGGCCCGCACAGATGAACCCTGTCCTGACACCCATGCCTCGTTATCGACAATCTCCACGCCAAGGCCCCGGACAGCTTCCCGAACCTGTCCACCATAGGCACCCGTAACGACAACCACTGGAGACAGACCGGCCTGCAGTGCTGTTTCTGCCACACGGCGAACAAACGGTTTTCCATCCCAGTCCAGCAGCTGTTTCGGGCTCCCAAAACGTTCTGCAGCACCTGCAGCCAGTACGATACCCGCTGTTCTGCCAATTACTTCCTGCACCGGATCTTCCTGCGAAACAGCTCCCAGCACCACAGCCTCGATGCGTGGTTCTTCAAGCAGCAGTCCGGCGATCTTTCTTGCCTGCTGCAGCTTTTCTTCATCCTCCACCTTGTTGATCAAAACACGGATGCGCCCCCCTTGTGGAACCCCCTTTAATCCTCCCTGTGAAGACCGCAGCACTCTGGCTACAACCTCGGGTGTGATACGATCGACACTCCCGGCAATCGCTGTCACCAGGTGCGGGCGGTGAACCAGCGTTGATTCCAGCGGCTCCCCGATTACATCAATCCCCGCAATCGGAACAACCAGATTTATATTCGTCGGGATCTGCGGCTCATGCTCCGCTGGTGCCTTTAAAGAGCCGCCGCGAGCGCCATCAGCTTCAACAACCAGCAGCCCTCCCACTTCCCGCACTGCAGCAACCACGGAGCCCATCAGTTCCAGTGGGACTCCCGACCACTTCAGTTGATCCTCCACCTCTTCCCCGGTAAGAAACAGTGACGCACTCTTTCTCAGTACCTCGCGTAAAGAAGACAGCTGAGCATATTCTGTCAGAATCCGATGCTCAGCTGCAATATCCGATTGAAAACGAAATATTTTCGTTGTAGTGGCCAGAACTACGGGCTGAAACACTTCCTCAAGAACGAGACGCTGCAACGAGTGGGATTTTCCGCCCGCGCCTGTAAACGCCACGGAAAACCCTGCCTCCAGCCGCAGTGCATCAGAAAGCCGCATGTTACTGCCCCAGCGCGGTACGTATTCCGGGCTGCGAAAGTAGTGCCTCAAGAACGCCCCCGGCGATTGCCAGAGATTTTTCGGAGATCAGCGAACAAATCTTCACGTCCCCGCGCGGATCCACATCACCTATCTTCAAACCCTGCGTGACATGCGTACCGCCAGGAAGAAGGCCTCTCAGGGCACCATCAAATGGGGCTCTGACGGCCTGTCCATCCACCTCGGCGATAATATCGCCTTCTTTTACTATCGTCCCCAACTCAGCGCGCTCCTGCAAAATACCGTCTACCGGTGCCCGCAGCACCCGCCGGGCTGCCTGCCCACCGACTTTGCCGGGCACACCGGTATCCTTCTCGGTTGTGCCTTCCCGGATAACCCGCCCAAGATAATGGCCGCGATTGGTTTCTATCACCACATGGCAGTCCATACCCGCAGTAAACCCGGGGCCCAAACCGACCACAAACGGTGCGGGATCCACACCTGATTCAGGCGCCCTTTTCAGCATCCGGCAGTCCACCACAGCAAGCGGCTGCAGTGTGTTACAGCTTTCTGCTGACGGGTCAACCAGAACAGGAATCACTCCCTCCTTGATTGTCTGCAGAGCCTGCCCGGCTGATTCCACGAGCCGGCCGCGCAGGTCCTCGATGACAACCTCATTCCTGTAAACTGCCTCTGAAAGGGCAACCAGCCGGCGAACAGCCAGCGGCTGCGCGATTTCCGTTACCACTACATCAAAGCCACAGTGAAACAGGCGTGCTGCCACACCCGTAGCCAGGTCGCCTCCGCCGCGCAGTACAATCAATCGGGAGCTCATTTTGTTACTTCTTTCAACTTTCCCAGACCCTCAAGTACCCGTTCAGGTGTGAGTGGGAAACTGTCAAACCAGACACCGGTAGCATCATGCACAGCATCAATGATTGCTGGTGCCAAGGGGATGAAAGGCATTTCCGCCATCCCGCGTGCGCCCCAGGGGCCGCGCGGGTCAGCATACTCCAGGATTACCGAATCTATCTCATCCGGGATATCCAGTACAGTTGGAATCAAATACGTGGACAGTTTATCAGTCAGAATCCGGCCATCATTCTGAACGAAATTTTCAAGAATCGTATAACCAGCTGCCTGTACCAGCGCTCCTTCAATCTGACCTTCTACCTGCTGCGGGTTGATTGCTTTACCGACATCATCCGCACACAGCACCTTTCTCAGATGAATATGCCCTGTCTCTGTGTCAACTTCCACAACGACAGTTTCAGCCACGTAGCCGTAGGCAAAATTAGGAACACATTCACCGGTTACAGGATCAAACTTTGAGGTTTTAGGAGCCAGATAGGTGTACTCAGCGACAGCCGGCCGCTCCTCCTCTGCCCACTTTTTAAGAGCAGCTTCTGCTGCACCGCGGATCGAATTCCCCGACATGAACGTCATTCGTGAGGCAGAGACGGATCCGGCGTTTCCGGATGTACTCGTATCCGATGGGATCAGCCGTACCTTCTCCAGCGGAACACCAATCGCGTCTGCAGTCATCTGGCGGATTACCGTATGGGTCCCCTGCCCGACTTCAGCCGCTCCATGATAAATGACCGCTTCCTCGATTTTATTCCGGCCGTGCAGTTCAATCCGGGCGGTGCAATTCTCCTGATAACCGAAGGAAAAGCCGATATTCTTATAGCCGCAGGCGAATCCAACACCCCGCAGGATTGGATCCGGCCCCGAATCGATCAGGGGTTTTTTCCAGCCGGTTTCGGTTTTCTGCCATCCGGAACGTTTTGCCGCTTCTGCAACAACCTTATCTATCGTTACATTGGGCGGCAGCACAGACCCCACCGCAGTGGGAACATCATCTGCCAGCAGGTTGCGTACTCGAAGTTCGACTGGATCCATCCCCAGCTTTTCGGCCAGCTTGTTCATCTGCGCTTCAGCAGCAAAGGCGGCCTGAGGCCCCCCGAAGCCGCGAAAAGCGCCGCCGGGTATATTGGTGGTGTACACACCATAAGTATCAACACAAACATTTGGAATATCATATGGCCCGGTGGCCATCACCGTGGCATTCCCCAGAACCTTCGGGGAGGTATATACATACGCACCAGCATCCTGGATAAGGGTGGTTTCAACAGCGGTAAGCTTGCCGTCCTTCGTTGCCGCCCAGCGGGAATAGATCTTGAATGGATGGCGCTTGTGATGGCCGATGATCGATTCTTCCCGGGACCAGATGATTTTCACCGGGCGGTCGATGCCGCGTTCATGCAGGCGCATCGCAGCCAGCCCAAGAATAATCTGAACCGACATGTCCTCACGTCCGCCAAACGCACCACCGATAGCCGGATAGATCACACGGACCTTTTCTTCCGGCAAATCGAGGGAATGTGCAATCTGCTCCCGATCTTCATTAGTCCACTGGCCGCCTACAACAACCGTTACCCGGCCTTCCTCATCAATGTACCCAACCCCGGCCTCCGGCTGCAGGTAGGCATGCTCCTGTGCCGGTGTTTCATAGATACTTTCAACGACCACATCCGCCTGTTTAAACGCTTCTTCAACATCGCCGCGCCGTATACGATAGTGTGTGACTATGTTTGACTCCTGGTCCGGGTGGATCAGTATCGCCCCATCCTTCATCGCCTCTTCCGGGTCGGAAAGCTGCGGCAGATCCTCATAGTCTACTTTGATCAGATCAAGCGCACAGGAAGCTATCTTCTCAGTTTCTGCAACCACAACAGCTACCTGATCGCCCATAAACCGCACCCGGTCTGTAAACGGCGTGTCAGAACCCGGGCCGCACAGCACCGGCTGATCCGGCACACCCAGACCATACCTGTTGATCGGCACATCCTTCGCGGTATACACAGCAACCACACCCTCCAGCTTTTCTGCTGCAGAGGTATCGATTGAACGAACAATCGCATGCGGGCGGGCAGCGAACAGCACCTTCATCATAAGTTGATCGTCGGATGTGAAATCACCAGGGTAAAGCGCTTCACCGGTCACTTTCGCCCGGGCATCCACCCTGATTTCAGAATTGCCAATTGTGCTCATAAAATACACCTCATTCTCGTACTTTTATACTCAAACGCTCGTTACTCTCTGCCTTGCCTGATCCACTCCGGATAACTGCTGCGAATCCCGGCCCTTTTCTTTGCAGATAGAAACCTTTCCCTGTTATCCTGATGCCCGCCTGACCTGCAGTCGCAGTGATTTTCCGTGCTTCATACCTGCATTTTTGCAGCTTTTTCAAAAGCGGAAATGATTTTGTAGTAGCCGGTACACCGGCAGAGGTTACCCGTAATAGCCTGTTTGATCTCATCTTCATCCGGCTGAGGGCGTTCTTCAAGCAGCTTCGCTCCAGACATCAGGAAGCCAGGTGTGCAGTATCCACACTGCACGGCCCCCTCTTCGATAAACGCCTGCTGAATCGGGTGAAGTTTGCCATCCTTCGCCAGGCCTTCAACGGTTACAATCGTCGTTCCATGCGCTCTGGGTGCCGGTACCAGACAGGACATGACCGCTATGCCGTCCATCCAGACTGTACAGGCGCCGCATTCGCCTTCCGAGCAGCCTTCTTTCGGCCCTGTAAGGCCGCCTTCTTCACGAAGCAATCGCAGCAGTGTCTTATCCTGCCCGCTGGTAAATTCACACGCCTTTCCATTGATCGTCGCCCTGATGGGCTCTTCGGCTGTATGAACCAAACCGGCCTGTAATATGTTTTGCAGATGTGGTTCCTCTGCACCCCACAGCATGACCGGGGATTCAGGATAAGCGGCTTTTTCCCTGCCTTCCGCAATAGATCGCAGTATCCGCATTACCGATACCCTGACCATTTGTTTTCGGTAGGCTGCTGACGCGCGCAAATCATCAATCGGGCGGGCGGCTTCCATACTCAATCGCCCCACCTCTTCCATCACATCCTCGCTGAGTTCCTTCCCTGCCAGGTATACCTCTGCTTCGCCTGCATGGATGATCGTTGGCGCAACCGATCCAAGGGTGATTGCAGCCTTTTTCACCTTTTTACCGTCCATCTCCAGGACAACAGCCGCATTCACCACCGAAATAGCTTGAGCACGGCGCAGCGCCAGTTTGTAGAAACTACTGCGGACTCCCTCGGCTGCCGCAGGGAAAGCGATATCCACCAGAATTTCGCCCGGTTCCATAACGGTTTTACGCACGCCCAGATAGAAATCCTTCAAGGCGACTTCCCGGATCCCACCAGCTGACTGCAGGGTCACCTTTGCACCCAGAGCCATCAAAGGAGAAATCGTATCATTGGCGGGCGAAGCTGTGATCAGGTTTCCGGCGATCGTTCCCCGGTTTCGAATCTGCGGAGATCCAACCATCCAGCAGGCGTAAGCAAGTGCAAATGCCTTTTCGACCAGTAGTCTTGAGTTTGCCGCATGATTGTGCGTCACCAGCGGGCCAAGGTGAATCCATCCCTGGTTATCTTCACTGATCTGATCAAGCCCCGGAATCCTGGTAATATCGACCAGAACCTTTACGTCAGGTCGCAGCTTGCGTTCCAGTTCCAGCATCAGATCTGTGGCACCTGCAATCACCCGTGATTCCGGGCCAAACTCCGCATGGATCTGTACCGCCTTGTTCATACTCTCTGGTGTGTAATATCGTTCCCACATAATCTCGTCGCTCCCATGCTCCCTAATTAATCGAATCCTGGTTCTTTGTTTACATCAACTGTTAAATGAAATAGCTGGTTCTCTTGTTTCTGATAGTATTAAGGCTAACAATATACTTCTCAATACAGGCCTTGTGTCCTGTTTATTATACCCGCTGCAGTTTCTCCAGCACCTTTTGTGGTACCAACGGGAAGCTGTCGAAACTAACACCGACTGCGTCTTTCACCGCCGCCACTACAACAGGAGGGATAGCCATAAACGGCATCTCACCCATACCCCTGGCCCCGAATGGACCCTGTGGGTCCGGTATCTCAAGAATAAATGGGTCAACCCTGTCGGGTATATCGGCTGCTGTCGGTATCAGGTAGGTGGACAGCTGGCGTGTTTGCACTATCCCGCCTTCCTGGCGAAAATCCTCCATGACAGCATACCCAACCCCTTGAACAGCAGCTCCCTGGATCTGCCCTTCCAACTGCTGTGGGTTGAGGGCTTTACCGACATCATCGCCTACAATGAGATCGCGCACATACACCTGGCCGGTTTCGGTATCCACATCAACAATCGCAGCGGCTGCGCAGTATCCATAGGAATAACTTGGATAGCATTCACCTGTTTCCGGATCCGGCGCGCTTGTCTCCGGCGAGGTGTATACATACTCACCTACAGCCGGTCGCTCCTCTTGAAACCATTGTTCAAGTGCTTTCGCTGCAGCGCCTTTAATCGAATGCCCGGCCATAAAGGTCATACGTGATGCGGAGGACGGACCGGAATCGCCGATCACGGCTGTGTCCGTTGTTACGACCCGGACCAGGTCATAGGGAACTCCCAGCTCTTCAGCCGCCATTTGTGCAATCACGCTGATCGCGCCCTGCCCCACCTCGGGAGCAGCGTGGTATACAACCGCCTCTTCAATTTGCTCTCCGCCATGCAGTTCAATACGCGCCGTACAGATTGTGCGAGCGCCAAATGTGTAGCCTACATTCTTGAAAATTGAAGCAAAACCAAGCCCTCGTTTCAAATAAGGTTCATCAGGTTCTCCATAGGAAGTTCTTAACGGCCGCTGCCATCCCTGTTCTGATGATTCCCAGCCGGCTCTTTCCGCAGTCCTGCTGATTACTTCCCTTATTGAAACTCCGGGAGACATTTCGGTATTGAAGATGCTGTAACTGCCATCCCGCATCGCATTCCGCATCCGCACTTCAACCGGATCCAAATTCAGTGCATCTGCCAGCTTCTCCATCTGGCCTTCAACCGCAAAAACAGCCTGGGGACCACCAAAGCCGCGAAATGCTCCGTTGAGAATATTGTTGGTGTATACAGCATAACCATCTACGGAAACGTTAGGCATATCATAAGGTCCCGTAAGATGAAGAATGGCATTGATCAGGATATAGCCAGAGGTGGATGCATACGCTCCACCATCTGCAAGCACTGAGTATTCAGCTCCGAGAATCTTGCCCTCCTGAGTGGCAGCCCAACGGGTTGTGATCTTGAACGGGTGGCGTTTATGGTGCCCGATGATTGATTCTTCACGGCTCCACACGATCCGCACGGGCCGATATATTTCCCACTGTGCCAGATATTGAACAGCCAGTGCAAGTATGATCTGGACTGACATGTCTTCCCTGCCGCCAAAAGCTCCACCGATCGCGGGATAAATAACCCGCACCTGCTCCATGGGCACATCCAGCGCATGTGAAATGGCATAAACATCATTCTGGGCGCACTGCCCGGCCACACAGACCGTAATCCGCCCCTCTTCGTCAAGATAGGCCATACCGGATTCCGGCTGGAGATAGGCATGCTCCTGGCACGGAGTCTCATACACCCCCTCAACAATAACATCCGCATCGTGAAATGCCTGCTCCGGAGCGCCGCGTTTTACATGAACTTCCCGGACCAGGTTGCCGGGTTTATCCTCATGGATCAGCGGTGCATCCTCAGCCATCGCCTTTTCCATATCGGTGACAACCGGCAGGTCTTCATAGTCAACTATGATCGAACGAAGTGCTTCTTCAGCAGCTTCCTCTGTTTCCGCAATAACAAGCGCTACCTGATCCCCTTCACAGCGCACTTTATCGGCGCCGGGCTTGGATGAACCCGGGCCGCACAGTACCGGTTGATCTTTTTCCATAAGGCCGTATTCATTGTTTGGCACATCCCTGGCTGTAAGGATCGCCAGTACATTATCCTGCTGTTCTGCGATTGTTGTGTCGATACTGAGAATTCGGGCGTGGGGTCTGCCGGCAAAGAGTACTTTTAAGACCAGTTGATCAGCAGCAAGCAGATCGCCGGGATACTGCGCAGCCCCCGTTACTTTGGCAAAGCTGTCTTTCCGTTGTACTGAAGAACCAATTTCTGCCATACCTGTCTCCGCTCAAAGATAACGTTGTTTGATGTCTCTACTATCAGTTTGATGGTTCTGTTTAGATTGATTCATGGGTTATATTGAAACAGGATCTGCCTGGCAGGTTGAACGATCCTGGAAGATTTCTCCAAACCCTGTTGCAGTGATACAGCCGGTGCCATCCTAGAGCCTGCGCAATTCCACCTCAATAATCCGCCGCAGAACCGCCACACTGGCAGCATATGTCGGATCCATGCCGTAGTAGCTCAATGAGGCTGCGCCCAGGTTTAATCCCTTACTCAAGGGAGTGTCTGAAGCATAGTGCAGAATACCAAAATCGAAGGGCAGATCGTGCAGGTCTACCAGTTCATTTTCCGGATACCGGTTTGGCCTGACCATCTCACATATTGCTGATAAATAGGGGCCGGCTTCCATCTCAATATCTGTATAGCCTTCCTGGTAAAACACATCCATATAACGCGGAGTCTGTAAAAACGTCCCTCTGACAGAAACCGCTTTCTGGTTATCAAGCACGGTTCCATAATGCAGATATTCCGCTACCTCGGGTGCAGAAAACACATTATTGAACAGGTATGTATTGCGCGAATGTTCATCATGCACGAGTGAAGGCACGATCACATCCCCTATCACCCCATTGAGTGTTGCGGCCTTCCCCATGATATAAACGCCGCGGATTTGCCCCACCCTGGTAGAGATGTATGACAGAATTTGGTATGCCGAGAAACCCAGTGGATAATCAATATTGACCAGCAAAGCATCGCTGTTCGCCAGACGCTCAATCCCGGGCAGGCACAGGCGCGGATCCAACCATTCTCTCCTGAGCTGTTTGAGCGCTGAAAGTTGGATTTCCACGTCAAAGCTGAATTCACTTGGAACACGAATCAGACCTATTTCCTTCTCATCAGAGCGAATTCCGTCAAGCAGCCCGGCTCCTTCTGCAGTGCTGCTGTATTTCTTCAGCACATAATACAGAAAGTTTTCCCGGCTGGACCGGACCTGTTCATTCTGAATATTTTCCCATTCGTCCCGCAGGTTTGTATCCCCCTGCTGATCAAGATATACCGTCAGTTCCTTTTCATGGCGCAGAGCAAATCCTGTCAGCAGATTAAAAAGACTGTGTGGATTGCTTGAGATTATATAGACTGGCTGATCCCGGAACGCCGGGGCCTTTTCTTCAGCCCGATGCCACCAGCTCTGGGTTGCCCTCCGGTATTCCTTATAGGATCCTGAAAGAAGACGGACCTTGAAATTCTTCCTTGTCCGGGAAATCATACGCAGAAGTTCCCAGAACCTGTCCTCCCAGACCTGCCTGAGCCTGAACAGGAATTCTAGAGGAAGCCCGATCCCAAGCGCCAGGGCAGCGAGGCCGTCTTCGTTGTCCTCGGGATTTTCCAGGAATACACGGACCTGATCTCCGCGCAGCAGTTCATGCAGCTTGTTCCACTCAATCTGGAAGGCAGTCAGCATCGGAATGATGTCGTCTATATCAGATCGGCTGCCGATGAAAAACGCAAGGGTATCACTGCCGTTGTAGTACGTCATACGACGGCGCGCCTTTGCCGAGACTTTCTGCCACGTGCCGATGTTGTACTGCCCGGTCTGGAACAGATCCCGCCCCTGGCCCAGGACAACGCGATCTACTTCAGTGATACATCCCGGCAGGCGCAGACCGCTGTACACAAAGGCGGATAAATCCAGCTCAGTCGATCGCGCATTTGGATGCAGCGCAGACCCCATGGAAGCATGGACCTCTTCCAGGGTTCGGATGCGTACTTCCATACTCGACCGTAATAATGAATAGTATGTCCGGATATAGAGATCGATCTCTTCCGAACCGGTACTGGGAACTCGACGATCCATCACACCTTCTATCTTCGCTTCCTGACTGTTCGCTTCAAGGGCGGAGGAGCGACTCTTTCTTCATCTCGTGGACTAACAATTGCGTAGAATAAATTCAGCAGCCCGAAACTGAAAATCAGGAAGAAGAAGGCTACCACGAGTTTGATTACCATACCTTCCGGCAGCCAGGGCGCAAAGGAAGGAGAATAATAACTGTTAGGGATAGCCAGCCATCCTTGATGTTCATTCTCGGATATTAACCATTCTGCAAAAAAATAGCCGCCGACTGTCAGCCCCGACAGCAGCAGACAACCAATGCCGCGCCAGATCGGATTAAGACCACGCCTCTTTTTTGCCATTTTTTTCTGTTCTTCAAAATCCCAGTATTGACTCTTGCCCATTGTTCTCTCCGTGTTCCGGACCACACAGCCCATTGAGATAAGGTATAACTGCCAGCGTCCTTAACGATACCATCCAAAACCTTCACGCAGAGTACAAACCAGCTTTTTCCGCCTGCCAGGCGGGTCATTCGAGAGAACTACCACCTGCTATTTTCGCTTCATCTTTAAAACAGGTGTATGCTGTTTGGATTTTCCTGTACCACTATGCCGCACCATGATCATTTGTGCAAGAATACTCACTGCGATTTCCTGTGGTGTCTCTGCATTGAGATCCAGGCCGACTGGTGAATGGATTCTTGATAACTGCTCCTTGTTGATACCTTTTTCAAACAGCTGCTGTGCACTAACCTCCCACCGGCGGCGTGACCCGATCACACCAATATAGGCAGCAGGGGAATCGATCAGGCCAGGTAAACCGTCCACATCAATCTCAGTACCTCGCGTGGTAAAAACGATATACGTCTGATCTGTAATCGTCACATGCTCGGGAATCTGTGATATCTCACAGTTCAGGAGCTCGTCTGCATCCGGAACCATTTCCTGCGTGGCAAACTGCCTGCGGTCATCCACTACAACCACCCGATACCCCAGCCACTTGCCCAGGCGGGCAACCTCCTTGCCGACATGACCTGCCCCGACAACAACCAGTGTCAACGCTGAGCGAATCGGTTCAATATACACATCCATCTCTCCGCCACAAACACCCACATCGCCCTGTTTTACATCAACAAAACGGTAGTGGACAATTCGGGATTTGGATTCCTGCAGCGATTCCAGTGCTTCTTTAATTACACGATGTTCAACTTCCCCACCGCCGATTGTGCCTTCGAATGTACCATCATCAAAAATCACCATTTTGGTGCCTTCGCGGCGGGGGACAGACCCGGAAGTGCTGACTATTACAGCAACTGCTGCCGGGATTCCGTCTTTCTCTACCTCCGCTATTCTCTGATAATACACACAACCCTCCCAGGGACCACTGTCAGGACTGGCAAAATTCTGATCCGCTATTGGAAAGTACCAGCGGGAGAACCAGACAGAAAACCATCCTGTCCTCCCGCCAGGTAATTACAGTCCTGGAACAAGGTTATGCCTTCATTGCCTGCCAGAGTTTTTCCGGGGTGATAGGCAGGTGATCGACATGTACGCCAGCTGCATTTGCCACCGCATTACCGATCGCAGGTGCAGTGGGATTGAGCACTACCTCACCAACAGATTTGACACCATAGGGATGCGAAGGCTCAAATGTTTCCACAAAAATCGATTGAATCTCGGGCATTTCATCCGAGCGCATCAGGTGATAGCCAATAAAATCTGTTTCCCGCGGTTGCCCCTTTTCGTCATAAGCCATTTCTTCACACAGCGCATACCCGAGTGATTGCAGGATTCCCCCCTCAACCTGCCCTGCTGCGGTCAGAGGGTTCACCACCACGCCGGCATCCGCCGCCATAACAAGGCGGTCGACAACAATCTGGCCGGTGCCGGTGTCTATTGTGACCTCTGCCGCTGTAGCAGCAAATGGAGGCGGGGATACTTTGGTATTGTAAGAAGCGTAGCCCATAATCTGTTCCTGGTCCTGATTATGGATGGCATTGATGGCAATCTGCTCGATTGTCAATGTGCGCCCATCTGGAGCCCAGGCTTTACGGTCTGCAAGCTGAATATCTTTCCCGGTCACTTCAGTACCATTCCCGGCCTCGTTCAGGATTCGTGCAGCTCTATCGCGGATGCTGATGGCGGCCATCTCAGCAGCTCGAGCCACCGCCCCACCAGAAAGATAGGTGGTGCTGGAGGCATAGGCGCCTTTATCAAAGGGGGTTACATCCGTATCGGAAGAATAGACAACGATATCACTGGTGGAAATCCCCAGCGTTTCTGCTGCGATCTGGGCCATCACGGTATCTGATCCCGTGCCAAGGTCTGTAGCACCAATCAGCAGGTTAAACGAGCCATCGTCATTGATTTTCAATGTTGCACTGCCCATATCGATGTGTGACAGTGCCGAACCCTGCATACCTATCGCAATACCGATACCACGTCGCAGATACGGCTTGCCTGGCACATTCTGCCAATCCGGATTGTTGTATTTATTCTTCCACTCCAGCACCGCGGCTACTTCACGGATACAGTCCTGCAGCCCGACACTATCCACCCTCTCCGGGAAAGCCTGACCACCTTCATTCCACACTTTGGTAAAGGGATGAATCTCCCCTGCGCGCAGTGTGTTCTTCAAGCGGAAGATAACCGGATCCATCCCGATAGCCTGAGCGACCTTATCCATATGCTCTTCCACAGCGAAGAAGCCCTGTGGTGCACCATAGCCGCGATAGGCACCGGATTGGGGTGTATTGGTGTAGACAATATCAGCATAGAAACGAATATTGGGATCCTCACGATACGTTCCATCGCCAACATAAATTGCCATAGCCTTTGCGCCAAGGTTTCCTGCTACCGTTAGCGCGTGAGCACCATATGCGCCAGTATCACTGAGCAGTCTCATCTCGTTAGCTGTAATGGTACCGTCTTTGCGGACACCCGTTTTCATCCACATTTTCATTGGATGGCGTGAACGGGCATTGATAAACTCTTCTTTCCTGGTAAATTCAATCTTCACCGGCCGTCCGGTTGCAACGGTAAGATGAGCAGCCGCATCTTCAAGGGCCATATCCTGCTTGCCACCGAAGGCACCGCCAACCCGGGGTTTGATCACCCGGATGCGTTTAATCGGCAATCCCACCAGTGGGGCTACCATCCTCCGCACATGGAACGGCACCTGTGTCGCAGTCCGGATTACCAGCCGATCATCTTCATCCCAATAGGTAATAACAACATGAGGTTCAATGTAGCCCTGGTGTACTTTCGGCACACTGTAGACACCCTCGATTATCTTTTCGGCTTCTTTAAATCCCTTTTCTATATCGCCAATGTCGATCCTGATTTCTGCTGCCAGGTTGCGCTGCGGATCCGAGTCAGCAAAATTCACATAATCAGGCTCATCGTGGATCACCACTGCGCCCTTCTTCATTGCATCTTCCGGATCGATAATCACAGGCAGTTCTTCGTATTCAACCTTTATCAATTCCAATGCCTGTTGCGCGATTTCTTCTGTCTCGGCTGCGACAAATGCTACCCGATCACCTACATGGCGGACTTTATTATCAAGGCTGAAGGAATCCTTTGGCCCCGGAATTGGCACAGTTTGTCCGGCTGAACAGAAGGGAATACGAGGCAGATCCTCCCATGTCAGTACTGCAGCCACACCGGGCAGTGCCCGGGCTTTCGAGGCATCGATCTTTCGGATATTGGCGTGCGCCACCGGGCTGTGCAGGATCTTGCCGATCAGCATGCCGCGTATTTCAAAATCAGCTGTGAAAGCTGGTTTTCCCTGCGCCAGCTTATTGCCGTCCAGCTTTGGTTCTGGTTTGCCAATAGCCTGGCCCGGGTGTACATCCTGAGCCACCTGGATTTTAGGCATCACATTGATCCGGGTTTGCAGAGCGGGGCCACCCGGCCTGCCAACCATTTCTTCAGGCTGACCTGCGTCGTCGGGTCCGCCGCCCTTGAATGAATCAGGGTCTATCCGTATCGGGCGTTCGATGGGTTCAACTTCTTCGCCACGCAGCATGGCCGCCGCCCGGAAGACTGCCTGGATCGGTTTGACGTAGGCTGTTTCACGATCGAGGATACCGGAAAATGCATCACGGATCTGCTCCTCGGTTGGGTTCAGCGTCTTATCCAGCAGTGCTTTTGCCACCAGGATCGTGCCCGGTGTGCTGTATCCGGATTGTATCGCGCCGGTATCTACAAACGCCTGCTGTATAGGATGGAGACCGCCGGAATTTTTCCAGCCCATTTCCGGATTTTCACCAAGCATTTCGATCGTTTCTACAGAATGCCCACCTGCCTGAGCAGTCAGCATCAGAGCGGAATTGACCGGCTTTCCATCCAGCAGCACGGTGGATGCGCCGCTTTCGCCATCTTCGTCGCCAAATTTCACACCGTAAAGACCCATCCGGTAACGAAGTGTATTCATCAGGATTTCTCCCGGTGCCACTTCTAACTGAACAGGTTTGTTATTGAGGGTGAATTCAACCTGCATCATGCCCTTACCTCCTCCACCAGTCTGTCCACCAGAACTGCCGCAGCTTCAGAGCGGTATTCTCCACTCGCCCAGCAGTCACTGGCATGCTGATATGCGTCCCGTATTAAAGCATGGATGTTTTCAGAACTGGCTCCATCCGCCAACGCCTTCTCCGCAGCCGGGACCCGGATCGGCCGGTTGCCATAGCCCCCCAGTGCGATACCAAATGACGGTGCCGCTCCGGCAAAGCGTGCTGCTGCAGCACAAACAACCGGAAGATCTTTAGGTGTTCTCGAGACCTGGGCATACGCGGCGGATGCCGGTTTTACCATGGTCAATCTGAGAATAAGCTTGCCCAGCAAAGCCGCAGGACGACTGTCCAGCAGCTCGTTCATGTCCACTGCTGTGTCACCGGGAGCAAGAATTACTTCAGGCTTCATTGCCAGAAGCATGGTCATAACTGGTGATCGCCCATCGGTCGCTGCCAGACTGCCCCCTACGGTGCGCATGTTTCTCAGATTCCAGCCACGCTCATTCACACAGGCTTGAACAAGTGCCGGGGAAATCTCCTCACCGGCTTCGACAAGCGCCTGCAGACGAACCATGGCACCGATTGTGATCTCAACACCAGAAACAAGCAACTCATCGAGGCCTAACGCCTGGAGATCGACATAAGCCTCTGGCTTTTTCGTGGCGCGCAGCAATTCCGTGCCCCCCGCCAGCGGAACAGCATCCTTAAGAAGCGTCAGCGCTTCCGCTACTGTGGTCGGGCGGAAATACCTGGTTTGTGTCATCTTTCATCCTCCATCATCAATATCCCCGAACAGCCCCCGTGGGCCGGATCTTATGTGTAGATAAACCTGTATGCCCTTTAACTTTCTAACAGCCAGGGCAGCCAATCATTTTATAATTCCCGAACAGGTTTCTGTTACCTATTTTAATCGACAACAGCCAACTTTTCCCGGCAATCTCCAGAATTTTCTTATCTCTTGCAGTCTGATCAGGAGAGACCCAACTGCAGGAAAGATCAACCTGTTCGTATACTTCCTCCCTGCAGTTTTTGCCGTACTGGCAGACTCTCGGCGTCAGTTTGCCAATGGGCTGAACGTATCGATAAGCAAATTCACATCACCGCCTGCTGTATACAGGATCGGGCAGGTGGCGCCATGATTGATGTATTCCTGTACCTTCGCCCGGGCTTCGTCCGGTGTACCGCTGGCTGTGATTTTATTCAGCAGTTCATCGGTGACCAGGTGCTTGGCAGCTTCGACCTGCTCTGCTGTGGCAGGCCAGCCAAGGATAGACTGGATCTCGGCTACCACATCAGAAGATACTCCACTGGCCTTGGCAATATGAGGCTGTTGTGCAAGATATTGTGTGAGCAGTTTGCGGCTTACATCCATCGCCTTCGCCCGGTCATGGTCGACTGAACAGACAACCAGCTGCGGCCGATCGAGGCTTTCCAGCGTCCGGCCCACTCGTTTGGCCCCTCTTTCGATTGCATCGAGCATGGGATCATTGTATTCCGGCGGCACACAGTAATTCATACATACACCATCCGCAATTTCGCCTGCCAGTTCATGCATCATAGGGCCGGTCGCCCCGATCATAATCGGTACATTACGGGGTTCGCGGCGTCCGTGCACAACATCCAGTTCGATACCATCAACATGATGGAATTCGCCATGGAACGTCACCCGCTCCATCGCCAGCAAACGACGCAGAACTTCAACGGTTTCAGCCATCGCCTTAAGCGGTTTCCGGCGTTCAATACCCACGTTCTTCGCCAGCGGATCCCACCAGGCTCCGATACCGCAGATCACCCGATTGGGAGCAAGATCATCCAGCGTAAGGAAAGTCGCAGCCAGCAGACCAATATTCCGTGTCCAGTTGTTTATCACACCCGAACCGATATGAATACGTTCTGTTACAGCAGCATAAGCCGCCATGGGGACAATTGCATCCCGGACCAGTCTTGATTCAGCCTGCCAGATTGCCTCAAAACCCTTTTCCTCTGCATATCGGGCAATATCCAGACCTTCCGTCCGTAAGTCGTGTGCATCCTGCAGATAAAGTCCAATCCGTTTATTAACCATCGTTCACTCCATATAGAATCGTTTTTTGCGTCCTCTGACGCTCGTGGTTCAATAACTGCAAATCTTCAGGGACATCGATATCCAGGCCGATATCCTCATTCCGATAAACATGGACCAGCACACCTGCCTGTTCTGCAAGCTCCAGGTGACGCTGGAAACTGTTTTCCCCGAATGAATAGGGAAGAATTCCAGGAGGGGAAACAAGCAGGGCATTGGTACCTTTTTCATGCCTGTCCGGGGCGATCACAACTTCGGGGTTCTTTTTTAGAAGTGCAACCATGCTCTCAATATCATCTTCACCCAGGAGAGGCAGATCTGCAGGGAGGATCAACACTGCAGAGACGCCATACCCTATGGCAACAGCTGTAGCCCGCTCCAGCGCAGCATTCAACTCCGGGTTCCCTCGTTCCGTCACAGTCTTGGCACCCAACGTGCGGGCCAGCGCCAGAACCGCGGTATCCCGGCTCACCACCAGCGTTTTCTCGATACTCGCAGAACCGTCAAGAACCTGCAGTGTTTTTATCAGCAGATCCTTGCTTAATTCGGCCATGTTTTTACGAGAAAGAATATCGCTTAATCTGGATTTTGATTGTTCTAACGGCTTTATAGGCACTATCGCCCATATCACCACAATACAGCCTCCTTTCTTTGCAAATCACCGGTAAATTCCAGCACTTTTTGTATCAGTATTATTCGACGAGTGCGATTCATAGTAGTCATATCTGTCAGCGACATCTGGATTTTCAGCACTCCAATTTTTCCACCTGATCCGTCTCCGTTTTGTCAAAAACAAGGCCCTGCAGCATGCCCGTCTTTATCTTTTCCATGCGAAAACTGCGGATCGAACAATGTTCCTTAATAAGCGAGTCTAAAAGATCCTTCGAACACATTTATCAATATCCCGGGCTCCCTGTCAAAACTACCCGCACTCTGTTTTCCAGTTTTCACACCGGTGCTCTTTCACATGGTGTTGATCCTAGAGAAACAAATCCTCCGATTCAGGTCGCAGTAATTCCGCTAATGATCCATCTAACGGGAGATATGGAATTCCACGAATATGCACGATTGGCCTCGCCTCATCCGCCTCTCCCATGAGCACAGAGGCAGCGGCGGCCAGTTCATCGGCCAGCCCCACACGGGTAATCTTCAGCTTCTCACCGTATAGATCCGGTTTACCACGCAGATCCAACAGGCCGGTCAATCCCGAAAGGCCGATGGCTGTCCCTACTGTTCCGTTTCGCCACGCCCGTCCAAAAGAATCAATAATCAAAATACCGATAGGTACGCCCGTTTGTGCCAGAATCTGCGCTCGAATCCTTGCTGCAGAACCATCCGGGTTTTCCGGCAGCAGCAGAACCCGGTCTCCCTGTTCATCCTGCGACACATTGGAATGATCCACTCCGGCGTTGGCACAAACAAATCCAAGCCGGTGTTTGACAATGATCACACCTGGACGCACACGAAGCACGCGTTCAGACTCCTGCAGCACAATCTCAATCAGACGGGCATCTTTGCCGGTTTGCCCGGCAAGTTCAACAGCCTCCCCCGATGGATGAACGGATTTGAGATTGATAAAGCGGTCCTCTGATTTTGAGACGATTTTCTGCGCCAGTACAAGCAAATCGCCATCCATCAACTCCAGCCCGGACTGCTCCAGAGCTTCCAGGATAATCTCGACAAGATTATCACCCGGCTGGATGAAAGGAACACCCTCGAGTGCTGTTAATACCATCTGTCGTGCCATTACACCGTCAATCTGCATTCTCTCTAGGAACGCCCGTGATCTGAATCCCGGCACCTTTCACTTTGTACTGCTTATTGATGCTGATTAAGATTGATGTGAGCCCCTCAGCGACGATCGAATTTGCGATCGGTCCTGCATTCCATCCCTGCAGGCCGGCAGCATCCACAAGCTGCAGTACCTGCTCGCGCGCTTCCGGATTATTTCCGCATACGAGTACGTCACATGGGATCGGATGATCCCCATGCAGATGTTCATGGGAAATATTCTGAAAAGCTGATACAACGCTTACAGCCTCGCCAAGCAGTTCCTGAGCGTTCTTTGCAGCACTACCACCCTCAGGGATCTGCACTGTATCCACAGAGGGCGGCACCAGTGGCACAGTCACATCCACCAGTATCTTGCCCTGCAGATACGGCTTCAAAGCCTCGAGCGTTGCCCTGTGCGCTTTGAAGGGGACGGTTAACACGCCGATATCACACAGCTTTGCTGCTTCTTCATTACCAAGGCCACGGATCAACTCTTCACCCAGCTCAGCATTCAGTTCGCCTGCAACACGTTCAGCTTTCTCAGGCGTTCTCGATCCAATGATAAGGTTGTACCCTGCCTGCGCCCAACGATAGGCCAACCCGCTTCCCTCTTTACCTGTACCACCCAGAACTGCGATGGTCAGTATCAATTTCTCGGTCATAATCCCTCCTGTACCTGTCGATTTTCGTTAATTCCCGGGGACGATTTTCTCATATCGCTTCCAGGCGTTTGCAGCCAGCTCACGCGATTTTGCTGTAATCGCCGCTTCATCCAGAACCAGAAGTTTGTGATCCTTCATCAGGACCTTTCCGGAGGCAATTGTCGTGGTAATCATCGATTCGTTGAAACCAAAGATCATATGCCATGGAAGGTTACCATCTGTCAGTGGTGTAGTCGGATGATAGTTGACAAAAATCAGATCGGCAAACGCGCCTGGTGTGATCAAACCGGTACAGGCTTCCGGGAAGAAAGATTTCACCAGCTCGCGGTTATTATATACAGCCATATCAACGACCGTTGTACCGGACATGCGCCTTGGATCCCGACGCCATACTTTATGTACCAGATAGGCTGCTTTCCACTCTTCCCACATAGCGTTGGAAAAACCGTCATTTCCCAGGCCTACCTTGATACCCATCCGGAGCATCGCTTCCACCTCGGATACGCCCACCCCATTGTTCATATTCGAACGCGGCTGGTGTGTCACCCAGGTGTTGGTTTCCGCCAGTTGAGCCATTTCACGTGCATCGATGTGTACACCATGTACCACAATCGAATGATCACCCAGCGCACCATATTCGTTCAGACGGTCGATTACACGCTTGCCATATTTCTGCATGCTGTCATATTCATCCACTTCATGTTCAGCCACATGAATATGGAACCCGGCGCCATCGGGCGCTTCACGGACAATCTGCTCAAGAGTCTCATTGGAAATGGTCAGCGATGCATGCATACCGAACATGGACCGGACTCGCCCGTCTGCGACCTTTTCATTTTCGCAGCGGCGGTAAAAACGTGCATTCTCCTCTATCCCCGCCTGTGCTTTCTCTTTACCATCCCGATCAGTGACTTCATAACAGAGCACACCGCGCAAACCGGACTCATATACAGTATCGGCTATCACATCGAGGGAACCCTCAATAGCATTCGGAGAGGCGTGATGGTCGATTAACGTGGTCGTCCCGTGTTTAATCGCGTCGACCAGGCACACCAGCGCTGAATATTTCACATCCTCATCTGTGAGTGACTTGTCAAGCGGCCACCACAATTTTTCAAGGATTTGCGGAAAAGCGTCAGGTGCAGCCCCAGGGATTCCCATACCACGGGCAAACGCTCCGTAAAAATGCGTATGTGCACAAATATTTCCCGGCATCACCAGCTGTCCGCCGGCGTCCAGGACTTCCTCACCGGCCTGTGCTTTCAACTCATTGGAAGGCCCGATCTTTGCAATTCGATCACCTTCAATGCGGACAGCATGATTTTTTAAGATTCGATTGGGATTTTCCCAGGTGACCAGATCGCCATTCGTAATTAACATCTTTCACTCCTTCTCAATCGAAAACAGCCGTTTTCTGTGGATTTTGATATGCCTGCACTGCATCTTCAATGTGGCGGGGTTGTGTGCGGTTGGCGGAAAGCAGCAGTGGCAGCTTGTCCAATGCAAAAAACTCAACCCCACTTGTTTCATTGCTGACCCTGGCCTCCCCACCCACTATCTCACATAAAAAGATCAGCTTGTAGGCATGAAACAGGGTTAGCTGATCCTCAATTCTATTCGCATCATAAACCCCGATCAGGCACTTTGCTCTGACCTTGAAACCGCTTTCTTCGTAGGTTTCCCGTTCCACTGCCTGGCGAGGGGTTTCACCAACATCAGCCCATCCACCCGGAAACGTCCAGCCGCCGTCTGCTCTCTCCTTGACCAGCAGCAGGCTGTCCTGGTTAAAAACAGCCGCACGCACATCCACCTTGGGTGTGATATACCCACCCTGGGCGGTTAATGCTGACTGTACAGCCGCAGACGGTTCATTAGTTGCTGTAGAGATCATTTCTGCAGCCAGCTCCAACAACTGTTCTGCTCGCGCACGGTCATACGAATCATGAGCATAATGGGCTGCCGTTTGCGCGACAGCCTGGATTTCGCGTGCCCACTTCAACCAGCGAGGTGGATTCATCCTCAGTCTTCTTTCTCCTGTATCTGGCGAGCCAGCCAATCCTGATCTATCGGGATCCATTTGGGCCGCACACCACACGCCCTGTATACAGCATTGGCTATCGCCGGTGGTGTAGGAATAATCACAATCTCTCCGACACCCTTCCCACCATAGGGGCCTTCAGCCACAGGGTCCTCCACCACAATCGGGTAAATTTCAGGAGTGAGACTGATGGAAGGAATGCGGTAGCGGGCCATCGCATCACTGAATACCTGCCCATCTTCAACGATAAACTCTTCCGTGAGTGTATGGCCGATCCCCATCAAAATGCCCCCCTCCATCTGTCCTTCAAGGCCCAGTGGATTGAGCGCTTTACCGACATCGGTGGCCGAAATCACACGCAGCACGCGCACTTCGCCTGTATCCATGTCCAGCTCAATTTCAACCGCCTGAGCGGCGAAGGAGTAGGCAAAATGCTGGTCGCCGGTTTCTCCCAATGGAACGGTTTTTGGTGCCCAGTATTCCACTTCGGCTTTCGGTTCATGGCCTTCGGCCTTCATAATTTCGACAACCTCACCCATTGTGACCGTTCGATCACCCACCTGGGCCAGGCCTTCCACAAAATGGATACTTTCCGGGTCACAGTCAAAATGCTCTGCCAGGGAGCTCTTCATGGCATCCCGCAAAGACTGGGCGGCTTTACGCACTGCATTACCAGAAATAAAACTCTGTCGAGAAGCTGTTGTCGGGCCGCCATCCGGGGTTAAATCAGTATCGGAGAGCAGCACACGAACCTGCTCCACCGGCATACCGAGTTCCTCGGCCGCTGTCATCTGCAAGACAGTGACCAAACCCTGTCCGAGCTCAGCGGAAGATGTGCGTGCTTCAACTGTTCCATCCGGATACAGTTCCACTTCTGCTCCAGCCTTGTCCGGGGCGCCTTCTCCCAGTCCGGTGTTTTTGAATGCCACTGCAAAACCCCAGACCCGGCGCAGGTGAGGAGCCCCTTCCACCTCAATCGGCTGCCAGGGATCTTTGCCCTCGGTCAGTTCCTTCAGTTTCGTTTCCACCTCATCGATGCATTTCACCAATCCAACACTTTCTCTCAGCTCCTGCCCGGTGCTGGTAGCTGCACCAACCCGCAGTGCATTCTTGCGGCGCAGCTTTATGGGATCCATATCCAGTTTCTCAGCGAGCATATCCATCATGGATTCAATCGCGAACATCGACTGATACACCCCGAAACCGCGAAACGCGCCTGCCGGAGGGTTGTTGGTGTACACTGCGAAGCAATCTGCCCACACGTTGGGGATGATGTATGGTCCGGTGGAATGAGTGGTGGCCCGACCCATCACCTTTTCACCCAGAGAAGCGTATGCCCCGGTATCGCCAAACAGCTCGGTTTTTGCTGCAACCAGGTTGCCTTCTTTATCAGCCCCCAGTTGGACATTAAGATACGTTTTATGCCGCTTCGGATGTGCGATCAGACTTTCGTGTCGATCATACAGGATTTTCACCGGCCGGCCTGTTGCCAGAGTCAACAAGGCAGCATGGATCTGGCCGGCGATATCTTCCTTGCCACCAAAGCCGCCTCCAATCAACTGCCCAATCACACGAACCTTTTCTACCGGCAGATCAAGGCATCGAACCAGATCTTCCCGGTCGCCGTAAGGAATCTGAGAGCCGACATACACTTCCAGCCGTCCCTCATCGGTCAGCCGGGAAATGGAGCACTCCGTTTCCATAAAGGCATGATCCGTGGCGGCCACATAGAAGTTATCTTCAAGTACACATGCTGACTGATCCAGGCCGTTCTCCAGATTTCCTTTGCGCACCTTGATGTGTTTCAACAGGTTGCCTTCTTCATGCACCTTCTGGCTCTCTGGTTTGATCCCTTCGCGCGGATCTGAAACAATCGGAAGCAGATCATACTCAGTTTCGATAAGATCCAGCGCAGCACTGGCAATGGCACGGGTATCTGCAGCCACAACAGCAACCGCATCACCGACTGTACGCACCTGCTCACCCACACCGACCATCACAGGCCAGTCTTTTTTCACCACACCATGGTTTCGTTCACCTGGCACATCCTCAGCTGTCAACACAGCCTGTACACCCGGAAGCGCCTTTGCAGCAGAAATATCCAGCTGTTTCAGGATAGCGCTTGCAACACCTGCCCTTTTGACCCGGCCGTGAAGCATCCCGGGGAATTGCAGATCGTCAGTGTAGACCGCTTCGCCCGTAACTTTACCTTCTGAATCCGGGCGATTGACCATCTGGCCGACCACCCTGGTGTTAGATGAAACGACAAGCGGAATCGGGTCAGCAACCGGCTCGTGTGTCCGCATCGTTTCAGCCGCTGCTAAAACAGCCCGCTCAATGGCCGGATACCCGGCACATCGGCAGAGTGTATCTTTCAACGCATAACGAATCTCGTCACTGTCTGGTTCTGGATTCTTTTCCAGCAGCGCTGCGGCTGTCATAATCTGTCCGGGGATGCAGAAACCACACTGCACCGCGCCAAATTTTATGAACGCTTCCTGCAGCGGATGCAGCTCTCCCTCGCCTGCAAGACCTTCGATTGTAGTGACATGCTTTCCTTCTGCCTTTTCAGCAGGATAACTGCATGAAAGTACCGGCTCACCATCAAGAATGACTGTACAGGCACCGCATTCCGCTTCACCACAGGCTATTTTTGTGCCGGTTAATCCAAGTCGCTCGCGCAGCACATTGGCCAGCATCTCTCCCGGTTCAATTTCGACCGATACCTCTTTACCATTTACCCAGAATTTCATCGTTCCTCTTCCTTTAAATACCATTGGTCGGATACTTCAATTAACCAGCTCAGAATGGCTGGATTGCACAGCGCGGCGAACAGCTTCGGACACCGTTCGCTTCAGTAATACGCCAACCAGATGGCGGCGATACTCCTGCGTTGCCCGGTGTTTACTGGTTCGCAGAGAAGCTTCCTCAAGCAGGGATACATGAGCATCCTTCAGAGCCTGTTCATCCCAGACACGGCCATCAAGCATTGATTCGGTTTTTTCTGCCCTGACCGGGCGTGGACCAGCAGGGCCGATCCCGATGCGGATTTTTTCTATCTTCTCCCCTTCTCCAACCCGAACCCAAACACCCATGTTCAGAATCGCGATCGCCACACCCTGAGGGCGCATGATTCTGCGAAACGCGCTGCCTTCACCTGGCTGACTCTGCTTGAATTTGAACCCTGCTACAACAGATTTTCCGGGATCAAAGCTGGGTTTCCCAGGTCCGGCATAGAGTTCACGGATAGGCTTCCAGGTTCGTTCCCCGGCCGATGCAAGCAGCGCTTGCGCATCAAGGGTCACAAGAGCGATCGTGCCGTCTCCAGCGGGCAGAGCGTGGGAAACATTTCCACCGATCGTGGCAACGTTACGCACCTGCGGCCCTCCGATCAGCCCGCACGCCTCGGTGAGGCATTGAGCTGAGTTCTGCAGCCGAGAATCCTCGACTATACGGCGATGGATAACACCCGCTCCGAGGAAAATGGTTCCATCCTCAAAACGAATCTCTTTCATTTCGTCGATGCCGGTCACATCCACCAGAGTATCGACTGCTGGAGCACGACCCTGCTGCATGTCAAGCAGCAGATCGGTTCCCCCTCCGATGATTCGAGCTGGCCCATTTGCCTGTTCCAGCATCATGAGTGCTTCCTGGATAGTTGCGGGTTGTAAATAATGATTCCAATGGCTCATACGTTTTCCCGAGGTCGTGGGATGGGGGTACTTTTCGGCGGAAGAGGATTCCCGCCGCCGGCATCCCACCCCCTGTGCCGACACCCGATCCGAAGTATATGTATTCTAGCATCACATAAGACGTCTTACAATTTATATTACTCTTCTTTTTCCTGACCTTTGTCATATTCCTGTCAGACAACTGCTTTCTGACAGAAATTCCATGCCAGGCCTCACCGGATTGTTTACCCGGATTGCTGCTACAGGATCGCAGCTCGGGGAGCCCGTTTTTGGTACTGCCCCATGCCGCGTTTGCCAAACCACTGCTGCTTTTCCACAATCAACTTACCCCGCAGGAATACAAGCTCCGGAAATCCCTGCAGCTTCATCCCTTCGTAAAGGTTGTAATCTGTCCTATGCTGTGCAACAGCAACACCATAATCCACCTTCTTGTTTGGATCCCAGACCACAATATCGGCATCGGCACCAGGCATCAGGCTGCCCTTGCGAGGGTACAACCCGAATATCCGGGCGGCATTGGTGGATGTCAGGGCAACAAACTCATTCGGTGTTATCCTGCCGGATACCACCCCGCTGGTCCAGAGCACCGGCATCCGGTCACCAATCCCGGGTGTGCCGTTTGGAATTTTCGTAAAATCACCCTTCCCCAGTTCTTTACCAGGGATAGCAATCTTTTCGCCCTCATATTCGATGGGGGTTGTACCATCAAAAAAGAATGGGCAATGATCCGTACCCATTGTCTGTATGCTGCCATCCTCCAGCCCGGTCCAGAGTGCACGGTTATCTTCTTCCGATCGCATCGGCGGGGAACAAATCCATTTCGCACCATCAGGGCGCTCCAGATGTTCCTCAGTAAAAAACAGGTACGGCGGGCAGGTTTCTGCCATCAGCTTAACCCCGTTCTCACGCGCATATCGCACCTGGTCGAGGCCTACACGGGTATTGAGGTGGACGATATATACCGGCGCATCGGCCTGTTTGGCCAGCATGGCTGTGCGCAGGACTGCGTCCCCGGCACCCCATGCGGGCCGTGTGCGCGCATGCCATACAGGCGTTGTATGCCCTGCTTGCAGCGCTTCTTCAACCAGAATATCAATCACATCGCCATTTTCACAGTGCACCATGGGCAGCATCCCAAACTCAGCAGCCGCACGCATGACCCGGAATATGTTGCCATCATCAAGACGCAGACGTCCGTTGTAGGCGGTAAACATTTTCAGTGTTGTGATACCTTGATCTACCAGTGAAGGAATTTCCTTCAACACATTTTCATCCATCCGGGTTACATTCATATGGAACCCGTAATCTATTGAAGCCTTTTCAGCCTTCTGCATCCACTCTTCGATGCTGATCTGAAAGGAGCCGGTATCAGGCTGTGCAATAAAATCGAGCACCGTCGTGGTTCCGCCAAAGGCAGCCGCTTTTCCGCCAGTATAGTGATCATCAGAGGAAACTGTCCCGAACATCGGCAGGTCCAGATGTACATGCGGATCCAACCCTCCAGGCATTATCAGTTTTCCGCTTGCATCAATCACCCCTGTATCAGGAACGTGAAGGTCTCCAATGGCTGAAATCTTTTCGCCTTCAATCAACAGATCACTTTTAATTGTCTCGCTGGCCGTGATCAGAGTACCATTCTTTATGAGGAGTTTCTTCATCGATGAGTTCCTTTCGGATCTTGGGTTTGAAAAGAAATCAGTTAAAGCCCTGGTATAGTTAAATCATAACACGTCTGCCTGTATCCGAACCTGAAAATCACTGATGGAAACATGCAGACTTTAAATGGATACCCATTCTGTAAAAATTCAGCTGAAGTTCTCCTCTGCCAGGATTACTCCTGCAATCGCCGCTGCATCTCCCACCAGATGTGGGCAAATAGTGTGAAACAGATCCTGATCTCTTACCTTCTGGAGTTTTTCTGGACTGTCGATCGGGCTTCCCAACAAGTCACAGCAGCGAACATGCGTATGTTTTTCACTGAAGGTCCGCAGGAACTGCTGGACCAAAGCATAGGTATGTTCATTTGCTTCCTGATCTTCCGGATCACTGCTGCCCAGGGCAAAGCCCAGAACCATCACCGCACCGGAAACAGCACCACAGACCTCGCCCTGGCGGCTTATTCCCCCACCAAAACCAGATGTCAGGCGAAGTGCTGTTCGCAATGGAATTCCGATATCCCCGGCAAATGCCCCCAGAACCGATTGTGCACAATTATATCCCTCTGAAAAAAGGGCCAGTGCTTTCTGATTGTAATCTGTCATAGTTCCTCCTTTGTCTTCACAGTATCATCAAGAATGTTTTTTTATTACTCATACGCTCCGGAAGTATTGCAGGGTCCGATGTGGGAAGTATTTGCCAGATGATCAAAGATTTTCCGTTTTTTCCGCAATTATTCTTTGTAGATCAGTCAGTGCTGACTGTCTTTCTTCCTCACCCTCCAGGTCCCACTGGACTTTTTTACGCAGCTCGTTTTTACAATCCGGATCAGGCATACCGAGGATGGCAAACAGTGCTGCCGAACAGTGATACCGATGGAGCATATTAGCCTTGCCAGGATGCCGGTGCAGGAATTCCCACAGGACTTGGGCTGCTTTTTCCAGGCTTCCCTTTTCTGACAACACATCCCACAACTGGTAATACAGGCCTGTCGCACCTGTCTGCACCATCTCCAGCAGTTCTTCCTCGGTGAGGGACCCTAAACGTTCACGTTCAAGGCGGGCTTCATACTCCCAGCGCTCCTTCCAATGGAGCTTTTTCAGTTCCTCCTGTGAGTAATAATCTTGCACATGTCCCTCCTGGCAGTACTATCTGCGGTGGATGCTTACCGCAAATCTGGTTCACTGAGTGATGAACCAGTGTCTACTCACGCTGCAGCAGAGCCAGTGAAAACCAACGAATTGAAAGGACTCTATCACGCAGGAATAAAAAGCGGTATTACTGAACCATAAAACATCTCAACAGGCAAGTTAGATTCCCCCCTTCCCGGCAGTTCCTGTGATGGGCTGCCTGGCTTTGCAGGCAGCAGGGACTTGACAACCGGAGCTAACTCTTGTATTATCAAAGCGCTTTATGATACAAAGTGCTTTACAGAAAGGAAATATCATGGAACCCCTGCCGGAAATAGATAAAACCGAACAAAAAACGTTCTCCTTTGCCTATCAGGATGGATTGTGGGATCTCGCTTTCGCCTGCATGATGATCGGGCAAGGCCTCGGCCTTCTTACCGATCATTCACTCTTTGCGCTGGTCATTCTGCTCGGACCCCTGTTGATGATACTTGGTAAACGCTATATCACCACACCCCGCCTCGGCTATGTCCGCTTCAGCCCGGATCGTAAACGCAAACTGCGCACCATCAGAAGCATAGCAGCTGTTGTTTCACTATTGACCCTGGTGCTGTTTATTTCGGTTCTTACAGGACACCCACCCTCACGAGCCTTGATCGCACCACTCCTTACTGCCGGAATCACCGCCACGCTTCTCCTTGTGGCCTGGTTCCTTGATTTCAAACGCCTTTTCTTGTATGCCCTTCTGATCGGATGTGCGGTCGGATTAAACGAATTTGCCGATATACAGCTCGGTGGAACAATGTATCTTGCCTCCGGCATTCTGACACTGGTGATTGCCACTTTCTTCTTCATCCGTTTCCTGCGCAGGTACCCTGTCCAGGATATCAACGATCCATTCCAGGAGAACCATCATGTCGTCTCCTGAGGATCGAAAGGTCGCCCTCCCCTCCATCGATGATATCGACCGGATCATCCACTCACCGGCCCGCCTGATCATCCTTTCCTATCTGGAAGTTGTTGAAGAGATGGATTTTATCTATCTGATGAACTTGACTGAGCTCACCTGGGGAAATCTCTCAGTTCATTTGCGTAAACTTGAAGAAGCAGGATATTTAAGGATCAGCAAAAGCATTGTCCAGCGAAAAACACGTACAACCCTGCAGATCACCGGGAGCGGAAAACAGGCTCTTCAGAAATACAGGGAACAGATGCGTACGATCCTGCAGAAATAATGACCCGGCTCCTTACCGGGAACAACAGCAGAGTATGGAAATGATGAGGTTTCTTCCAGCTGAACAACCCGTGGTATTCGCTGCCTGGAATGTTTTGCCTTCACATCCTTTTTGTGGCCGCCCCCTGCCAGATTAATACCATTCAGCGGTGTCTCATTATCACCATACTATCCTTACGCAGAAGATTATTCACTTTTTTGTTTTTTTGAATGCAGGACTGCGCGTTCAGAACCACCTGATACAGGTATCCGGACTTTAAGGCCGGCCTACTGGATCATGGATCCGGATCCGGTGATGTAAATCCATTTTCAAGCTTGAGCCTTAACCAATTTAATCCTTTGTCAGACAGCGTTTCCTGGAACACCCCTCTCCTCCCTGCCAGCTATTTGCAGATGAATAACAGGGATTGACAACCGGCATTATCAATGTAATAATTCATATATACTCTTTTTTTCAAAGTACTCTGTACTATCAAAGCAATATAGGGAGGTAGCTATGTCAAACCAAATCAGTCTCAGGGATGTTGAGAAAAAAATTTACCAGTCAACCTTTCAGGACGGGCTTATTGAGATCTCCCTCGCAGCATTCCTCCTGATGTTTGCTCTGGCACCGCTGCTCAGCGAGGATCTGGGTGATTTCTGGTCTTCGTTTATTTTCCTCCCACTGTGGGCAGTAGTTGCCCTGGCAGTCAGATTTATCCGTACCAGAGTTATCCTACCGCGCACAGGGTCTGTCCGCTTCGGCCAATACCGTAAAAACCGTTTGCTCGGATTCTCCCGCGTTATGCTGGGTTTCAATCTTGCAGCTCTGATCCTCGGTATTTCCACCTTCTTCGGGTTCGAAGGGTTGGCTGAATGGGTAATCCCTTCCCGCTTTGCAGCGCTGCTGCTGCTCGGTTTCAGCCTGGCAGCCGCCTTCCTTCAGCAGCCGCGATTCTACCTCTACGGAGTCATGGTGGCAGCAGCCCCTCTGATTGGTGAATACCTGTACCGGAACTATTCTGCAGTACATCACGGCTATCCACTCAGCTTTGGCACCAGCGCGTTTATCCTCTTTGCTGTCGGACTCTACATGCTGCTCCGCCTTATCTTTTCCCATCCGGTAGATCCCTCACCACTTCCAGAAACAGAGGAGCGTTGATGGATGCACCACAAATAAACAAATCGATACAGGATTCCGTTGATGAGCTGGACACCCTGATACACGCACCAGCACGATTGAAACTGATGACGATGCTTTATGTTGTAGATAGTATGGACTATGTATTTCTGAAGAATCAGAGCGGTTATTCATGGGGGAATCTTTCCACCCATATCAACAAGTTGGAAGAAGCCGGTTATCTTTCAATCGAGAAGGGATACCGCGGGCGGAAACCTAACACAACCTTGCAGTTGACAGCTGCCGGCAGAGAAGCCTTCCGCAGTTATAGAAGCAGCATGCAGCAGATCCTGGATGATCTTCCTGAAGGGTGAAGGGGGAACCTGCAGCCGGGGTCTATGTCACTCACAAATGGTACAGAAAAGAGGCTGTCTTCTCCGACAGCCTCTCCTGATATTGCTGAGAAAAACACGAGACAGGCTACAACCCGCGTTGACCGCGGATATACGGCAGGCCGAGTGCAGCAGGCGTTCCGATCCTTTTCCTGTTTGCCTCGCGCGATCCGATCACCAGTACGATCACTGTAAACGCGTACGGCAGCATCTTGAGGAAAAAGCCATAGTAAGGGTTGTAGTAGAAGGGGTTGGCGAAGCCCAGAATGATTGTAGGGCCCTGAATATCGAGCACAAGCCGCCGCAGCGCACCGAAGATATAACTGCCCAGCGCTGCCCGCATGGGATTCCACTGTGCGAAAATTACCAGGCCTACCGCAATCCACCCCTGACCGGATGTGGTCTTATCTGCAAACCATCCCGGTGAAACCGACAGGCTGATCGTAGCACCAGCCAATCCTGCGAGCAGACCGCCGACAAACACGTAGAAGTAGCGGAGCCGGAACACACTTATTCCCTGTGAGTCCGCAGCGGAGGGAAATTCGCCCACCGCACGCATGTGCATACCTGGCCGGGTTTTGTAGATGTAATACCATGCCAGCGGAATGAATAAATATCCGAGAAGAACCAGAATGCTCTGATTGGTGAAGAACACATCTCCAATCCAGGGAATATCGGAAAGTAATGGGACTGAAACACGCGCGATGGAGTTCACACTGCGCATTTCCGTCATCCCCTGACCCAACACCATGCTCAACCCTGTTGCCAGGAAGTTAAGCGAAAGCCCGCTGACAACCTGATCTGCCTGCAGTGTAATGCTGATAAAGGCATGCACCTGGCTGATTACGCCGCCTGCGAGCATTCCGACCAGGACACCCAGCCACGGATTGCCGGTAGTAGCTCCTGTTTTGAATGCAAACATGGCTCCAAACAGCATCATACCTTCCAACCCAAGGTTCATCACACCTGAACGCTCGGCGAAGATTTCACCTACGGTGGCGTACAGTAAAACCGTACCTGTGGCTACACCTGAAGCCAAAATAATCAGTACGTCCATGTTAGCCCTCCACCCGCCGCGTTATCGTGATCCTGTAACGCATGAAGAATTCACTGGCGATCAGACACACCATGATTACACCCTGGATCAATGTTGGAATGCCGCTTGGCTGTACTTCACGCCCAGCCAGGATCAGAGCTCCGAATAGAATCGATACAACAACAACAGCCAGCGGGTTCAGCTTGGCCAGCCAGGCGATAATAATACCCGTGTAGCCATATCCCGGTGAAATCGCACCCTGCAACCTGTGAACAACCCCGCTGATTTCCGACATACCAGCCAGCCCGGCCAGCGCGCCGGAAAGCAGCATTACATAAACAACATTTTTCTTAATCGAAATCCCGGCATACTCAGCTGCACGTGGATTATCTCCGATTAACCTGATTTCATATCCCCACCGGCTCTTCGTCAGAATCAACCATACAATCACTGCAGCCACCAGCGCTAACACAAGTCCCAGATGCGTCGTCAAACCGCTGAATAATTTCACTTCTTTGGCGTAATCTGCCAGACGCGGCAGCCAGGCATTACGCTGGAACATCCGCGACATCTGAAAACCACCTTCAGACCAAACCGCATAGATAAAATAGTTATTCCATTCAACTGCGATGTAGTTCATCATCAACGTTGAAATCACTTCATTTACGTTGTATTTTGCTTTTAAGAACCCGGGGATAAAGCCCCACAGCGCACCAAATAACATACCGGACAGGATCATCAGCGTGATGAACTGCCAGCGGGGTGCACCTTCAGGCAAAACCGGCAGCAGCACTATCAGGCTGGCACCGAATGCCCCCAGGAAAAACTGCCCTTCTGCACCGATGTTCCACAACCGCATCCGAAAAGCCAGAGCACACGCCAGCCCGACCAGCATCAGCGGGATCGCTTTTACCATCGTGTCGGAAAAAACACCCAGGCTGCCGAAGGATGATTTGGCAATATGCTTATAGATAAGCCACGGCTGCCCCCCGCCCAGTTTGATTATCAACATTCCGATCAACAACGCCAGGACAACTGCAAGAAACGAAAGCAGCGAAGCAAACCAGCGCGATGGCTCTTTCAATCGTGCTTCTATACGGATCCTGAAGGGTAACAAAAACCGGTTTTCCGGTTTCGCAGTATCCATCTCAGTCATCTTGCGCCACTCCTTGCTTCCTGATTTGATCCTGTCTGGTTCCGGTCATCATCTGGCCAATTGAATCAATATCACCGTCAAAAACCTCCCCCATAATCTCACCTTCATAGATCACATATATCCGGTCACTCAATGAGAGCAGTTCTTCCAATTCTTCAGAAATCAATAAAATGGCTGCACCCGCTTCCCGCTGCGCCAGCAGCAGGTGCTGGACACTCTCGATCGCGCCAACATCCAGGCCCCGTGTCGGCTGTACTGCAATCATCAGGTCGGGCTCACTTGAAATTTCACGCGCCAGGATCACTTTCTGCAGGTTGCCACCTGATAGCAGCCGGACGGAAGTCTCAACGTTGGGCACCATGATGTCAAAAGCTTCTCTCAACTTTCGTGCATACTTGCCCGCTTCGATGGAATTAACCATCCAGGAGTTACCTATCGGGGTATGATCATAGTTTTTCATGATCACATTGTCGGTCACGCTGAGATTTGGCGCAGTACCGACCGCAGTCCGATCTGCCGGGATCAGGGAGATTCCATGACGGATCCCCTGCTTGACTGAACTGTTGGTAACATCTTTACCGTTGACCTCAATCCTGCCTTGCACAGCCGTTCGCAGCCCTGCCAGGACTTCAGCCAGTTCATTCTGCCCGTTGCCCGCAACGCCTGCCAGGCCGACAATTTCATGTGAGTTTACCTGCAGCGAAACGCCATTCAGTGCGGTCATCGATTTGTCATTGTCAGCAACAAGATTTTCCACCGACAGCACAACCTCGCCGGCTTCAACCTCTTTCTTTTCAATCCGAAACACCACATCTCGCCCAACCATCAGTCGGGCAAGATCTTCCCGGGTGATATCCGATGTATTCAAGCCCATTGATGTAACTTTCCCCTTTTGCAGTACAGTCACCCGGTCGGCAATTTCCATAACTTCATGCAGCTTATGGCTGATAAATACAACCGATTTTCCTTCAGCCGTCATTGAACGCAGTGTTGTGAAAAGTTCATCAATTTCGCTAGGGGCAAGAACAGCTGTCGGCTCATCCATCACCAGCACATCTGCACCGCGATACAGCATTTTCAGAATTTCCACTCGCTGCTGCTCACCCACACTCAACTGCCAGATACGCGCATACGTATCCACATGCAATCCGTATTCTCTGGCTATGCCGGCAACAACCTCATCAAAGCGGGCAAGATTCATCCTGAACCGCGGTTCGTCCAGTCCCAGCAGAATATTTTCTGTAACACTCAGGGAGGGAACCAGCATAAAATGCTGATGTACCATACCGATTCCAGCATCTATTGCATCGCGCGGGGAGGAAAACGAAACGCGTTTTCCATTCACACTGATAAACCCGGAATCCGGGCGGTACATGCCAGCCAGGATGTTCATCAGAGTACTTTTACCAGCTCCATTTTCTCCGAGCAGGGCATGAACTTCACCGCGCCTGAGTTCGAAATCTACACGATCATTTGCGACCACTCCGGGAAAGCGTTTGACGATCCCGCTCATGGTCACAACATGATCTGTACCACTGATTCCATTCGCCTGGTCCATAGTCTCTCTCGTTTATTTTAGATATTAAAGCAGATCCGCTCCTCCCATCGGGTGGGAAAAAAGGTGGGCTGCTTCATAAGAAAAATTTTGAAAATAAGTGATAAGAACAAGTGACCGGGTACAAGATGTACCCGGTCATTATCAGGATTTACTCTTCAGGAAGCTCGGCGGTTATGTTCTGGTTCCACCAGTACATACAGTAGGTGCAGCCACCCCCGTAGGAGGGGAATTGATCCATATCAAGCTGCTCCATCTTTTCGCCTTCCGGAACAATGGTGTTTCCGGCATTATCAACGATCGGACCTGAGAAAACATCAAAACGATCGAACTCACCAGCCAGCATCAAGGCAAGGGTGTCACGCACCATCTGAACATCCTCTTCAGGCAGGTCCGCGATACCCGGCTGGGGTTCCTGTCCATCCATAAAACCGGACAGACCAAGGCCACCGGTATCAGCATCAAAGTAGTGCCAGCCAAATACATAGGTACCAGCCTGAACCTCTTCTGCAATCTGCAGGAACACCGGGCCCCAGTTCCAATACGGGGCCGTCAGACAAGCAGGATCTGTACACGAACCGGACCAGTCATAGGTGATACCGTACACGCCTTCACGATCGGCAGCTGCCAGAGCAGGAGCCGGTGTATCCGCGCCGGTGAAAACCACATGCGCGCCGGCGTCAAACAGGGAATCAGCCGCCTCACGCTCAATGATCGGGTCATGCCAGGTATTGATCCAGCGCACATCCATGGTGCACTCAGGGCATGTCTGCTGCAAACCAAGAGCAAAAGCATTACCCAGGCGTGTTTCTTCCGGAATCGGGAAGGTTGCCATGTAACCGGTCTTGGTTGCACCGTCTGCAACGCAGCGGGAACCAGCCAGCATACCGGCCAGGTATTTCATATCTTCCATGGCGCCCATCAGATTGCCGAAGTTAACTTCGTTGGCTTTGTAGCCGCTGATGTGGACATACGCAATATCCGGGAACTCTTCAGCAACCACTTCCATCGAGTCCATGTATCCAAAAGAGCCACCGATGATCAGATCGAAGCCCTTGCGGGAAAGCGCACGGAAAACCTGTTCGGAATCCGCACCCTCAGCAACGTTCTCGACGTAGGCTGTATGTACATTTTCCATATTTTCTTCAAGATAGGTCAGGCCGTCATACTGGGCCTGCGACCAGCCACCGTCATCATGTACACTGAGCATTGCTACAGCAACGTTGAACATCCCGTCCTCAATGTCAGGGATTTCCATGGTAGCTTCTTCAGCGACTGGCTCTTCAGCAGCTGGCTCTTCAGCTGCCGGTTCTTCAGCAGCCGGTGCTTCTGCAGCCGGTGCTTCTTCTACCGGCGCTTCTCCAGCCGGACCACAGGCTGAAAGAATCATAGCGGCGATCAGCAAAATGCTGAATATCCATAGTGCTCTTTTCTTCATCTTTTCTCCTTAAAAGTTAGGGTTTGGAAAATCGTTCTCATTTTGATCATACAAATATTCAGGTATACACCACCTCCTTTTATCTGTGGTAACTCATTCTGAGTAGTCATAGTTAAGCACAAAAGGAAATGCCTGTATCCACCTCGAATTACATTTGCGCTAACGACTGCATCCGTTTCAAGATTATTTCACTTCAGGCAGAATTCAGCACGAATGTATGTAATGTCTAATCTTAACCGATATTATCCTTATTAATGGAAAATAGGGAGACTTTTCCTTCGAATAAGGAAATTAATCCACTTTTTTTTGGTACTTAAGGGTAAAAGGCACCAGTATTTATCGCCCATTCAGGTGGCTGGACTATTCTCCCCTCCTGCGCCATGTCCAGCTGGTCATATTTTTACTGTATCGCTTTTCAGCTTTCTGAACCAATGCAGCCGCGAGTTTGTTTTGCTGTTTCTTGAGCTGTTCCAGATCCAGGCCAGAAAGACTTCCATCTTCAACAACAACCTTGCCGTTGATGACTGAGAAATCCACATTGACCGGTTCACAGAGGACAAGTGCAGCGACCGGATCATGCAGTCCTCCGGCATAACCCAGCTGGTTAAGTTTTATCCCGATAAAATCTGCCGCCATGCCGTGTTTGAGTGCACCAATATCGTTACGGCCGAGTACTTCAGCGCCGCCCAGCGTAGCCAGTTCCAGGGCCTGTGTCGCGGTCAGCGCATCTGCTCCATACTTCGCACGCTGGAAGAGCAGTGCCAGTCTAACCTCAGCCAGCATGTGGGAACTGTCATTCGAAGCACTGCCATCAACACCCAGGCCGACCTTTACACCTTTCTTCAACATCTCATTAACACGCGCGATACCTGAACCAAGACGTGCATTTGAACCCGGGCAGTGTGCCACTCCTGTTCCCGTCTGTGCCATCACATCAATGTTACTGTTTTCTGCATGCACAAAGTGTGCGTACCAGGTTCTCTCTCCCATCCAGCCCAGATCAGCAGCAAATTGAACCGGTGTTTTTCCGAACTTATCGAGGCAGAATTGTTCTTCATCGTGTGTCTCACAAAGGTGTGTCGTGAGTCCAACACTGTATTTTTCCGCCATCTCGGCACTTTTTTCCATGAGGCTCTCGGTAACCGAAAAAGGAGAACACGGCGCAAGTTCGATACGCACCATTCCAAACCGGTCGTATTCATGGAATCCCTTGATCAGGGCTTCACAGTCCGCCAGGATCTCATCATGATCCTCCACTACTTCATCCGGAGGAAGATAACCTTGTGACTGGCCGACATCAAAACTGCCGCGGCTGAGATGGAAGCGGACTCCCAATTCCTGCGCCGCCGCGATCTCTGTCTCAAACTTCATATCATTCACATGCAGGTAGGAATGATCCTGTGCCGTGGTACACCCTGAAAGCATCAATTCAGCAACTGCCACCTGCGTACTCACATAGACCATTTCATCTGTCATCCCCGCCATCAGCAGGTAAAGATCCTCCAGCCAGGGAAACAGTTCGTTATTCTGCATCGAGGGGACACCTCGCAGCAGTGTCTGAAAGAAATGGTGATGGGTGTTAACAAGGCCTGGGAGCACAATATGGCCGGAAGCATCTATCGTTCGGTCTGCAGCCGGTGGACTGCCTGTGCCGATCTTATCTATCATGCCACCCCGTACCAGGATCCAGGCATCCTGCAGAACCTGGCGTTCCTCATCCATTGTCACAAGTGTATGGATATTATTCACAAGTAGTGTTGCTTCTGTCATTATGCTATCTCCTGGCTATCCTGTCCGCTTCTGCCACATTTACCACTCACGTTTGGCAGCAGGTTAATTCAATTACATTGCAGCTGCATCATCAGTCTCAGAATGCCCCGGCTCTGTCAGGGGAAAGCCGGGGCATTTGTCCGCGATTATTTTCGCTGGTTCTTTTCCTTCACCGCCTGGAGCAGCCGTTCAGCCGTGATAGGCACTTCGGTTACCCGCACACCAATCGCATTTTCAATCGCATTCGCTATTGCCGGTACCACACCCATCATCACCGGCTCCCCGAGCCCTTTGGCACCGAAGGGGCCGAATTCCGATGGAATTTCAAGGATCACGGGATCAATCTCGGGGATATCCAGCGTGGTCGGCATCCGGTAATTCAGGAAGTCAGGATTCAGAATCACACCGTCCTTCACCTGCAGCTCCTCCATAAGGGCATAACCGACACCCTGCACCACACCACCTTCAATCTGTCCCTGTACGCCAAGCGGATTGACCGCCCTGCCAACATCATGAACTGCCGTAACTTTCACCACCGTCACCCTGCCGGTTTCTATATCAACTTCCACTTCTGCGATATGTGTACCGAAAACGAAAGTTTTGGAAGGTGCCTGCGGATAACCCTCTCCGACTTCTTCCTCAAAACCCGGTCTCCCCAGCCAGCCTGAACCGCCTACTACAGGCCCGCCTTTCACCCAGATGCGGTAGCCGTTCACACCAGCTATCGCAATTTCCTTTGACCGGTCTGTACGGGAGAAGATCATTCCACTTTCAGACTCAAGATCCTCTTCCGGCACCTGCAGCAGCTCTGCAGCTGTTTCAAATAATTTCTTCCGGGCATCTTTCGCTGCAAGTCTGACGGCATTGCCGGCATCAAAGATGGTACGGCTGGCTATCTGCCCGAGATCATACGGTGAAGAATCGGAGTCAACTTCTGCAATATTAACCTGCTCCGCCAGCATCCCCAGTTCCTCCGCCGCAATCTGAATCAGAGCAGTATGATTGCCTGTACCCAGGTCCATCACTGAAGTCAGGATCGTAGCTGTGCCATCACCGTTGAACTTGATCATGGCTGAGGATGAAAGAAGGCCCATGTTGATAATCGTGTTTCCGATGCCGATACCATAACGCACTTTATCGCCGAGGACTTTTTCCTGCTTAACCTTCTCAACCCATTTTGACCGTTCAAGGGCAACGTCCATCGTCTCTTTGATAGTCACTTCCTTGATCGGTTGTGTACTGACAAGTACATCACCATCTTCAATGAGGTTCTCTCGCCGGAATTCCACGGGATCCCACCCCATCCGGGAAGCGATCATATCCATCTGGGATTCGTTGGCAAAGTCTATCTGGTGCGCGCCATACCCGCGCATGCAGCTGTAATTGGGATTATTGGTGTAGACAACGTACCCTTTTACCTCACAGTTTGGAATCTTGTACGCACCCTGGGCAAAAGTAACTGCCAGGCCCATGGTACCAACCACATGATCGCTGTAACCGCCGCAGTCTGATACGAGCTGCGTCTCCCGCGCTGTGATACGGCCTTCGTTGGTGACACCTGTTTTCAGCCGGATAATGTATGGTGGACGCGCCCGGCTGGCAATCATATCTTCCTCACGGGTCAGCACGATTTTCACCGCCCGGCCGGTCTTTTTTGCCAGCAATGCTGCAATCGGTTCGAGATGGGTTTTCAGTTTTCCACCAAAACCGCCTCCCAGAGCTGTCCCAACCACGCGCACATCCGTCATAGGCACATCCAGTGCAGCGGCAAGCTCGGCGTGGCACTCTGCAATCTGCTGGTTGCTTGTCCACACAGTTAGCTTATCACGCTGATCAAAACCAGCCACGCATGCACGCGGTTCCACATACCCCTGGTACATTGCCTGTGTCTTGAATTCATCCTCAAAAATGTGGTCTGCCTCGGCAAATCCCTTTTCTGTATCACCTATGGACAGCCGGGTATAAAGCGCCACATTTCCATAGGCTACCTTAGGATAGGTTGCACTATAGCTCTCCAGGTCCGGATGAACAATCGGCGCACCATCCTGCATTGCTTCAAGGGGGTCAAAAACAACCGGAAGATCTTCGTACACAACTTCCACCAGTTTCAGCGCTTCCAATGCCGCCTGCTCACTTTCGGCAGCCAGCGCTGCGACAGGCTCGCCGATATGGCGTACTTTACCTCTGGCAAATACCAGCTGATCTTTCAGATAGACCCCATAGCGGTTCCGGGGTGCATCCTCAGCTGAGACAAACACCACGACACCGGGGACCTGCAGTGCTTTCGAAGCATCCAGGCGCACGATTTTGGCATGCGGACGATCGCTCCACAAAACTTTCGCATACAGCATCCGCGGCAATACAAAGTCTGGTGCATACACCGCTCTTCCCCGAACTTTCTGAACTCCATCAACGCGCGGCAGGGATACTCCTACAACTTTCAGTTCCTTTTGATCACGCATCGCTCCGCATCCTTAATGCTGCTGTTTTGATTGCGGCAAAAATCCGGGCATACCCGGTGCAGCGGCAGAGGTTTCCGGCGATTGCTCGTTTGATCGCTTCTTCATCCGGATCAGGATTCTCCTGAAGCAGTGCAAGCGAGGAAAGAATCATACCTGGTGTGCAGAAACCACACTGCACGGCCCCTTCATCAATAAACGCCTGCTGCAGCGGATGCAGCTTCCCATCCTGTTCCAGACCTTCGATGGTAAGAATATCAGCCTGGTCCACCGTTGCAGCCAGGACCATACAGGATGTCACCGGACGGCCGTTCATCAGTACTGTACATGCGCCGCAGTCTCCGGAGCCGCAGCCTTCTTTCGTTCCCATCAATCCGAGGCGGTCACGCAGAACATCCAACAACCGCTCCTCCGGCAAAACAGCAAGAGTCCGTACAATACCATTGATAGTTAAAGTGATATTAATCATACCTGCTCACCTTCCAGCATCCCGGCAATCATCGACAACGCACGCTGCGTGTCCACACCTACCATCTGTTTCCGATACCATGCCTGCCCGCGCACATCGTCAATCGGCCTGGCAGCCTCCTCGGCTATCTGTGCAGCTTTGTTGATCAAAATGTCGGTAAGCCCATTCTTTCCTTCCAGAACCGCTTCTGCCTCGTGTACACGCAGCGGGGTGGGAGCAACGGCTCCGATTGCGATCCGTGCTTTTGTTATACGGCCATCCGCCATGGATATTTGTGCTGCGACACCCAGTGTGCAGCAGTCCATCGCTTTACGGGCACCATGCTTGATATACGTACCAGCTGTCTTTTCCGGCTGAGGTGGAAGATGAAAGCCGATCAGGATCTTGTCGCTGCCAAGTACAGTTGTGCCTGGCCCAGTAAAGAAGTCCTGAAGGGGAACAAATGAAAAACCTTCCTGACCGGCAATCTCTGCCACGGCATCAAGCACAAGCAGTGATGTCGCTGTATCCGCTGAAGGTGCTGCATTACAGATATTTCCGCCAAGGGTCGCCAGATTGCGTATCTGGACCGATGCCAGCGTTCCGGCTGCCTGTGCCAGGATACGATAACCACCGCAGAGCTCAGGCGAATGTTCAACATCACTGATCTTCGTAAGAGCGCCAATAAAGAGGCCTCCCTTGAAATGTGAGCTGGGATGAATCCCGGCAAGATCGGGGATCTTGTTCAGGTTTATCAGAAAATCCGGTTTGATTTTGCCAACCCGCATGCCCACCATCACATCGGTTCCCCCGGCGAGCAGCCTCGCTGACCCTGAGGATTTGTGCAGCAGATGAAGCGCTTCATCTACAGCAGTCGGACTTGAAAGGTTAAATTTCATAAGGCACTCTCCACTTATCTTTCTGCTGCTGAAGCCCTGTTCTGATTTTCCGGGAAGAGCTTCAACACGTATCTGTCGTCCGTCCTACCTTTATAGAACTCCCGGTTTTCCGGGTTCTGCCTGCGATTTATTTACCACCAGCCGCCGTGTGATTATGCTCAAGCTCACGGATAAACATGATTGAAGTCGTCTCGCCACCCGGCGGGATCAGAAGTAAATCCTCATTGGATACCGTAAGGTCCATTCCGGTTTTCAGGAGGTGCTGCAGATACCGGGGTGAAGATAGCTTCTCCGCGTATGCCAGCCCCAGAAATTCTGCTCCTTCGCCAGCCAGATTCCGCCCACGATCAAGTTCTTCCTTCGTATATCCTAACAGTAGAACACGCCGGTAGTGCTTGAAATATAATTCCAGCAATCGGCGTGCTGTTTTTTCATTATAGGTCTGCAGCCATTCAGAGTACTGGCCGATCGGGTGAAAATCATTTTCAAGCCAGCCTTCAGATAAATAGTACGTTCCCGGATTTTCCTGCAAATCCGCTGCATACTGCTGATAGGAACCCATCAGCAGTGGGATGCAGTCGCCATTTCGCGGGATGATCAGAGTATGTTTTCCGGATCTGAGTCCCTCCAGGCCATTGCCGCACAAACCATACGCCAGAAAAATCCGACTGGGAGTTGTAATCATATCGAGGCGGTCCTGCAGCGCCGGCCGCAGCTTTGTGGGTGTGGTATGCAGGCCGGCATCCAGGAACTCCACAAAATCCCAGTCAGTGGCAGCATACATGAGCGGTTCAATCGCTCCGCGTAGAACCGCACAACCGATCAATCCTCTGGGTTCTGTACACGCCATCTTCTGTCCATCCATGCAGCAATCATCCAATTGTTTATCAGCTGTATGGCCAGGTAAGCCGATCGAAAAATCCCGTTTTTTGCCGAAAAGATCAGCTAATGCTCCTGGTTTATCTCCCTTTAAAACCGATCAGGCAGCGCCAACAAGTTTCTTGGCAACCAGTACCGCTTCCGATGCATCCTTGCCATATCCATCAGCGCCAATGGAAGCCGCCCACTCTGAGGTCACCGGCCCACCACCTACCAGGGTTTTGAACATATTATTCTGTCCTGTTTCCTTGAGCATATTGATCATGTCCTTCATATAAGGAAGAGACGTGGTCAGCAAGCTTGACATGGCAATGATCTGAGCGCCATCCTGCCTGGCAGTATTCAGAAGTGTATCAACCGAGACATCGCGCCCGAGGTTATTAACCTCAAAGCCATTGACCTCAAGCATGATCGCCACGATATCCTTGCCGATTTCATGCACATCTCCGGACATGGTTCCGATCACAACTTTACCCAGATGGGAATCCTCCACTTTCTGTTCTTCGATAACTGGCTTCAGTACCAGGAAGACCGCTTTCGCCGCATCAGCAGAAAGCAGCACTTCCGGCAGGAATATTTCCAGCCGGCCAAAGCGTTCACCGATTTGAGTCAGAACCGGGGTAATGATTTCCTTAAAAATCCTGGTTGGGCCGATATTATCATCAAGAGCCTGCTGAGCAATTACCGCTGCGGATTCTTCGTCCCCTTCAACGAGTGCCTCAGCCATTTTTTCTTTAATTTCATCAAATGTTGCCATACTTTCCTCCGTGGAATTATCCTATACACCGGCAACCGATCGAGGGGGATAGAAATCGCCAAGATCAGCCACTTGCTGAGACACCGTGCCCTTTCAACGCTGCCGTTCTGCCCTCCAGATCGGAGCTGCTGCAAGGTTCTCAGACGTCTGTCATCATACATCCTGTCCGAAAAAAACTTCGCTGATCCGGTGCATGTTGTCCTGTACCAACACCGACTGGCCTTTCCCGCCAGGTGCACACAGGACGCAGTAGGAAGCTGTTAATGAACCTCTAACCGGTTCTACTATCTCTGAAATAGAAACCGGTTCTTCCTTCAGCTCCGGAAAACCCGCACAACAACCCGCCGGCACCCCGGTAGAACTGCAGCTTCCAGGTTGAGCCCTTTTCCGGAAAAACCCGTCTGCCATTCCGGAAACCAGATTCTTTCCTCCGCACACTGTCAGGCTGCAGATGAAATCATCCTAGCAAATCCTCACCGTAAGGTCAAATTCATTTTGACGTTTGAATCTATGACGTTTTTCCTTGCTGGTTCCCGCCGACAGAATACTTACGAAAAACGCCTATAAAATTAACACATCACTGTTCCATCGGGATTCGTTCTGCAAAAACAGATCTGCCCGGGCTCTAACGAAAACCGGGTACTTCTTGAGGTATTTCTTGTCTCCACAAGACTAATTCTGCCACATACGATACCACTGCACCGGGACTCGACGGATCCGCAGTTCAGAACCGCTGCCCACTATCATACTAACCGTCTTCTGAGGCAAAATTTGCAGCGATTCATGCAATTGGAGGCCATACGCTTCTGCCGACAGATCCTCATAGATATCATTCTGCAGTTCCAGCGGCCAGCGTCCAATACCCGGCCTGTAGGAAGGAGAGGTCCGCTGCTGCGCCGTCTTTGCTGCAGCCCGGATTTGCTTATACATTTGATTGGCCAGCTCGAGAACCATTACGGTGCCAATTTCATCCAGCACCACTGCGTTGGCCATTTTCACCTTCGCCAGATCTTCCACCCGGCGGTCAATCTCCCTCCCTACGGAGCAGATTCCGAGTGTGACCCACTCTGCTCCCGCAATAAAATCACCATACTGCGGCACCTCGTACGCAGGAAATGTTCGGTACAGTGATAAGGGCTCCAACAGCTCACGCGCCTCTTCAAGCATGTCACTATAGATTGATTCCATTGCCCTGCGTCGGCGGCCAGTGCCAAAACGCTGCAGAAACAGCTCCAGATTCACCTCCTGGTACACTGCCGGGACAAGCACGGAAACACATAGATCAGGATTCAACTGCGCACCCATATTTACGGCAACCTGCTTCTCTGCCCTGGTATCTCTCTCATGGCACGTACGGGTGTTTGGCTGCCATAGCCGCAGCAAGTTCGTTGTGCCGGGCAACCAGCGCCTTCATATCCACTCCCAGCAGCTCACCATCCTCAACTACAACACGCCCATTAATGACCGAGAGATCGACGGTGTATGGTGAAGACAGCAGGAGTGCTGCAACCGGATCATGGATGGCACCGCCAGCCATTTCCGGGCGATCAGTACGGAAGCCGATAAAATCAGCTGCCATTCCCTGTGCTAACCGGCCGAGATCGTCCCGCCCCAGCACAGATGCAGAACCAACCGTACCTATCCGCAGCGTCTCCATCACAGACAGCCCATCCGCACCATTTTGTACCCGCTGCAGCAGCAGCGCCTGACGGGCTTCATCCAGCAAGCTGGACCTGTCGTTTGAGGCAGATCCATCCACGGCCAGCCCGACTTTCACTCCCTTATCCAGCATCTGGCGGATTTTGGCAATTCCGGAACCCAATCGCATATTCGAGGAGGGACAGTGCGCTACACCTGTGCCGGTTTCAGCCATCATCTCTATCTCTGAATCATCAAGATAAATACAGTGTGCCCACCAGGTATCCTCCCCCACCCATCCAAGATGCTCCATATATCGTGCGGGACGCATACCAAACTGTTCCAGCGTAAAATCCTGTTCATCACTGGTTTCTGCCACATGGGTGTGCAGCATGACCTTGTCATACGAACGCGCCAGGCTGGCAGCTTCACGCATTGCATCCGCAGTGACGGAAAACGGGGAACATGGCGCAAGTGCCATACGCACCATGGCGTAGGGCTCAGGGTCATGATAGCGTTCAATCAGCCGCTGGCTGTCTTTCAGAATCGTCTCCTCATCCTGAACAACTTTATCCGGCGGCAGCCCTCCCTTGCTGCGCCCAAGGCTCATCGAGCCGCGCGTGGGATGGAAACGTACTCCCATTTCCTGTGCAGCCCGAATGTTGGTATCCAGAGCAACGTCGTTAGGATACAGGTAGAGATGGTCGGCCACCGTGGTACAGCCGGTCTTGATGAGTTCTGCAAAACCGATTTTACTGGACACATAATTCGCTTCATCGGTCAGTTCACTCCAGACAGGATAGAGGCGCACCAGCCAGTCGAAAAGTTTCGCGTCCTGTGCTCCCGGGAGAGCCCGGGTCAAAGTCTGGTAGAGATGATGGTGGGTGTTAATCAATCCAGGCATTATGACCATGCCGGAGGCGTCGATCACTCGATCTGCGGAATCCGGGAGGTCCGCTGTGGCACCAACCTGCTTTACCACATTATCCCGAATGAACATCGCTCCATCCCGGAAAACATTCTGTTTATCATCCATGGTCAGAAGAACCTGCGCATGTTTAACCAGTAATGTTGCCATTTGATTCACCTCAATTGATGCTTTCTGGCTGCCGGCAGACTGCGCTGCCGGCAGACTGATGCTGTGTGGAATAACGGAATTATATCAAACCAGCAGATCTGATTAAACAAACAGCCGGGTGCTTCAGGCAGAAAGAAAGCCAGTACCGCAGCCTTAAGGCTGCAGTCTGGCTGACATTACCATCACAAGATACCGACCCATTCACATATTTTTAAGCTGAAACCATCCCATACCAGAAAAACCGGTTTCAACCAACTCACAAAGTTTAAAAAGTATCCATCGGAATTCCGAGGTCGATCATTTCCTGCTTCACCCGGCGATAGATGTCTTCCCATTCCTTCTTCGGTGTGTGGGTTTCCATATCGTAGGCTTCCTGATAGGGCACACCCACATTGGGGGTCTTGATGTTATCTTCGTAGCGGGGGAGCAGTTGTTTGACGATCTCGTTCACAACCGCTGGTTCCAGGCCGGAAGAGGCATGCGTGACTTCAGCAAGGAAGCGGCATTCAAGAGGTGTGATGTAGTCGTGTAATTTCCCGCCGGCAGTCCTTGGCCCGGTTGTCATCGAAGCCCCGCTGGAAGCGATCACAGACATACCAGCCGCAATTTCATAGAGCAGCGTGTCGGTCATCGGGCCGGATACTTCATTGGCGATGGTGTGTACGATGGTATCAGTGTTGCGGCTGAGTGCCTGATCGATCAAACTCAGTGCCCAGAGTCCTTCACGATTGACATTCGCGAGATAGCGCACATCGTACGTTTCGCCGCCACCGACCGTGTTCTGGAGAATAGCATAGGAAAGCAGCGACCAGGCAACAGCGGAGATCACAGCGCCCTCGGGCGGGCCGGACATGCCGCCGATCATCGAAGGTGAGTCACATTTCAAAACACCACCCATATTGATGGTATGCACAATCTTTTGCAGACTGCGGTAATCAACTTTCAACTCTGATGGAAGCAGGATCAGCGCCAGATCACGGGGCAGAAAACCACCCGGGGTCCCATAAGCACCAAACTGACCGTATTCCGTCACTGCAGAGATACTGCCGATTGCACCGATACCGGGTCGGCCAGCGCGGCGGCGGGCTTCACGATGAAGCTGGCCATGCCAGTGACCCATCAGTGTTTCAAAAGGTGTGCCTGAAAGCACTTCTTCACCGTGCACGGTTACAATCGAACCGGCCTCGAGAATATCGACCTCTCGTTCACGAGCGATCCCTGTAACAAGATCCAGAAAAAGATCCTCAGATACAGTAATGCCCAGCGAAGCAGCCACCTTACAGGGATAGGGATCTGCCGGCCGGCGGGTCTTAACCCAGGTACCGTCCACGCCTTCACCGAGAAACAGTTCTGAGGGAGCAAACTTCACTGCGTTACTGAGTTCCTCTTCAGAAACACGGATAATACGCTCTGTGCTTTCATTGAGCATACCCAGTTCTACTGCCAGATCGAAGCCGGCCTGAAAGAAGCGGTCAGCCAGGTCGTAATCGTAGTTAACGGGGTTTTCAACATCGCAGGTATTGGCAAGATCGTACTTTTTCAGCATCTTTCGGACCGCACCAGGAACGCGGCGGACATCCCACTCCTTGACAGTGCAGTATTCGCCGGTTTCGCCCCGTCTTAATATTTCCAGAATATCAGGCTTGTTCTGCATAGTATCAATCTCCTTGATTGGAATCAGCGGGTTACAGCACCGATAATAACCGGCTCATCCAGTGGGGCATTCTTCCCGTCCGACATCAGCTTGCTGCAGAGAGCAACCGCATCCTGGGCGTTGTTTCCATAACCATCAGCACCGATCTCAGCAGTCCACTTCGGAGTGATCGGGCCGCCGCCAAGAATGACAAAGAATTTATCGCGCCGGTTACTGTCCTTCAGAAGCTGGATCATCTGGCGCTGGTAAGGCATGGAAGTAGTAATCAGGGTTGAGGAAGCAATGATGTCGGCTTTCTCCTTTTCAGCGGTACTAATAAATTCCTTTACGGTAACATCGACACCAAGGTCGATAACCTTAAAACCATATGCCTGCAGAAGAGCCTTCACCAGGTTCTTTCCAATATCATGGTTATCGCCGTACATAACACCGATCACAACGGTACCGGTAACAGCCTTCTCCTGATCTTCAACGGAAATATAAGGGACAACAGTATCGAGAATATTCGTTGCCGCATCCCCGGCAAGAATAAGTTCCGGGAGAAAAACTTCACCCTCATCGTACATCTTGCCGATAATGTCCATTGCCGGCTGGACCGCCTTGGTGATAATGTCCATCGGATCCACGCCGGCGTCCAGGGCTTCCTGGGCGGCAACTGGAGCTGCCTCATCATCATATTCAAGGATTGTCTCTTTTATTTTTTCAAAATACTCGTCAACGGTCATTACTCTCTCCATCTTCTCGATACACAAATCGAATTAAATTATCTGCCTTCAGATGATATCAAAAGTACGATAGCATGCCGGAGGAGTGAAAACAAGTGAAGCTTATCCAGATTCGATGTGACGTACGACGTATGTTGTCTGTTGTTAGTCGTATTACAAGTTGTCATATCATCTTACCACGAGTACTGCTGCCCTGCACCTTTATCCTGGATAATTGGTGTTCTTGAACAATGTTCGCTTCAAACGGAAATTGATAATCCCGGGTACATGATGCTCCAGCGCCACCCACAATGGCTCCCCGTCCGTACTGTAAGCCACTTCTTCCAGATGCAGGATCGGGCTGCCAACCGGCCGGTCAAGATACTTCGTTAACTCCTCTGTCACCAGCATCGGCTTGATATCAGATATCAGGTACCCCGTTGTCCGCCCAAACAGTTTCTCCACCTGCAGGTAGATCTGTTCCTCCGGATTGATCATACCCCGGACTTCGAGAGGGGCTTTATCCAATGAGAGGTTCAATGGAACAATGTTCTGCACAGAAATCGCCGGCATGCCGTCAGCCATAAATATCTTATGCACAGTGAAGGTTTCATCATCCGCTGAAATATTCAACAACCGGGCATTACGCTCTGTTGTTTTCCCGTAATTAAAACTCACCACCGATATGGTCATGTCAAAACCAGATTGGGTGATCATGGTTCCCAATTCGAAGGGTTCATCCAGTCTGGCCTGAATCCCGGCCGAGCCGCCAAACCAATCCTTGCTGATAAAGGTGCCCAGACCGTGTTTACGCTGTACGACCCCCATCCCGGCGAGTGATGACAGCGCTTCCCGAACGGTCACACGGCTGACCTGAAATTGACCGGCAAGATCCGTTTCAGAAGGCAGCCGGCCATCATTCCACTCCCCTTTTTCTATCAGATCCAGCAGCTTGAGTTCAACTTCCTTTGCCCTGCTGATGCGTTTCGCCAATTCCCTGCTCCTCTCCAGAAAGAACTGCCCTTGTCCCAAACGGTCTGCTGTAATATCAGCATACCTGGCCGCAGCAGTACTGTACCTGGAATTATACTGTGATTCCATTTTGAAAGCAGTCCTCAGACGCAAGAGGACTGATAACCTGCTGCAGACAAAGGGGCGGCCCGGGATCAATCACTCCTTTGCCATTCGCTTTTAAAAAGGTCCGTTATCGCCACCTTCTCTGCTGTCAGCACCTTTTCAGCCGGAGGGCGTGTACCCAGAGGAAGCCCAGAACCGGCACTCATGAACGCGTCCAGGTTATCAAAGGGTGTATCCTCAGGGAGATCACAGCCCGTCGAAAGAATAAAGTTAGGAAAACCGTTCATCTGATCCATCAATTGACGGGTTCTAGCATGCACCTCTTCCGGTTTTGCGAGCAGCATGATCTCAACCGGATTTATATTGCCAATCAGGACTACATCTTCAGGCAGCTGCCTGATAATGGCAGAAAAATCAACCATTGAATCCAGACTTAAACCTTCAGCGCCTGTCGCTACCATCTTTTCGATCAGATGCGTCGTATCCCCACAGATATGCAGAATGGGATTGGCATCAAAGCTGGTAAACAGCTCTGACAGGTACTGTCCTGAAAACCGTTCAAACTGCCTGGGGGAAAGCATCATCGAGCTCGGTTCCAGAACGCAGATCATGGAAGCTCCTGCTTCTACCAGGGCCCGGGCATACAACCCGATCACATGCGTGGAAAAAGCCAGCACTTTCTCCAGAAAATCCTGCTTCTTTATCACAGCTTTCGCCGCCTGGCTCGCTCCCATTAACTGCGATGCCAGCGTGTACGGCCCTATTACATAACCCGCAGCAGGGATGGTGAAATGCGCGGACATCAATCGCATGGTGTCCAGAAACACATTGATACGCCCATCTCGCAGAATGTCCACCGGATACACCTTTTCCATATCCTCTTCAGAGGTAATCAGAAAATCATCAACACTTGGGGGCGCCATCAGATGATAGCGGACAGAGGCCCCAAGAGCATTCGCCTCCAGAGTCAGGTCCATCATGGGGAAGATCGCATCCGGCTGGAAACGATCCACGAGTTCCAGCAAGGAAAGAAAATGAACACCCGAATTAAACACATTCTGCTTAATCGAAGAGTTCGTTATCTGCCTCCCAGGAAATCCCAGCAGTGGGATGATCGGTACTCTGCCAACCTCAACAATAAACTCTACCAGACTATTTTTCCCATCCATTCGCAGCATACCCTCCAGAAAAAAATCGTTGCCTGACCGGGCTCCCTGGGGTGTTCTGCACCGGATACAGCACCCTTCTTTTCAGGCAAGCCATGTCAGTCGTCATACAAATAATAGCAAAATTGTGTCATAACAACCAAGTGTACTTGTTCCCTATCCAACTATTTCTTACAATCAGAACTGCCAGAACCGGCCGCCCGCTCGCGCAATGAGCGCAGCAGGCTGTTGCGTTCAGCAACGGAGCGTATTCGAAGTGCCTCTATTGTCCGAGCCTGTAAAAAACGCTCCCCGGTTGTGTACAGAAATGTGAATCGATGCCAGCGCACAGCAAGAATCGGCTTTTCCAATCGCTGCATCGGCCCCAACTGGATTTTGTAGTACGGCTCATTCGCGCGTGGATGCCTCTGCTCTTCCTGCAGCAGCTCCCACCGCGATACCAGTTCCACCCCTTCAACCCTGGCATACATGCGGATGGACCAGCGCTCAGGGCCGAAGATGCCGGGCTGGTAGAATGCAATCCAATCAACACGCACCGTACGCGGCGCTGATTGAAGCGGTATGCGGTACCATCCCAATACACGGGCGATTTCCAGATCACGCGGTGACGGAATTATCGCAACCAGAATCAAATCTTCAGGATATATCGTTTCCATGCCCCCTCCCCTTTTTCTGTAGTGTGTGTTAAAAAGGAAAATAACGGCTTACTGATGTCTCCATTCCCCCTTTTGATTCCTGAACGATGCTGTTTCCCCCTTGCCGGACCGAATCCGGCTTCTCCCCGATCCTACCACACTCCTGTCCGGAATAAAAAACAATCCCCCCAAAAAATACCGGGGGGATTGTTATTTCATATTGCAGATATCAGATCTTAGAGCAAATCAGATCTTAAAGCAAGCCAACTTTGGCATTGAACTCTTCAATCAGTGCGTCCATTTCTTCTGTCTGGTTCTGGAAGCTGGTCCAGTAGTCTTCTTTGTACCACTGATCCATGATTTCCTCATAGGTCTTGCCCTGCTGCTCAACCCAGGTGTAGTACTTGAGGTTGTGCACGCGACGGCGGTCTGTGTAGGTCAGTTCCTGCAGATAGTCCATGGTGATACCCTTCAACCAGCGAGCATCATCAGCAGCAGCATCTTTCTCGGTGTATTCGCCCAAGGTTTCATGCATGTCCTTGAGGCGGCTCTGGTAAAGCTCCATCGAGTCTGTCCATACCGTGAGTACGACATCTTCCTCGCCCAGTTCGTAGTACTTGGCAAATTTGATAGCCATCGCGGTATTGGCAATGGATGAGAAACCGAGCAGATCGAGCTGGCCAACCAGCTCTTCAGGCACACCCTGTGATGCCAGGTACTTGCGCCCTTCCGGTTCATTGAACAGGCGGGCCAGGCTGACGACCAGGTTGTCATCGATGGCCATGATCATGTCGGTGTTTTTAACATTGTGGATCCACGGTACATGTTTATCGCCGATACCTTCGATGCGATGGCCGCCGAAACCGTTCTCAAGCAGGGTCGGGCACTGCAGTGCCTCACCAGCAACATTCTTGCTGGTGGGGAACAGCTGCTTCATGTAATCGCCACAGCCAATCGTGCCTGCTGAGCCAGTGGTGAGACATACACCAGCATACTTGTCATTGGGGCCAAGCTCTTTAGCCAGGACTTCTTCCATCGCATGCCCGGTGATGTCATAGTGCCACAGGTAGTTGCCGAATTCTTCAAACTGGTTGAAGACAAAGATTTTATCGCCGCGGGTCCGGCGCAGTTCCCAGACTTTGTCAAAGATTTCTTTCACATTACTCTCGCAGCCCGGTGTGGCGATCACTTCACCGGCTACCTTGGAAAGCCAGTCAAAACGCTCCTGGCTCATCTCTTCCGGCAGAATGGCGATCGATTCACAGGCGAGCAGTGTGGAGTCATAAGCACCGCCGCGGCAATAGTTGCCGGTCGAAGGCCAGACAGCCTTGTGCTCGATGGGGTCAAACTGTCCGGTAACCAGTCGGGGAACCAGGCAACCAAAAGTTGCACCAACCTTATGCGCACCGGTAGGGAACCATTTACCCACCAGCGCAATGATACGGGCGTCGACACCAGTCAGGCTTTTCGGCAGCTCAACATAGTTCACGCCGCCGAATCCGCCACCCTTGGCGACCGGTTCATTCTTCCAGGTGATACGGAAAAGGTTGCGCGGGGTGATGTCCCACAAGCCGATATTAGCCAGTTCTTCCTTGATTTTTGCAGGAATCAGGCTTGGATCCTTCTGCTGTGCAAAGGTAGGGATAATAATGTTTCGTTCTCTGGCACGTTTTACCGCGCTTTCAAGTTGTTCCTTATGCATTGTTAAATCAATCATGATACTTCCTCACTCCTCATTATGTTCTATTTGAGTCTTATTTTTACGAACAATATACAACGGCCGGCCACGAGCCTCATCATACAACCGGCCAATATACTCACCCAGAATACCAATAGAGATTAGCTGAACACCTCCTAGGAAAAACAGGCCAATCAAACCTGGCTGTAATATTTCAGGAATTCCCTGTACTCCCAGAACAAGCAGCAGATCAACCAGCCACAGCAGTACCGAAATAACGGTCACAATAACACCACCGTACGTAATCATCTGCAGCGGTACAAAGCTGAATCCGGTCACTGCATTCAGGGCAAGCCGGACCATTTTTTTGAACGGATACTTGGTAGACCCGGCAAAACGGGCGGCGCGTTTATACGACACACCTGCCTGGCGAAAACCGACCCATGAAGTCATGCCTCGTAAGAAGCGGTAACGCTCCCTCATGGTTCCCATCACATCCACCACTTCCCGATCCAGCAGGCGGAAATCGCCGGTATCCAGTGGAATATCCACCTCGGTCATCCTTGTAATCAGCCGGTAGAAAAGGCCGGCGGTGATAAGCTTGAACCAGCTTTCGCCTTCCCTCTCAGATCGAACTGCATAGACAACTTCATAACCTTCACGCCAGCGAGCGATCAGATCCGGTATTACCTCAGGTGGATCCTGAAGGTCCGAATCAATAATCACAACAGCATCCCCGCTGCTTGCATCCAATCCTGCGGTTACCGCTATCTGATGTCCGAAATTTCGGGCAAAAATGACTGGCAGCACTCTCTCATCCTCTTCAGCCAGAGCGAGGATTCGCTCTGTTGACCCGTCAACACTGCCATCATCCACCAGGATGAGCTCCCAGGGCTGCTGCAGTTGTTCCAGTACCAAACGTATTCGATTATAGAATTCGTTGATGCTCTCGATCTCGTTATAGATCGGAGCTATCACACTGAACACAACTCTTTCCTCGCTCATCGCTGGACCTTTCCCCTTTCGGACACCCGGAGGTTTCGGAAGGTATTTATCCCAGGGCTGCTTTCAATTCATCCAGGCCTGGTTTGATCACCTTGGCTTCACCCGCTGCTTCCAGAGCCGCACGAACATCCTTCAAACCGTTACCGGTATTCAATACTAAAATCTGGTCATCCGCTTTCACCAGGCTTTCCGCGACGGCTTTAACAAGGCCCGCATAGGAAGTTGCACCCGCCGGTTCAGCAAAGACCGCTGCGTCGCGCCCCAACGCGCGCATGGCATCCAGAATCGCGTCGTCGGTCACCTGGATATACGCGCCACCGGTCTGGGTGGCTGCCCGCAGTGCCCGCAGGCCATCGCGCGGCAGATCCACGGAAATACTGTCCGCCATGGTGGTCGCTCGCACCGGTTCGATATCCTCTGTTCCGGCAGTAAAAGCGTTGTAGATAGCTGAGGAACCTTCCGCCTGGACGCCCATGATGCGCGGCATTTTCTTAATCCAGCCGAGTTCAACCAGGTCTTTCAAACCCTTGTACAGCCCGGAAATAATGTTTCCATCACCGACAGATACAAAAATTACATCCGGCGCAACCCATTCGTTCTCTTTAAGCTGCCCGGTCAGCATGCTGAACTGCTCGCAAATTTCAAACGCCACGGTTTTCTTGCCTTCAGCTGTGAACGGATTGTAGCCTGTATTACGGCAGTACCAGCCCAGCGCATCAGCTGCTTCGAGGGTCAGGTCGAAGGCGTCATCGTAGGTTCCGTCGACCAGGATTACTCTGGCGCCAAACATCAACAGCTGTGCAACCTTGCCTTGTGGTGCCGTTTTCGGAGCCAGGATCACGGCAGGACGCTGAGCTGCTGCGGCCATGCCTGCCAGTGCTGCACCGGCATTCCCGGTGGAGGCGGTGATCACCACTTCTGCACCGATTTCTTCTGCACGGACAACGGTAACAGCACTTGCCCTGTCTTTAAAGGAAGCAGTTGGATTACGCCCGTCATCCTTGAGCCACAGGTTCTTCAAGCCCAGATTGCTGGCCAGTTTTGCCGGCCTGAATACCGGAGTCCAACCAACAGCTCGGAGCGGTGTATTCTCGTGACCCGGATCACCCACCGGCAGTAAAGGCAGATAACGCCAGATCGATCCATCCCGGGATGCATTGATCTGACCCGGTGAAGTCTGCGCACGAATCTGCTCCATATCCAGCAGTACATCAAGGTTTCCACCATCGGCCGGACAGGTGTAGGTTACCTCATCCGGGGTGTACTCTTTCCCACAAACTGAACAACAATATCCACGAAATTTACTCATAAGACCTCTTCTGCCATTCTGATCCGGAAACCCACTCGAAAACTCCAAAAGGCTGGGTTTTGATCATGTATAAAGAAATGTCCAGCATACCGGCTGACTGTTTTGCTTCCATCAGATATTTCCAACCAGCAGTTTCTGTTGTCTGCCGCAAAGGGATGGAATGCCTTTAAGCAGCACCTTCCAGAAATCGTATTGATGTGGACATTGAGGCAGGCAGAATCTGCCTGTCTCCATAGTCACACAATACTGGATTCAATGTTTACGGAACAATCCAGGTACCGGTTTCGCCGTTCAGCGCCCGGCCGATATTCTCAGGGTTCGTGATCAGTGCTTCTTTGCCGCCATTTTCAAAGTACTTGATAATCGCCTTGATTTTGGGTTCCATACTGCCCTTGGCAAAGTGCCCTTCAGCAAGATACTGCTTGGCTTCAGCAACTGTTATCCTGTCCAGCCAGACCTGATCCGGCTTATTGAAGTTCAGTGCTACCTTTTCGACTGCAGTTGAAATCAGGAACAGATCTGCATTGATGCTGTTGGCAAGAATCGCCGAACCGAAATCCTTATCGATCACAGCTTCAACACCCTCCAGGGTACCGTCTTCCCGTTCGATAACAGGAATACCGCCGCCACCGACACTGATCACCAGGAATCCCTGATTGATAAGTTCTTCAATAGCCGGTGCTTCGATAATGCGCTGCGGGATAGGTGAGGGGACAACACGGCGCCAGCCGCGTCCTGCATCTTCTACAACTGCCCAGCTGTCTTCGGCCTCATGCTTCCTGGCCTCAGCCTCATCCATGAAAGAACCAATCGGTTTCGAGGGATTGGCGAAAGCCTGATCCTTGCGGTCGACCAGGGTTTGGGTAATGATGGTGCAGGCATTCTTTTTCATGCCCCGTTTGAGAAACTCATTGTACGCTGACTGCTGGAACATGTAGCCAATGGAACCCTGTGTATCTGCACCGCAGTAATCCAGTGGAACAGGGTGCAGTTCACCAAGAGAGAGCTCTGCACGGCGCAGGATAAAACCCACCTGCGGGCCGTTTCCATGCGCGACCACACAATCCCATCCTGCTTCCAACATATCAATAATGTGTGATATCGACTCACCGGCTGCCACGTACTGATCCGGAATAGTCTTGTGCTGCTTGTCTTTAATGAGGGAGTTCCCTCCGACTGCGATAACTGCTACTTTCTTCGACATACCTGTCTCCTTATAACAATACAGATCAGCACATTGTGAGAGCCATTACAGCCTTCTGTGCATGCAGACGGTTCTCTGCCTGATCAAACACCACGCTGTTGGGGCCATCCATCACTGCGCTGGTTACTTCCACATCACGCTCTGCCGGCAGCGGGTGCATATAGATCGCATCCGGCCTGGCCAGGGCCATCTTCTTTTCATCCGTGATCCATGAGCTGTATTTCCTGGTAATCTCTATGGCTTCTTCTTCTGTCGTGGTGGTCATCATCGGGCCCCAGGACTTGGCGTACACAACATCAGCATCTTTGATGGCCTCTTCCATATCATCGGTCATGGTGAAGGCGCCGCCGTAGCGTTTGGCAAGTGCTTTGGCTTCCTCAATGAATTCCGGTTTGAGGTTGAACTCCGGCGGGTGCGCCAGCACAACATCAGCACCGAAGCGCGGCAGCTGAAGGATGAGAGAATTCGCGACTGAATTGGGCTTGCGATAGCTCTCAGCATACGCCCAGGAGACAACGATCTTCTTTTTTCGGAGATCACGGCCTTTCTTTTCCTGGATGGTCATCAGGTCTGCCAGGCACTGGAATGGATGGTAATCTTCACACTGCATATTCAGAATCGGTGCACGAGAAGCTTCCTTGACCAGATTGAGGTAGCGATTGCCGACGCCCCAGGTGACATGACGAATGGCGATACCGTCGAAATATCGGCCAAAAATTTCGCCGAGTTCCTTTTCGGTATCACCGTGGGCAATCTGGGTCACTTTGGAATCAATGAATGCACCGTGACCGCCCAGCTGTGCTATACCGGATTCAAATGAACCCCGTGTTCGTGTGCTGCTGAAGAAAAACAGCATCGCCAGGGTCTTATCACGCAGATATGCATGCGGCAGGCCCATTGCCCGCTTGGCTTTGAGGTCCCAGGCAACATCAAGTACGGTTTCAACTTCTTCTTTACTGAAATCAAGATCACTGATGAGGCTTCTGCCCCGTAATCCTGTCTGCATCTTCTTTCCCTTTCCTGTCTGATTTTCTGGATCAGAGTGAAATAAATGGGGGCGCATGGCCGGAACATACCGGCCATGCGTCTGAAAACGAATCCTACTCCATCACACCGAGAACGGAAGCCAGCAGTGACATTCGCATGACAACGCCGTTGAAAGCCTCTTCCCAATAGCGGGCGTGGCGGGTTCCATCAACTTCCGGAAGCAGTTCATCCATACGCGGCAATGAGTGCAAAATGATGGAGTCCTGCCTGGCCTTCTTCATCACGTCCAGTGTTACCTGGTACTGAGCAGGCGTAAGGCCGACATCGCCGGAGCGCTCGTCACGGGCCTTTGTGTAGTCGGGCTGCACAACCGGCTCCATATAGATCACGTCTGCATCAGCAATCGCATCCTTGACATGGTCAACTTCGCGATAGTTGAGGTTCAGCGCATCAATTTCTTCCTTAAACTCAGGAAGCAGGCTCATTTCCGGCGGGGAAATGTAAGTGGCATTGATATCGAACTGGGCCATGGCATAGCTCATGGAATGCATGGTGCGCATGCGCATGTCGCCGATCAGCAGGAAGTTAAGGCCGTCAAGGGTGCCTTTTTCCTTCCAGATGGTATACATGTCCGTGAGGACCTGTGTGGGGTGTTCGCCCCAGCCATCACCGGCGTTGATAACAGGAACGCTGGCCCATTTGGCTGCTTCCTGGGGAGCGCCCTGCTTGAAATGCCGCATCACAATCACGTCACCGTAGTATTCCAGCATATGGACGGTGTCTTTGATTGATTCCTGATAGAAATCGCCTGCACGGGTCATCTTCGCATCAGAGAAACCTGTCACCACACCACCAAGCCGCAGCATGGCTGCCTCATGAGCAAGGCGGGTGCGTGTGCTTGGCTGATAGAAAGCGGTTACCAGGGTCTTATCTTTAAGCAGATCACTTCGCTTCCGATCCCGGGCAATGGGAGCAAGACGGTCAGCAATTTCAAACAGTCGGAAAAACTCATTCCGCTCAAAACCCTTCAATGAAAGAATATCTCTTCCGGCAAAACTACGCATCTCAGATCTCCTTTTAATAAAAAAATATAGTATTGTTACGTTTGGTTTATAGCTGAACAATATACCAGTTAGGACGTTACGGTTCTTTCACACCTCCAACAATTTATCCTGAATGTTCCACCCGGCGAACCACGTGGAACCGGAAAATCCCCGGTAGAAAATAACTGTGGGAATGATCAATGGCGCGGCCATCATCGGTATAAAGATACGCTTCCAGCTGCAGAAGCACATCCCCGCGCTGAATCTTAAACTGGCGGGCGATCCGTGTGGAAGCCGACACAGCTGTAATTTCTGTTCGGGATAATTTCAATCGGTTTTTGCTTTCCCTGAGCAGAAAATCCAGCACAGACCCGGTGAATCCTTTCTCCAGCGCATCCGGCGGGAAAAGCGCCCGCGGCAGCACATCAATCAGGAACGCCACCGGGCGGGAGTCCCCCAGAATAACACGGGACACTTCCAGTATGGTCTCATCCTGAGAGACCTCGAGCAGCGTGGATTCCTCTGGATCCGGATTGCGTTCGACGATCCTGAGCTCCCCCATTGTCACATCCAGCCCGATCCTGTCAGCAATTGTCTCAATGCTTTCCAGCACTTCCAACCCGGCTTCCAGAATCGGCGTTGGTGAGGTGACAATGGTACCCACGCCCTGACGGCGAACAATCAGGCCGCGCTCTTCGAAAGTTCGCATCGCTTCACGGAGTGTAGCCCGGGAAATGCCCAACAATTTCGCCATTTTGGGTTCAGATGGCAGAAAATCTCCCGGAGCAGTTTCGGTGATGATTTTTTCAAGTGCCTCGGATGTCTGCTGATAGAGCGGACTACCCTTGATGGTCGAGTTTTCGTTTGCGTCAACCATTACGTAATCATTTCTCCTTACCGATTTAATCAAATCTCATTCTGCAGATGAAATTACCGGAATCAACTCAAAACGATTCACGTCTACTAAGCCCAGATCTGAAATCCGCAGTTCAGGAATAACAACCAGTGCAAGCAGGCTCATGGTCATATTGGCATTATTCAGCGTGCAGCCGCAGGAGCGAAAGCCTTCGAGTATTTTTTCGGCTTTTTCTGCCACTGCTTGAGCCGGTTCATTCGACATCAGGCCGGCAATTGGCAGCGCGACCCGGGCAAACACTTCACTTTCCTTGACAACAATCTGGCCGCCGCCCATGTCTGCAAGTTCATTGGCAGCCTGGGACATCATGGATTCATCTGTACCAACGACGATCATCTGGTGGCAGTCGTGTGCTACCGTGGTTGCGACGGCACATCCTGCCTTAAAACCGAACCCTGAAACCAGCCCTACCTGAACCTTCCCGGTGCCGTGATGGCGCTCAATCAGCGCAATCTTCGCCAGATCATCCTTGATGGAAGTTTTGATCTGCCCATTTTCAGGAGTCAGGATGCGAATCAGATGTCGTGTAGGCGCCTGATTTTCCACAACACCGATAATATGTACTTCAACAGGATCGTCCCCTGCAGCAGGCAATATAAAGTCAGCTTCATTCAGTTGACGGGGCAGGTGAACCGATTTTGTTGCTTCTTCCGGGTAGGGGAATGCTGGCAGATCGACAAGCAGCTTCCCGTTTTCAACTACCCGCTGCCCCCTGGCGATAACCATACTTATCGACACATTTTCCAGATTATCAATAAGCAGAACATCCGCATATCGCCCTGGTGCAATCAAGCCCATATCACGGGATACACCAAAGTGCTCTGCAGTGTTAATCGTTGCCATCTGGTATGCCTGCATCACAGGAAGTCCGTTTTCGATAGCATGCCGCAGCACACGATCCATGTGGCCTTCATTAATCAATGTTCCGGAATGGCAGTCATCTGTTACCAGCAGGAAAAAACGTGAGTCGAGTCCTAATTCCGTAACGGCTTTAATCTGGGACGCAACGTCCTGCCAGGCGGAGCCATACCGCAGCATGGCTTTCATACCCTGGCGTATACGCGCAACCGCGTCTTCCAGCCTGGTACCCTCATGATCATCCTGTGGACCGCCTGCAGCGTAACCATGAAAGGGGATACCGATATCCGGCGAAGCATAATGGCCGCCGATCGTTTTTCCTGCGGCTATGGTTTCCGACATTTCAGCATGCATTTTTTCATCACCGAGAAAGACGCCGGGGAAGTTCATCACCTCTCCCAGACCGATAATTCCCGGCCACTTCATCGCTTCAGCCACCTCCTCCGCCCCCAACGCTGCACCCGGTGTTTCTAACCCCGGTGCTGAGGGGACACACGAAGGCATCTGCACCCAGACATGAATGGGCTGAGCAGCCGCCTCATCCACCATCATTTTCACACCATCCATACCAAGGACATTGGCAATCTCATGAGGATCAGCAAACACCCCTGTCGTACCATGAGGCAGCACTGCCCGTACATATTCTGTTACAGTCAGCATGCTTGATTCAATATGCATATGGCCATCCAGCAGCCCGGGTGAGAGAAACCGGCCAGCGGCGTCTATCACTTCTGTTTTTCCACCAATGGTATGGCTTGCATCCGGCCCCACATAAGCGATCCGCTCACCCAGAATCGCAATATCAGTGTGCTCGATTATTTCTCCAGATTGGACACAGACCCAGCGGCCGTTCCTGATCACCATATCGGCTGGTGTCCGCCCCATCGCAGCATCAACAAGAGCCTTGCTTGTCTTTTTGATTTCTTCTGATGCACTCATATTCTGTTACCTTTCCATTTATGAAAACATGGGGGGGTTCCGCTGAAGCTCAGCGCTGGTTCGCAGCAGCGGAAACCGGTGCAGAAAACGAAACGACGGGGTTACTGCAGCCGGTTGCCCCAAAAAAATTGCTGCTCCAGCGTCAACGCCGGAAAAAGCGGCATAGTGGATACAATTTGAACAACACTGTTAGAGAACCCCATCTTGACAACCTGCCGGCTTCGAAAGGAATGCAGGGTGTTGTGATCGGACTTGGGGGCAGCCTGGTTTGAGAGTTCGCAGCCGGATCCAACTCTGTCTCAGCAAAGCCGAAAACCATATCACTTTAAAATCCACTGCTTAAAGATCGTTTCACGACCAGTATGAAGACTGTGCGAAACATAGTGTGTTTCGCGTTCTGCCCAGGATAAGATAATTTTAACAAACGTTTGCTGGAAGGTCAATTGTCAGACAACTTAATCAAATATGACATTTATCCCCTGTCTGACAATTAAAAAGGAACAGCCGCAGTCGATAAGCTGCGGCTGTCTGGATACTTATGGCCGGCTTCCTCAATCAGGAAGCTCGTTTTGCAGACCGAAGGGTATTCCACAACAACCCGGCGATCGTCATGGGGCCAACCCCGCCAGGGACTGGTGTGATAGCTCCGGCTACTTCTGCTGCCTCTTCGTAAGCCACATCACCAACCAGGCGATAACCCCGTTTTTTGCTTGCATCATCAACGCGGTTCATTCCTACGTCGATAACATACGCGCCCGGTTTCACCCAATCTTTTCGAACCATCTCCGCCCGGCCGATCGCTACAATCAGGATATCTGCTGCCCGGCAAACGTCCTTCAGATTCTTGGTGCGCGAATGGCAGATGGTTACAGTCGCATTTTCTTTCACCAGCAGCAGTGCTGCCGGCATACCAACAATATTGGAGCGTCCCAGTACGACAGCATTGGCCCCTTCAAGAGTTGCGCCTGCTTTCTTCAGCAGTTTGATCACACCAGCCGGTGTACAGGGAACAAACAATGGCTCTCGCCCTTTCTGGGCTAGACGGCCGATGTTGATCGGATGGAATCCGTCCACATCTTTCTCAATGCTGATCGCATTAAGGACTTTTTCTTCGTCCAACCCCGGAGGAAGTGGAAGCTGTACAAGGATTCCGTGCACTTTCGGATCCGCATTCAACTCCTTAACCAGGGATTCAAGTTCTTCCTGAGAAGTATCAGCCGGGAGGGTGTGCCCAAAAGATTCAATACCCACTTCTGCGCAAGCTTTCTGCTTGCCGCGTACGTAGGTTTGTGAAGCCGGGTTTTCACCAACCAGGACAGTCGCCAGCCCTGGTCGCGGTTTCCCTGCTGCCACCAATTCCTCCACACCAGCGGCAACGTCTTTTCGCAATTCAGCTGCTATTGCCTTCCCATCGATAATTTGTGCAGTCATCTCGATCCGACTCCTTTCATCGGGTTTTCTCTGCCTCAGGATACTGAGTTCCTGTTAATTATGCAGTTGCGGTGCGGGGCAGAAAAGTAAAAAATAGAATAAACGAGTTTCACTCTCAGACAGAAAACACTTTGTATTCGTATACTAGTTTACGGCCGCCAGGCCGGATCAAAATCATAAGCTCCTGATTCTCCGGTAAGAATCTGATACTGCCCGCAGCTGTCTGTGATCAGGGCGATCTGATGAGCCCCTTCCGGCCAGGTTTCAAATGCAATCCACTTTCCGTCCAGTGACCAGCGGGCTTCAGACATGGGGTAAGCTGCCAGAGGTGATTCGGAACAGACCTGCCGGGCAAGACGATCACGTGAATTATATTCATTCACAAACAAACGCGGAATTCCACCAACGAGCCGCTGGAATAGAAGCTGCTGTCCATCACCTGAAAAATCTGCATGGCTCGCATCAGGCTCGTCACTCAATGTGTATCGTTTTTCCTCGAGATCCGGCAGCTCCACCATGAATAGTTCAGAGAAACCTGCTCGCCATGAGTTATACACAAGAGCGTTGCCTTCCGGGTGCCACGCCGGCTGATTTTCTGTGGTCAGATTATCACTGATGTTCTGCACTTCTTTGGTTTCCAGTGTCATCAGATACACCTGAGGGCGCCCGTCGCGCATTGACGTGAAAGCAATCCGGCTGCCATCAGGGGAAAATCGGGCATCAAAATCACCCCCACCGGCAACAGTGGGCAGAGATGATAATCCCGATCCATCAACCCCTATCATCCACAGGCTCGATCCGGGATAGGTTGTTTTACTTTTATTACATGGTGAGGTAAATACAATTTGAGTTCCGTCAGGAGACCATGCTGGCTGGCAGGCTCCGTCGACCAGATTCGTCAACTGGACCTCATCCGACCCGTTAGTGGAGATCAGGTAAATCTGGGGTTCACCGCTGCGGTTGGAAGCAAACGCAATCTGGCCTGCACCGCCGCCAATCCCGCCGACTTCCTCCGCTGATTCAGTCGGTATCCCGGTATTTACCTGCATAGTGGCGGGGTCCGGACTGGTTTCCTGTGTGCCCGTGTTCTCTGTCATCTGGACCGGCTCTGTCTCCTCCGGCACCGCCGGACTGGCCGTATCTGTAGAAAACGGATCACTGACGACATCCGTATTTGTTGCCGGGGCAAAGAATGATGCAAGGCGCGGGTTCAAGCCCGGGATCGCGTAAATCGCCCCATAAAGCACAAGCAGGACCGTAAATGCACCGATAAAGTACAGCGGAAGACGCCTTTTCAATGGGCTGCTTGTGACCTGCTGGACAGCAGGCCTTGAAAGCGGCTTGGGCTTCTGGGGATTCTTTGCTGCTCGCTTTTCAGTACTATCGGATGCAGTTCGATCCCGGCTCATGAATGGCAAATTGCTGATCACTGTAGCCTGGCCGGATCCCTGAATCGAGCGTATAGCTGCAGCAAAGTCGCTGACGGTCTGATACCTGTCTACCGGGCGAACCTGCATGGCTTTTTCAATCGCACGTGCCATACCGGAACTGATCGCAGAATTCCGTTTATTGATCGGTGTCAGGGCAAGCCTGCCCATGGCTCGCTCCAATGATTCCTCCGGAACCACCGCAGTGAGTGTGGCATACATCGTTGCAGCCAGTGAATACACATCGGTTCGGTGATCTGTATGGCCGCTGCCGTACTGTTCAGGGGGAGAATAACCGGGGGTCATGGCTTTCGCCCCCAATGTCGTACCCACATTCTCATCAACAACCTTGGCCAGACCGAAATCAACCAGATAGGCTTGCCCATCCGGTGTGATTTTAATATTGCCGGGTTTGATGTCTCTGTGAATGATCGGGGGCGTCAGTGTATGCAGATAGGTAAGTGCATCACAAATTTCCAGGAACCACGGAAGCACCTGCTGCTCAGCCAGCGGTCCATTCTCTTCTACCATCTGGCGCAAATCCTGCCCTTCGATATAGTCCATCACCAGAAACTGACCCTGGCCTTTGAGTACGAAGTGATCCGTGACCCGGGGCAGATTAGCTTGACGCAGGCTGGCCAGGATAGTTGCTTCACGACGAAATTGCCGGGCGAACTCTTCGGTAATGAAATAGTTCTCTTTAACAGCTACATGGACCCCCAGATTTACATCGACGGCTCTATAGACAGCCCCCATGCCGCCTTTCCCCAGGATTTCTTCAATCCTATACCGATGATAAAGGATCGTACCAATATCTAAGGGCATAATACTCTTCTTACCATGAAATCGGGATTCTTCGAACGCTCGGTATTGTAGCAGATGGCTTCGTGTTTGACCACCTCCACCATAACTGTTGAAACATCTGCCCTAATTCCTGTGTTTTCTGTCATGCAGCCAAAGTGATTCATTACCTGTCCCGCCTCTCTGATCAGACAGGTTTACAGTGTCGTCGATGAGAATCATGAAGCAGGAAAGGGTAAAACCCGAATAGAAATCCGCCCCTGTACATGTTCCGATCTGATCTGGTTCGTCATAATTCACAGAGATAACTGATAATACTATATACGAAACAAGGGATCATTCCTATCGATTTCATGAAAAATTTCTTTTCAAATACTCCCTCACTGTTTATATTTTACCCTCCCGTACTGCCAGAGCTCAAAAGCCCTTTCTTCCTACCAGTCAGCAGCCTGCCGGACCTGCCGGCTCTTTCCCGTAACCCTGCAATTCCAGTTAACAACAATAGAACATGGCTATATAAGGAAGCGAGCAACCTCTTTTACCAGCCCAAACCCGGCATATTGACTTGACAAGTGAATCAACTCAAGCCCACCAGGCCTGCCTGCGATTTGACCAAAAGGCCCTGATCTTCCTTTTTTTCCAGAGAGCATCAGAACAGATAGACTCCTGGTAAAAATAGACGGTTCCGTTATTTTCCAGAAGCAGCAGGTTGTGACCTTCCTTCACAGGTTTTCGCAGAGAATCAGGGGCTGCGATCTGCCTGGTGCCTTATACCCTTCCCAAACATAACCCGGTTACAAAGCCACACTTCCTGCATCGTACCGGATTAGTACTCCCGAGGAATCGTGGTTTTTTATTTCGGGTATCCGTCCTCAACCCGTTAAAGCGGTAAACCACTACCCCGCCAATGGCGGGGTAGTGATCGGTCTCCCGGGTATGGACAGTACCGGAAAAGCCCGGCATCTGCCTGACTGTTGCCGGTCCTGTAATATTCACTAAACGTCCAGGTTGCGGACCTCGTGAGCATGAGTAAGGATAAAACGTTTGCGCGGCGGGACTGCTGACCCCATCAGCATGTCAAACGTCCTGTCGGCTGCAGTCGCATCCTCTATTGTCACCTGCAGCAGCGTCCGTGATTCCGGATCCATGGTGGTATCCCACAACTGTTCGGGGTTCATTTCACCGAGACCTTTAAAGCGGCTGAGGTTGAAATTTTTAGTTTTCCCGCTGATTTCTTTTTCTATCTTCTCACGATCCTTCTCAGCATAGGCGTAGTAGATATTTTTCCCATGCGTGATGCGGTACAGCGGAGGCTGGGCAATATACAGGTGCCCTTCCTCGATCAACATCGGCAGATACCGGAAGAAGAAAGTAAGCAGCAGAGTACGGATATGGCTTCCATCCACATCCGCGTCAGTCATAATTATCACCCTGCCATAACGCAGCCCTGATATATCAAAACCCTCCCCCACACCAGTTCCAAGCGCGGAGATCAGCGATTTTACCTCATTATTGGAGAGGATCTTGTCGAGGCGTGCCCGCTCTGTATTCAGAATCTTACCGCGGAGAGGGAGGATAGCCTGGAAATGACGGTCCCGCCCTTGCTTGGCCGAACCGCCTGCCGAGTCACCCTCTACAATATAGAGTTCACACTTATTCGGATCGCGCTCAGAGCAGTCTGCCAATTTACCGGGTAGTGTAAGACTTTCAAGCGCACTTTTCCGGATTACAAGATCGCGCGCTTTGCGAGCCGCATCACGGGCGCGGGCTGATGTGAGACATTTCTGGACGATGGCTTTGCCCGCTCTCGGGTTTTCCTCCAGGAAAACATTCAGGGCTTCTCCCATTACCTGCTGCACCTGGGTTTGCACCTCAGCATTCATCAGCTTGACTTTCGTCTGGCTTTCAAACTGGGGATCGCGGTGTTTAACCGAGACAATCGCAGTCAATCCCTCACGGGTATCATCGCCGCTGAAATTCGGGTCAGAATCTTTCAGGAGGCCTGATTTCCGGGCATAGTCATTAACAGTACGGGTGATCGCACTCCGTAAGCCGGTGAGGTGGGTTCCGCCGTCGATCGTGTTGATCGTATTGGCGAAGGAATATACAGATTCAGCATAGGCATTGGTGTACTGAAGGGCAACCTCGATGCCTGTGCCGTTGATTTCCTTTTCAATGTGAACAATCGGATGGATGGATGTCCGGTTCCGGTTGAGATAACCGACGAAGGATTTTATACCGCCTTCAAAATAAAAAGTCATTTCATTACCGGATCGTTCGTCCAACAGATACAGGGTCACACCACGGGTAACAAAAGCCATCTCCCGAAAACGCTGCAGCAATGTTTCAAAGCGATACGTAAAATCGCCCTGGAAGATTTCATAGTCATATTTATAGGTTGTACGGGTGCCTGTTTCATTTTTTGCGGCTTTGCCAATTACCTCAACAGGTCCGGTTGGAATGCCGCGTTCATACCGCTGGCGGTGCAGCTTCCCATCGCGTTTTACCTCGACTTCACACCACTCAGAAAGCGCATTCACCGCAGAAACCCCGACACCATGGAGACCACCGGACACTTTATAACCCTCACCGCCGAACTTGCCACCGGCATGAAGCACCGTCATAACAATTTCCAACGCAGGTTTCTTTTTCTCCGGGTGGATATCAACGGGAATACCGCGCCCATTATCCTCAACTGTGACCGACTCATCCTCATGAATGATGACATCAATACGGTCACAGGATCCGGCCAGAGCTTCGTCTATCGAGTTATCGACAACCTCATACACCAGGTGATGGAGAGCTTTGACATCTGTACCGCCGACATACATACCCGGGCGGCGTCTGACAGCCTCCAAACCCTCCAGAATTTGAATATCTTTAGCTGCATAACTGCTAACAGCTTTAGCATTATCCGCCACGTTCCCACTCCTTCATTTATCTTCAGATTGAGCAATTTGAAGTTTTCTCCGCCCGTTCAGGCACCAGCTTATGGTCCAAACCGGGGCCAGAGGCATTGCATCAATCACGCTGAGAATAGTCTCTTTTTCAGGTTCTCAAGAAAAACCATCCGATCCTGATAAAAGATGTAACCTGAAGCAATTAACACCGAACTGATAAAACCATGACCTACAATACCAAGCAGCGTATACCAGGATCCATCTTCAGGCATCAACCAAACCATGTTTGTCAGATGCAGCAAACCGCCAGCCGTTAAAAGGTAAAACAACGTTCCAATAATGTTGATCCGGACAATATTAAAGCTGTCCAGCATTGCAATCAGAATATTCCGGCGGTTACGGATAATTGCATATGGTGTAAAAAACAGATAGATGATAGCACCCAGAAGCAGACTGAAACCAAGGCCCATTACCAGTATCCCGATCTGCGGCCCCAGAATGAGATTAACCAGCCCGACCACGAACAGAATGCCAAACATCAGAACAAATCCAACCGAGCCCAGGAGTGCTGCCAGCAGAAGCACACGAATCCAGCCTATAAAGAAAGGAACCAATTCTTCAGCTTGATCTGTTTTGCTTGCAATCCAACGGTGGTACAGCGTTCCCAATCCCATTCCCACAACAAGGATGGGCAGGCTGACAAGCACTATCGCCGGGATCTGCATCGGAATTTCAATAATCATTGGCCTCCCCAATGGGTTTGCCAGCGGCATCCGCCCGGGGAGAAAAGGTAGAATACCGATCATTGAACTCGGTACTGCAATTGGAAAATTGGAAAGCCCCCAGAAAATGTTAAAACGCTCACCAAATTGTCCAACAAGCTCTATAAAAAGGTCCAGCTGTGCAGCCATCTGCTGTGAAAATTCTGTATCAAGAGTGGGCGCGGTGCGGATGCTTTCAGAGACAAGGTCGGCTATCCGCTGGAATAGCGCTCTTGATGTCAGCCGCGGCCCGAACCAGAGAAAAAGGTCCAGAAGGATTGGTGGAACGACCAATTCCGGATAGGCAGCCACAGTATCCAGCCCTTTCCGGATGGTAGAAAACACACTCATAGGTGGAAGTAATTTCACATCATTTGAATTATTCACAAACACCTATTTTACCATAGCCCCTCTTCGCTTCCCATTCCCAGGATAGCGATCGCGTAGAAAGACTTCAACAACCGGGCACGACTGAAAGACACTCCACAAGCTCCCTGAAAAAAACCTGAAAGCGCCCCCCCCCTGCATCTTGACACGACGGATCCAGAGGTTTGAATGTTATAAAAACGGAGCTCATTGGATACATATCCAGCCCTCAAACAGATTGCATGGAGGATTCTTTTATCTATGTTAGACTTGGGGCATACCAGACCGGGTATTGCTCAAATTACTGTTCCTCCTGGAGAGAGCCATGGAAACATTCGTTATTGAAGGCGGATATAAACTGACAGGCGAAATTACTCCTTCGGGGAATAAGAACGCCGCACTTCCACTGCTGACCGCCTGCCTGCTCACCGACGAGCCCGTAATCCTGCACAATATGCCACTGATCGGTGATGTGTTGACCATGAAAATGCTTCTTGAGAGTCTGGGCGTCGAAATTACCGAGATCGCCCCGCATTCCTGGAAAGTTCAGGCGGGTAACGTACGTCTGGCAGACCTTGATCCTGACCACTGCCGCAAGATCCGGGCATCAATCCTTCTGGCCGGCCCGATGCTGGGTAGATATGGCAAGATCGAGCTGCCACCACCCGGAGGGGATGTAATCGGGCGCAGGCGGGTGGATACCCATTTCCTCGCTTTAGAAGCGATGGGAGCAGCCATTGTGTACAGCGAAAGAGAATTCAGCCTGCGCACCTCCGGCCGCCTGCACGGTGCTGATGTAATTCTTGATGAAGCCAGCGTGACTGCAACGGAAAACGCAATCATGGCAGCTGTAACGGCTTCTGGGAGCACCATCATTCATAACGCAGCCTCCGAACCTCACATACAGGAATTATGTGAGTTCCTCAACCACCTCGGTGCGGACATCCGTCAGATCGGCTCCAACACACTGCATATTGAAGGTGTAGATCAGCTGCATGGCGGGGAATATACCATTGGCCCTGATTACCTTGAAGTCATCAGCTTTGTAGGCGCTGCAGCTGTCACAGGCGGTACGCTGCGTATCCGGAATGCTGCACCCCGTTATCTCAATATGATCGAACTGGTCTTCTCACGCCTTGGCGTTTTATGGCAGACTGAGGGGGAAGACCTGATCATCTCAGCTGATCAGAAACTGGAAATTACGCCGGATCTTGGCGGCGCTATTCCACAGATCACTTCAATGCCCTGGCCAGGTTTCCCTACAGACCTGATGAGTATTGCGATCGTCGTTGCCACCCAGGCGAAGGGAACGGCTCTTTTTCACGACTGGATGTACCCCAGCCGGATGTTCTTCACCGACAAGCTTGTCGGCATGGGAGCCCGGATAACTTTATGTGACCCCCATCGCTGTATCATCCTCGGGCCCAACCATCTTCTCGGTGAGAAGCTCGACAGCCCGGACATCCGCGCGGGCATGGCCCTTGTGCTGGCCGCGCTGGCTGCGGAGGGTACCTCTGAAATCAGGAATATCGGCCAGATTGAGCGCGGCTATGAGAATATCGACCAGAAAATGGCCGCTCTTGGTGCACATATCAAACGCATCAAAGCATGATCCGCTGTTTGCAGCAAAGGAAAACGGCAGAAGCTCAAACGCAGACTTCTGCCGTTTTGGTTCATGTCTTTAGAGATTGCCGTTACCGCTGCAGCAACCGTTGAAGCTCCAGCAGCAGAATCAGACCATGCTCTGTCTCGGCAATACCACTCAAATACTCATTGCGCACATTGGTCATCATCCGTGATGGCTCTTTGATATAATCCACTTGAATCTGCTCCACAGCACGGACATAATCAACGATAAAACCAAACAGGCGTTTTTCCTGTTCAACCACAACAATCCTGCTGTTCGCAGTCTCAGGACGATCCAGCAAACCGAGACGTTTTCCCAGGCAAAGAACGGGTATGATCTGGCCTCGTAAATTGATCAGGCCGGAGAGATAATCCGCAGAATGGGGAATCGGGCAGATCGGCAGTATTTTTATGATTGTCAATACAGAGTTCACCTCTACCCCAAAGGTGATATCTCCCAGATCAAAAATAACATACCTTTCCATCGCTGCTTCAAGTGCTTCCTCTTCCATTATAGATTCTTCCCCGGCTGAAGGCTGGTAAAGATCTTTGACAGATGTTTCAGCGGGCTGTTTGCTGTGGAGATGCGGTACTTCTTCTGCTGCAGTCACAATTTCCCTGTCAGCTTCAACCGGTTTCAGTATCTGCGGCCGAGGAGCATTATTAACCACATCTTCAATATCGACCGGGATAGATTGAACACTCGTGCGCTCTGATACTGCAGCCGGCTGTTCCCCTGCATCAGGAGGCTGATCCTTTTTACCCTTTGATGGTTTCAGCTCCGACTCCTTTTCCTTTTTCACAGGAGTCGCGAGAGTGGACCGCTGTTTTCGCCCGGAAACCTTTTCTTCCTTGCCGTCCACTGAGGCGCTGTCCTTCTTTTTTCCGGAACGGGATACTTCTTCCTCACTCTGTGGAGAGAACAGATTGGATAAACCGTCCTCTAACTTCCGTTTTCTGCTCATACAACCTTCCTGGTGTTCTTATGATTTTCGAGAATTTCTGCTGCGAGTGCGTTATATTGTTCAGCTGCTCTCGTATTTGGTGCATATACTGTTATCGGTTCTCCCAGTGCTGGAGCCTCTCTGAGTTTTGTATCGATGCCGATCAGATGATCCAGCACCATCTCCGGAAATCCTTGCTGCAGCTGATTCAGAACCATTCTGCATATACGATTTCGCTGGTCGTACATGGTAGGCAGGATGGCTGCAGAAAGAGCAGGGTTGGTTTTCTCACGCACAGCCTCAACTATTTCCAGCAGCCGTTCCAGTCCTTTGGCTGCGTAGTACTCACACTGGGCCGGAATGAGAACCTCATCTGCTGTACTCAATGCCATCAAAGTCAGCGCACTCAGAGATGGTGGGCAATCAAGCAGAATCATGTCATAGTCGGGATTCTTCTTATGGAGTATCTTTTTTAATAAATATTCATAACCGGGGTATTCATACAACCTTCGTTCAAGCCCGGCCAACCGCACATCCGCAGGCAGGAGCTGCAGCCCTTCCACAGTTGTGGTACAGAGTATCATATCTAGATCATAGGGAAGCTCTTCGATCTCCGCCATCAGCAGATCGACAATTGTCTCGTCCAGCTGATCAGGGTCAAAACCTGCAGCCATCGTAAGATTGGCCTGGGAATCAAGGTCAACCACCAGCACCTGCTGCCCTGCAGCCGCCAGGCTTGCGCCCAGCGAGAGACAGGTAGTCGTCTTCGCTACCCCTCCCTTTTGATTACTGATGGCCAATACACGTGCCATAGAGTCCGCCTTTTTCCTTGCCCTGCAAAGCTCTACCCGCTGTGTGGTCAAAACCTGCCATACAATGGGACGAGATTCAGGGCATGTGTGTTTTTATCTGTTTGCCGACTGATCACATGCTGTAGTGGAGCAAGTGATTCTTTTTATCTAGTTCAGTGTAAGTGTTCCTGACTAATTTGTCAGTAAACATCCCATAAAGCAGGTTAAATATCAATGAATGGATATTTACGGAATCCTGTTACTACAAATGATTCACACATTTAATAGGAACAGGTTACAATTGACCGTTCAGCAGTGCATGGTATAATCACTCGGCATCGGTAGACTAGACAGAAAAGTAGGTGAAGGATATGCCAAAACGAACATATCAACCCAAAATCAGACGGCGGTTGCGAGTGCATGGTTTTCGCTCCCGTATGAAAACCCGTGGTGGTCGCGATGTTCTCAAACGCAGACGGAATAAGGGCCGGAAACAGCTGACGGTGCTGATGAATAATCACGTCAAACGGATTAACTGGAAGTCCTGATTCTACGGGATCAGATTCTTTTCCTAACCTGAAAAGCACCGGGAGTATTCTTACAGGGGAAAGAGCCATCCACCTGGATGAATCACAGATATCGGCTTTCAAGCTCTAAAGACTTCAAGCGGGTGCGGCGTACTGGGAAGTCCTATGCCCACCCGTTCGCTGTTTTGATTGTAGAGAAGAATGAACTGAACAGAATCCGAATCGGTGTCGCAGCTGGAAAATCTTCAGGTAATGCAGTCCAGCGAAACAGAGCCAAAAGACTGCTCCGTGAAAGCATACGCCGCCATCTTACTGATATCGAGTCAGGAAACGACATAATCCTGCTGGCACGCAAGCGGACATGCGAAACAAATTGGAACGCACTGTCGCAGGCTATAGACGAACTGCTCAGACGTTCAGGGATCTTAAAAAAACAAGAATGAAACCAGAGTTGACATTTGAAACCCGGGTACCTTCCGAAATCCACAGCGAACCATCCATAAAGGATGTCCCGCTCACTCTGCAAAACTTGCCCCGGTTTCCTTTCCTGATCCTGATCCGACTGTATCAACTGACAATAGCCCGGTTCATCCCGGTCAACACATGCCGCTTCTATCCCACATGCTCCCACTACAGCTATGAAGCCATAGCCAAACATGGCCTGCTGAAAGGCGGGCTGATGTCGATCTGGCGTGTACTTCGCTGTAATCCTTTCTGCCGCGGCGGGTATGATCCGGTTCCATAACAGGAGTCCTATGAAAAACAAACTGCAAAAATCTCATATTCGTTTTATGGTGTTTTTGATCCTGGCATTAATGCTGGCCGGCTGTTCCGGAGGCAGCTCCCTGATGACAGCGACAAGCTGGCCCGGGGTTACAGTCAGTGAAAACAGCATCTACGTATCCAACAACCAGCTGTCCGCCATCAACCCGGACACCGGTGCTGTCCTCTGGCAGTTCCCGGTAGAACCTGACCGCGACATTCAATTCTATGCACCTGCTGCAATCGACCCTGACGGTAACCTGATTGCGGGCACATACAATAACAGTGTGTATAAACTTTCCGGAACAAATGGAACTGTACTGTGGACAGCTGATATCGCCTCAGATCGATTCATCGGCGCAGCAGTCGTGGCCGGTGATCTTATTATCGCCCCAAGCGCAGACGGCATTGTATATGCCCTCGATCTGGAGACTGGTTCGATTATCTGGCGGTTTGCTGTCGGCCATGCTATCTGGTCTGCACCGGCTGTCAATGGAGAACGTGTCTACGTTACCTCCCTCGACCACACTATTTATGCGATCGACCTTGAGAGTGGTATGGAATCGTGGAGCTACGACACGGGTTTTTCCATCCCTGATTCACCAGTCCTCTATGAGGATATCCTTCTCGCGGGGACTTTCGGCAACCAGGTCATTGCCCTTGCTAAAGATACCGGATCCCTTCTCTGGAGCTTCGATGCGGAAGGCTGGGTCTGGGGGACGCCTGCTGTACAGAACGGTGTAGCCTACTTTGGCGACATGGAAGGGAACTTTTTCAGTGTGGACGTCAACAACGGTCAACTGATTGAAAAAACAAAGTTGGAAGGTGCCATCGCCACTACCCCGCTGCTGACCGAGACAAAAATCGTCATCCTTTCGAATAATGGCGAGATTTATGTCCGCAGCCTGGAAACCGATCAGCCGGTATGGCAGAATTCTATCGAGGGTGAACTGCTCAGCGATCCCGCTCAATTCGAGGATCTGCTTCTGGTCGCGCCGTTCAAGTCAGAGATCATCCTTAAAGCTATGATTCTTGATTCCGGTACAACCCGCTGGGAATTCTCTCCAGCAGAATAATTGAGGAAATTCTATGTGGAATAATTTAATTCTGGACCCAATGATTAATATCCTCCTGATGATCTACCAGGCACTGGGATCCAATTTCGGCCTGTCGATTATCGTTTTCACGATCATTATCCGCCTGATCACCTTGCCGCTGACCCTGAAACAGCAGAAAAGCACCATGAAAATGCAGGAGCTGCAGCAGACGAAAAAGTGGCAGGACATACAGACCAAGTACAAGGATAACAAACAAAAGCTGCAGGAAGAACAGCTCAAGCTGTACCAGGAAATTGGATTCAATCCGCTGTCGGGTTGTCTCCCCACCGTGATCCAGTTCCCAATTATCATCGGCCTGTATCAGGCGATTATCCGGTCGCTGGCGTCCACCCCGGTTCAGTTGATGGAGTTGGCCAACCATATATATGATATTATCCCCGACAGCCTCATCCCGTTGAACAATCAGTTCCTCTGGATGAATCTTGGACAACCGGAACGCCTGTACCTGCCGTTCCTGCCAACAATCGGGATCCCGGTGCTGACGATCCTTGTTGTTCTTTCTTCCTATTTCCAGACCAAGTTAATAACACCGCCCTCTACCGGTACAGATCAGGGACAGGGTGCGATGATGAATAATTTCATGTCGCTGTATATGCCTGTGCTGATGGGGTATTTTGCCTACTCCTATGCCTCCGGCCTGGCGTTGTATTTTGTAGCCTCAAACCTGCTTGGTATACTTCAGTATGCGGCTATGGGAAAGCTTGATCTGAGTAAACTCTTACCAGTCAAGAAACAATCCTGAAGGAGGGAACAAGGATCGTGGCAGAGCATAAAGCAAGCCTTGTAATTATCGCTCCAACTGTTGAAGAAGCAATACAACAGGGGGCAGAACAGTTGGGAGTCGAGAAAGAAGATCTAGAAATAACCATTCTCGACGAAGGTACACGCGGGCTGTTCGGCCTGGGAAATCGGGAAGCGCGCATCCGTGTTTCGCTGCAGAGCGAGGAAGACAAGCAGACTGTTCCCGCAGAGAATGGCCTTTCCACAGCGGCTTCCGCAGAGCAAAAGCCGGCTGCTGACAGAAAAATGGATGATATTGAGCAGGTAACCCATGATGTAGTTGTGGAACTGCTGGATAGAATGGGCGTGGAAGCGAAGGTTGATTGCCAATGGGGTGAAGAAGTGGAAGAAGGACATATTCGCCCCATGTTCGTGACTATCAATGGCAGCGATCTTAGTGTGCTGATTGGAAAACGCGCTGAAACACTGGATGCGCTCCAATATATCACACGGCTGATTGTAGCCAAGGAAATGGACCAACCGGTTGCGGTCGTCATCGATGTACAGGGTTACCGGGCACGCAGAGAACGCCAGCTGCAAAATCTGGCACAGCGTATGGCTCAACAGGTTGTTGAGCGCGGGCGGAGTATTTCTCTGGAACCTATGCCTGCCAATGAACGCCGAATTATCCATATCGCCCTGCGAGATAACCCGGATGTGTACACAGAAAGTATTGGCGAGCGCGAGCGCAGAAAAGTGACCATTTTCCGAAAACAGTAGTATTCCGGCCTATGCAGTCAATCCAGGAAGAACGATGCTATGTTTGTACATAATCCAAATCTGGATTTTGACTACCTGATCATCGGGCATCTGACCCGGGACCTCACTGAAAACGGTTACAGGCTCGGCGGGACGGCCAGCTATGCTGCGCTCACTGCCAGAGCTCTGGGCAGAAACGCAGCTCTTGTTTCGTCCTTCGACCCCCAGTTAGACCTGAGGCAGCTGGATGGGATCACCATACACAACCATCCGGCTGCAGCAACAACTACTTTTCAAAACAGATACACTCCGGCTGGACGTGTGCAGACAGTTCTCGCATATGCTGAAGCACTCACACCGGCCTCTGTTCCTCCCGCCTGGCAGAACATCCCTTTAATCCACATCGGCCCTGTTTCACAATTGGTTTCACCGGATCTGCTGAACAGTTTTCCGGATTCATGGGTAGGATTAACACCCCAGGGCTGGCTCCGTCAGGTCGACAGCGACGGTTTAGTCGGCCTGAGATCCTGGCAATCCATTGTGGATTGGGCAGCTGAGGCAGATGCTGTTGTATTAAGCCGGGAAGACCTGCAGCAAAACAGGGATGCTGAGGAACAACTGGCCAAACGCTGCGAAATTCTGGTTGTAACAGATGCAGATAATGGCGCTTTCCTGTATGATAGGAACCATCGCACCCATATTACAGCCAGAAATTCTACCGAGCTTGATCCAACAGGTTGTGGTGATATTTTTGCAGCCGCATTTTTTATCACGCTCGAAGAAACAAGGAATCCCATCAAAGCGGCAGAAGCTGCCAACTACCTGGCAGCAGCATCTGTGCGCCGCACCGGCCTGGATTCTGTGCCTACGGCAGAAGAAGCTGCCTGGATAAGGAATAACCTGAAAAGATGACCATCGTCTACGCACTTGTCAATCAGAAGGGTGGTGTGGGAAAAACCACTACAGCAATCAGCCTGGGCGCATACCTCGCCCAAGCCGGGAAACGGGTTTTACTGGTGGATATTGATGCCCAGGCAAACGCAACTGCCTGCCTTGGTATCGATCACCGTACGATGCAAACCGGCACGTATGATTTGCTGCTTGGTGAAAAACAGGCCGGGGAAGTTACTCTTCGCAGCCCGCAGCTCAACCTGTCCCTGATACCTTCATCCCCGGCGCTCGCCGGTGCACAGGTGGAGCTGATTGATCTTGAAGGGCGGGAATCATTGCTGCTTCGAGGACTGCGAACAGTAGACGGCAAGTATGATTACATACTGATAGACTGCCCCCCTTCACTGGGACTGCTGACGCTCAACGGCCTGATTGCAGCTACTCACGGAGTCATTATTCCGGTACAGTGCGAATATCTGGCACTGGAAGGTTTAGGACAGCTGATGCATACGCTGAAACGCATTCAGTCCGGGCTGAAACCGTCACTGATTGTGCGCGGAATGCTGCTGACCATGTTCGACAGCCGCACAAACCTGTCGCAGGATGTCGTCGATGAAGTAAGCCAGCATTTTCCCAACAAGGTATTCCAGACCATCATCCCCCGCAGTGTCAGACTGGCAGAGGCTCCTTCTTTCGGGGTCCCTATCTCCGTGTATGCCCCATCTTCCTCCGGCGGCCGGGCGTATAGCGAACTGGCTGATGAACTGCTGAAAAACGATCAAAGAATCACATCTGCAAGAGGGACGATATGAGCCGAAAACGAGGTTTAGGGAAAGGTCTGGATGCCCTTATCCCTATCGATGAGGAAAAAACGATTCGGGAAACATCCACGCAGGAAATCGATCCGGCCAGCATCTCCCCGAATCCCCGTCAGCCGCGCAAACTCTTCGAGGAATCAGATCTGAAAGAGCTGGCGGATTCGATCCGCGACCACGGCATTCTGCAGCCGCTCATCGTAACTGAAAACCACGAAGGACCCGGCTATTTCCTTATCGCCGGAGAACGCCGTCTGCAAGCCGCCAGAATGGTCGGACTGGAAACTGTCCCTGTGGTTCTCAAAGAGGCGGATGAACAGCAGCTACTTGCCTGGGCTCTGGTTGAAAACCTGCAGCGTATCAATCTAAATCCACTCGAAGCTGCGGAAGGATATCGCCAGCTTGCCGAAGAATTTTCACTCTCTCATGAAGATATCGCAAAGCTTGTTGGGAAAAACCGCAGCACCATTACGAATACTTTCCGCCTTCTCAAACTCCCGCCGGCAGTACAGAATACGCTGCGTGAGGGCAAAATCAGCGAAGGGCATGCCCGGGCGCTGCTTCCCCTTCCGAATGCCACCTCTCAATCCGCAGCCCTGCAAACCATCCTTAATAAGGGTTTGAATGTCCGGCAGACAGAAGAGCTTGTCCGGCGGCTTTCCGGTGAGAAGAAGACTGCCACCAGCAAACCGGGCCGTTCTCCGGAAGAAACAGACCTTGAGGATCAACTTCGCCAGTCTCTGGGCACAAAAGTGTCTCTGAAACGCAGTGCAAAAGGCGGCAGCATTATGATTCACTTCTACTCCGACGAAGAACTCAACGCACTTTTGGATCGGCTTCTATCCTGAACTGCCATACCGGGTAGCTCCTTCTTTTTGGAATCCCGTATAAGTCTTTTTGGTTTCCTCTTTTTCGCCGCACTGCTAGATTTATCCTGGAAAAACTCAGCTGTTCCGGTATTCAATATCTGCAGCCTGCTGTTCCAAAACCATACCAGCGCCAGAGTGTTTCGCATTCTTAAAGTGCGAAATACAAACCAGCGCCTGCACAAAGATAATTCGCAGCTGCTCCACCAGGAGCTGATGTACTCGAATGCTGTATTCGGGTATAATCCCCGAGGGATACTTGGATCTGTACACTCATCTCAAGACACGTTGATCCTGTTTGTATTCACTGCGCTGGTTATCTGCGGTTAATCAGGAAACAAACAAAATCCGGCCGCAGGGGTTACAATGAATAGTATAGAAAGCAGCGAAATATGTTAACAGGTACACCATGCTGATGAAGGAGATTGCCATGGCGAAAAAAGAATCGCCCCGGAACGAACGTACGAATGGAAAAACAACCATCGCCCCCCGGGTCCTGGTTACTATCGCCCGTCTGACAACCCTTTCCATCACCGGTGTCAGCAGAATGGCCTCGGTCCCCGGTGGTGTGAATCGAATCTTTCACCGCGGGATTGGCGAGGGTGTTCGCATTGAAATCGAGGACAACCAGGTATCGGTCGATCTTTATGTCGTTCTTGAAAAAGATGTCCATGTCCGCGAAGTGAGTATTAATATCCAGAATGCCATTTCACGTGCAATCACAGAAATGGTCGGTTTACAAACAAAGACGGTTAACATTCACATTGAGGAAATCCAGTATGCGGGTGATGCAGTAGAGGATTAATGCAGGTATGAAACATCAACGGCGATATGCTCGCCGCATAGCTATCCAGGCTCTTTACGAAATTGACAGTGTGGACCATTCACCTGAATCAGTGATCGCACGCTATGTGGACAACTCCCCGAACCTATCCAGCAGCAACGTGGATTTCCTGCGTACTATGGTACTGGAAACGACAAGAGCAAGAGGAACTCTCGACAATTTAATCGCAAAACATGCCCCGGAGTGGCCGGTTGACCAGTTGGCCATTATTGACAGAAATATTCTGCGGCTCGCGCTTTGGGAGCTTGCTGTGTTGAAAGATACACCCGTCAAAGTCGCTATCAATGAAGCTGTTGAACTGGCTAAATTATTCGGCTCTGACAGCGCCCCTCGCTTTATCAATGGTGTCCTGGGATCACTGGCTGAAAAACAGGCAGATATCCGACAGAGCCTGGATATCGAAGAAACAGGCCAACCATAAACATAATGAACTTTTTCGGCGTAGGCCCACTTGAACTTCTATTTCTCTTCCTGATTATCCTGCTGGTTTTCAAACCCGAAGACATCAGCAGGCTTGCCCGCTCTGCGGGGCGAACCTTGAACCGTATCTACCGATCTGACGAATGGCGCATGGTCACCAGAGCTGCCCGCGACCTTCGTGATCTGCCCAGTCGCCTCATGCGTGAAGCTGATGTGGAAGAACTGAAAACAATCAAACGCGACCTGGAGGAGACCGGCCGATCCTTGAAACAGGAAAATAGAAATCTGCGGTCTGATCTTTCCGATCTCGATCGTTCATTAAACACCAGCAGCACGATCAAACCTGAAACAGCCGGTCCGATCGCAGATGCCCCTTCTGCTGCTCCGGAAGCCGTTTCGAAACATGAAGAAAAGGGGACAGAAACGCCAAATCAAGAGAATACCACCGGCTGACCAGCAGGAAAAAAGCCGGGCAGACAGACATAGCAAGGCGCAATCCAAAATACCAGGAGATTGGAACAGGGATGAGAAGAATCTGTCAACAAATCAAATCCATCCTTCTTTATCCATTGAAGCTTATAAGCTGGCCCTTTCGTAAGATTCACAATTTCGTGACGTATGAACCGGAAGATACTTCACTACCCGATGCACTCTCGGAGACTATTCAGCACCCCGCCGTACTGGTTGAACACCTGAATGATCTGCGGAAACACCTTTTCCGGGGATTTTTAGCCCTCGCAATAGCTACACTTATCAGCTTTGCCTTTGCTACTCAAATTGTAGACTGGCTGGCAGCCCCTATCGGGGGAATACAGGCACTTCAAGCTATTGAAGTTACAGAATCTGTTGGGGCTTTCATGCGCGTATCCCTGCTATCCGGGATCACGCTGGCTTTCCCATTCATTGCTTTCGAATTGTTTATGTTTATCAATCCCGGGCTTAAAAGAGCGGAACGGGTCTTTTTGATACTGGCTTCACCGGCCGCCGGGTTGTTATTCATTGCAGGTATGGCTTTCGCATATTTCATTCTGCTTCCCAGCGCTCTGCCGTTTCTGTTGAATTTTATGGGTATCGCAACAGTTCCACGCCCGGCGAACTATATCCAGTTTGTCACCGGTTTGCTGTTCTGGATCGGTATTGCATTCCAATTCCCACTGATCATCTTTGCTTTATCGAACCTCGGGTTAATAAAAGCAAAAACGCTGCTGCAGGGCTGGCGCTATGCAATTGTGGGTATGGCGGTCCTGGCTGCAGTGGTTACACCAACCATTGATCCAGTCAACATGGCACTGGTTATGGCACCGATGATCGTGCTGTACTTCTTCAGCATTCTTCTGGCGGCGTTTGCACAGCGGAACTACAGTCGGCGGAAGAAGAAGGAAGCCCGACAACCCTCAGATAACTAAAAAACCGCCCACTCAGATGAGCGGGCGGCCTGTGTTTCCAATCTTCCTGTCCCGTAGAATCAGTCAGGATTCAGAATAATATGCGATTCCCACTGCTCCTGGGCCGGTGTGAGCGCCGATGACCGGATTGATCTGTTGAATAAAGGCTTCTTTAGGCGCAAAACGTTCCATCACTTTACCCAGCATATCTTCTGCATCTTCATGCGCATCTGAGTGCATGATAACCAGGTGTGTATCCTGCCTGCCCTCCAAACGCCCCTCTATCTCATCAAGAAGCTGGGAATGAGCGAGCTTCTTTGTGCGTACCTGCTTCAAGGCTTCGATCTTGCCATCCAACAGATGAAGAATCGGCTTAATATTCAGGGCAGTGCCGAAAAATTTCTTTGCTCCACCAATTCGACCCCCGCGGTGCAGGAATTCGAGTGTATCCACCGCAAACACCGCTCCACCCCGATTCTTTGCATCCTCAGCAAAACTGACCACATCCTCATACTCCATACCAGCCTCAATCGCCCGGGCTACAGCCATAACCTGAAGGCCGGCAGCCGCATCCGCCATTTCTGAATCAATAATCGCTATATCCGCATCCGGGAGAGTATGTTTCGCCTGTTGTGCTGAATGAACTGTTCCGGATAGCTTGTCCGAAATATGAACACTCACCACTTTGGTGCCCGCCTCTACCAGCGGTTTATAAATATCGATGAATTCAGATACTGTTGGTTGCGAAGTGGTAGGCAATACTTCTGCAGTTCTCAGCTGCTGGTAAAACTCAGCACCTGTAATATCTATGCCATCGCGAAGCGTTTTTTCACCCCATATCAGCACAAGATGAGCCATTTTTATCTGATGTCTTGTTATAAAGGATTCAGGCATATTAGAGGTGCTGTCAGTTACCAGTGCAATATTCGTCATAATGAGTCCGCCTCCTGGAATTTATATTAACTCTATCTCCATAAACCCCCAGCCAGCATAAAAGATACGAGAGTGGAGTTATTACGCAGACACTGGTAGAAAAATATGCACGCACCAGATCTCATAAGGATCTGAATATGAGAACCAGCCATTGTGGCATAGGAGTTGCACCCTTACCACTGGCTGATGCAATCCTGTGAATCTGACAACAAGAAGAAATTGAACCAGGCCTGATACCTACGAAGCTCAGAAAACTTGGAGATCACATTCTGCAAAAGCCTTTTGCAAAACCGAAAGCTGCATATAATGCCTTTAACAGGCCCTTTTTACCAACCCGGGTTAAAGGCAAGGGAGACGCTCTCCGTATTATGGATAAGCAGAAAACATCCGGTCGATGGCTGCAGGAGTATCGGGTCAGGAAAAACCTGGTCCGTCTCTATACTGCACTCACCATCCTCACCATGCTGAGTCTGGTGGGAAGTGCCGGATGGGCTTTGTATGCTTGGTATTTTTCTTATGTCCACTACGGCCCGGCCGCTATCTGGAACTGGATCAAGAACCCGCTGCTCCTGTCGGCCCTGCTTCTTCCACTGCTGCTCCTGTTTCTTGCACAATGGAATCGGCTCAGCCAGATCCGGGTACGCACACATACCCGTGGTCTGCAAATTCTACGGGGGCAGAAAAAAATCAACATTCCCTGGGATGCTGTTCAGGAAATCTACACGACGGCAACCCAGTACGGAATTAATGGCTTTATCTGGAAAAAAAAGGCGGGGATCCGCCTTGCCACCAATACTGCCAGGAGGGAAGTGACGCTCGAGGCTGACCTTGCAGAATTTGAAAACCTGGTCCAGACAGTCAAATCGAGCATCTACCCGAGAATTGGAATTGCGGTGGACAAGCTGCTGGCGTCCGATCAACCCATCGACTTCGGGCCCCTCCAGGTCTCCACTCGATCAGTCAGCGTTTCCGGGTCTTCTATCCCCTGGGAAGATGTCAATACATGTACGTTGAATAATGGGAGATTGCACCTTACCTACTTGCAAAAAGACCGTGAACGTACAATCAGGCTGAGGTCAGCGCGCGTTCCAAACCTTGACTTATGTTATGAAATTTTAAAAAAAATGAGTGGTGCCTGATGAAAATTCTTCTGCGCAGTATCGTATGCCTTTCTGTAGTTGTTCTCAGTGGATGCAATCTTCTGAAATCTGAGGATACCACAGAAGAGACCCACTGGCCCGTTGCATCCGTAAACCCTGAAAGCTCATTTGTGGTCAGCACACTGCGGGTTACTGTCCCCGAGAATACAGCCGGGAATGCAGAACTGGGCGTGATGCTTTTCGATGAAGTTACAGGCAACCCATACAATTCACACACCCTGCCCCTTGAACCCCAGGGAAGCGGAGAATGGTCTGTCCAACTCACACTGCCAGCCTCAACAGTGCTTCATTATCGTTATGTCCGTCTGAGCCCATCTTTTGCAGAAGAACTTACAGCTGACAGCAAAGCAGTTGAATACCGCATGGCATATTTTCCGGGCAATAACGAGATTGCCGACAGGATTGCAGGCTGGACAGATGCAGCGTATCAGGGCCAGACCGGGCGCATTGTAGGGCGGGTCCTTGACGCCACCACAAGCCTTCCGCTGGCAGATCAGCTGGTTGCTGTCGCCGGAGAACACACATTTACCGACGGGCTGGGCAGCTTCCAATTCGATCAGCTCGCCCCCGGATTACAGAATATTCTGATTGTAAGTACGGATGGAGCGTATCAACCCGCTCAGCAGGGAGCGATAGTCGCCGAAGACAGCCTTACGCCCGCTGAGATGAGCCTGACACCGGCTGCGTCAGTCCAGGTTACATTTGAGGTAACGCTTCCTGAAGATTCTCCCACGGAATTACCACTGCGGATCGCAGGTAACCTTACCCAGTTTGGCCGGACATTCTACCAGCTGAATGGAGATACTACGACCAGTGCAGTCAGGATGCCCGAACTCATTCGTATCGATGAAACCCATGCCATCCTTCTCGCCAACCTTTATGAAGGTACGGACCTGCATTACAAGTACACATTTGGCGACGGCTTATGGAATGCCGAGCGCGATCTAAATGGCTACTTCAAGCTGCGGCAGGCAGTCCTCATACCCAACCTGGTCCTGCAGGATACAGTGGAGTCATGGCACGGCGAGCAGACGGGGAACATTTCCTTCATCACAACCCAACCGGAGAATACCGGTTTGGATGCTGTTGTTACTCTCCAGCTGAATCCATTCAGCTGGTTTTATCCGATACCTATGGTTCAGCTTGATAATAATCAATGGGCGTTCACATTGTTGAATCCATTGGATTTTTCCTTGCCGGTGAGTTATCGATACTGCCTCAACTTCAGTTGTGCGAAAAACAACATCCCTTCCTCGATACTTCAATCCGGCACGAGCGAGTTCCAACCTCAGGACAGTTCGCAGGTAATCGAAGATCAGATTCTATCCTGGGGCTGGCCTGCTTCTGAAGCTGTCACACCTATTGCCATGCCGGAAATCAGCCCCAGAACCTCCTTTGAAACCGGTCTTGAGCTGCTTCCATTGAATCATCCAGCCTGGTCCGAGCATATCCGGATACTTACCCAGACTGCTGTTGATATGGGAACTTCGGCGATTACTTTCTCCCCTGCCTGGGTAGCGGACCGATCCTCCCCCACACCTGGTATCCAGTTCAATCCTGAATATACACCTTTCTATGCAGATCTTGCTTCCAGCTTGCAGAGCGTTTCAGCCAGCGGTTTCCGGACAAACATCCGGCCGACCCTGCTCTGCGAAAGTGACCTGGATCTGTGGTGGCAGGAGTCTCCCAGGGATTGGGCCTGGTGGAATGTGTGGTTCGATCGCTACCGCTCCATGGTGCTCACTTATGCACACCTCGCGCAGGATACAGGCACTGATAGGCTCATTCTCGGAGGGAGTGAAGTCAAACCCGCTCTTCCCGATGGGACACTGGCAGATGGATCCGACTCGCAGTCGCCGGCAGACGCAGAGACACGCTGGCGGGCACTGATCGATGAGGTCCGGTCCATTTATTCCGGGAAGCTGGCCTTTGAAATAGTTAATGACTCCGGAGCAAACATACCCGTTTTCCTTGATTCTGTGGACGAAATCCTTGTGCGATGGGAGACACCACTTTCCGACAACAGCGATGCTGCCCCGGCAGAACTGCAGCAAACGGCAGTATCGCGTGTTTCCACTCTCGTGTCGCAGCTTGCAACCTATGCAGAGAAACCGCTGCTGATTTCTTTCTCCTTCCCTTCCGTGGACGGTGGTGCCTCTTCCTGCATCTCGGGTGCCGAATCCGCCTGTATCAATCCTGTTTCGCTGCAGAGTGGATCCGATATCGCCGGAAGCCCACAGACGGACCTGTCAGAACAGATGGAAGCAGTACATGCAATGATGCTCGCCGTGTACCGCTTTGAAGAGATAGACGGTGTGTATATAAACAGCATCAATCCGGTGATCGCACAACCGGATAAATCTGCGTCTATCCTTGGCAAACCAGCCCAGGAGCTGGTGAAAGCCTGGTTCACCCGCATCCGTTGAACCACGAAAAGCGACAGCACCGGCCGAAGACAAGGCACACGGCTGGAAGTCATATACAGCGCTATAGAAACAGCATGGAGCTTCTTCCAGAAAACATACAGGCAGCAACCCGAAAAAAAATGGCGAACGATACTGAAATATCCATCGAAGCCATCCTGATTATGGAGGTAAATCCATGAAGCGTTCAAACCAACCGTGGTGGAAAGAAGCCGTTTTCTATCACATTTACGTCCGATCGTTTTCTGACAGTAACGGAGATGGCCTGGGAGATCTCCCCGGGCTGATCAGCCGCCTTGATTACCTCAAAGGGGGAGAAGACTCTCTGGGTATCGATGCTCTCTGGCTCTCACCTGTTTATCCCTCACCAGATGCAGATTTTGGCTATGATATAGCGGATTATTGCAATATTGATCCCCGTTATGGAACCATGCAGGATTTCGATCGCCTCGTCGAATCCGCACACCAGCGAGGTATCCGTATTCTGATGGATCTTGTGTTTAACCACACATCAGACCAGCATCCCTGGTTCCTGGAATCACGAAGCACACGTAATAATCCTAAACGCGATTGGTATATCTGGCACGATCCGAAACGCGGCAGAAAACCGCCGAACAATTGGGCTTCTATTTTTGGCGGTGGTGCCTGGGAATTTGATCCTGCTACCAGCCAGTACTATCTCCATATGTTTGTCAAACAACAACCGGACCTGAACTGGCGCAACCCGGATGTCCCGGCTGCATTGATGGACGTGGTCCGTTTCTGGATAGATCGCGGTGTTGACGGCTTTCGCCTTGATGTTTTCAACATGTGGTACAAGCATCCGGATTTACCAAACAATCCCCCTGCATTCGGTATCAGGCCGTTTGACCGCCAGAAACACGTCAACGACATGGACCAGCCCGAGATGTTCTCTGCCTTGAAATCTTTCCGTGCAATTCTCGATTCTTCAAGGGAAAAAACATCTGTAGGGGAACTTTTCGGGCATGATCCAGACCTTGCTGCCGCATACTGCGGCAAGGATAAACTCCACATGGTATTCAACTTCGAATTCAGCGACTGTCGTTTCTCGCCCGCTGCATTCAGGAACGCCATTCAACGATGGGAAGCCTCGCTCGGGGAAGATCAATGGCCATGTTATGTGCTCAGCAACCATGATCTGAACAGACATATCACCCGCTACGCAAAGCATCCCCCGAATGCCGTGGCAAGGATTACCGCCACGCTGCTGCTCACACTTCGCGGTACGCCGTTTATTTATTACGGAGAGGAAATCGGGCTGCCGGATACCAGGCTCGAACGGTCACAGATTGTCGATCCACCCGGCCAGCGATACTGGCCTCTATACAAAGGACGCGATTCGGCCCGCTGCCCGTTACCCTGGGATAGTTCCCCCAATGGGGGTTTTACCAGCGGACAGCCCTGGCTTCCTCTTTACAGCAACTTCCAGCAACACAACGTTGCGCTGCAGCAATCCAGTCCGGACTCGGTTTTTGCCTTTTATCGCCGAATGATCCAGCTGCGAAAGGAGATTCCTGCACTCACTCAGGGCAGATACCGCTCACTTAACGATTCTGCTACCGCCGGGATGGTCTACTTGCGTGAAACGGAAACCCAGCAAGCTTTGATCGGCTTGAATTTCAGCAACAAAAGGGTTTATCTAAACAGTAGTGAAACGCTTGGTCCGGAGAGCTGGTTTCAGATAATCAGTTCCTGTACAGACACCAGTGCCTCCATTGCAGCCGGGGGGATATACCTGAACCCGTATGAAGCAGTTGTGTGGGTGCGGGAACGCTGAGTTCCAGATCCGTTATTACCCGCACCCTGCCCCATTCTGCCGGCCAGGCGCTGAAGGAAACGACCAGGAAGTACGAATGCTGCTGGGGTACAATATTGTCGCCGGAGAACAACCAACGTTCACCAGGCAGATTTTGCAGGAGGATTCATGAAGCCAGAGTTGATTACATGCATACCCAACTTTTCTGAAGCCAGACGGCCGGAAGTTGTCTCAGCCATAAAGGAAGCCATCTCAGCTGTCCCGGACATTCTCGTTCTAGACCAGCACTCCGATCTGGATCATAACCGGACCGTGATAACCTTTGTAGGCCCGCCGGAAACGGTCGCTGATGCAGCATTCGCCGGTATCAAGGAGGCCGCAAAGCACATAGACCTCAACCAACACACCGGCCAGCACCCCAGAATAGGTGCAACGGATGTAGTCCCCTTTGTCCCTTTTTCAGGTATATCTCTGGAAGATTGTGTATCTATCGCAAAGGAACTCGGACAGCGGGTAGCAAAAGAACTGCTGATCCCGGTTTACCTGTACGAAGAAGCAGCGACCGATCCGGCACGTGTCAATCTGGAAAACATACGCCGGGGAGAATATGAAGGCCTGAAAACGAAGATTCACCAATCGGAGCGAAAGCCGGATTACGGCCCTTCCGAATTGGGTCCTGCTGGTGCAACCGTCATCGGGGCTCGAAAACCGCTGGTGGCATTTAATGTCTACCTGACAACCGGCCAGGTAGATATAGCGAAGAAAATCAGCAAAACGGTGCGCTTCTCTTCGGGTGGACTGCGATACGTTAAAGCATTAGGAATGCTGGTGGATGGACTGGCTCAGGTCTCTATGAACCTGACCGATACCACAAAGACACCCATCCCCCGGGTGGTCGAGTTGATTCGAAGGGAAGCAGCCCGCTACGGAGTGCAGATCCATCACACGGAGCTGGTCGGGCTGATCTCACAGGATGCATTGATTGATGCCGCACGCTGGTATCTGCAGCTGGACCAGTTTGAGCCGGACCAGCTTCTTGAGAGCCGGATCTACGATGCCCGGCAAGCCCGGGACAGGGACTTTTTAGAGGAAGTAGCCTCCGATTCGCCTGCCCCAGGGGGAGGGTCTGCTGCTGCCTATACCGGCGCGCTGGCCGCTGCGCTTACGGGTATGGTCAGCCGTCTGACTATTGGCCGCAAGAAATATGCTGATGTTGAGGAAGAAATGCAGGGTGTGGCCTTAAAATCCGATCAACTGCGTGCGGCGCTGAAGGCTTCTGTACAGAAAGATACAGATGCATTCCTTCAAGTTTTACAGGCTTACCGTCTTCCCAAAGAAACCGGGGCGGAAAAGAAAGAGCGTTCCGAACAGATCAGCAGAGCTACCATCCATGCCGGAGAAGTTCCGCTGGAAACAGCCGGCCTGGCAGTGGAAACAATGGAACTGTCAGTGAAGACTGCCACGCTGGGTAATCTGAACGCGATCTCTGACAGTGCGGCTGCCTGTGCCCTGGGCCGCGCTGCACTTACTGCTGCTGCACTGAATGTCCGGATCAATGCCTCAAATCTGCCTGAAAAAGATGTGAAGGAATGGTTTTCCCGGCTTGAAATCCTTCAAGAGCGAGCGCAAAAAGCCGAAGACCAGATTAATGATTCTCTCCAGGAACGAGCCTCCCTCATCTACCCCGGATAAGCAGCTGCTGCCACCGGAAAGAAAAACCTGCAGTTTTCCACTGGAGATACTGCAGGTTTTTATTTTTTTTCCCGAAATCAAGGTAGCCGGATTTAATTATTCAGTAAAATGGTTCCAGCGGCTGACAGCAAACATCTTTTCCAGAAAAGATTCCCGTTCAAGCAAGGTCATCGGCCGCGGCTGTGAAAAATCCTCAAGGATTGCCGTTTTTAATTCAGTGCTGATGTGATGGCCATCATAGATGATGTAGACAACGACAAATTCTTCACGAGTATCCTGTGACCACATCTGGTCGAAGAAAAGATTTCCAGGGCCATAATGAATAAAGGCGCCGTTGTAGAACTCGAAACCCTGCGGCTGGTGCGCCTGGCTGCCGCTGACAATATCAGCACCTGCATCCACCGCCCGATGAAAACCGGTGACCTGGCTGCTGTCCGGTGAAGAAGAGTATGCTTCATACCATTGGTATGTAAAGAAAGTCAGATAGCCGGAATTCTGCAGCTGTTCGAGAATGGTAAATGTCTCATCATCACAGGGATTGGATCCGGGCTCTTCTTCTGTCGCCCATGTCGAAACCGGCCCGGCTTTGTTACAGCCAAAAAACGCTATCTGGTTGCCGTTGTGTGAAAGGAGAACCGGTTTACGGCTCTCCTCCAAGGAACGCCCGCCGCCGAAGGCCTGCATACCGGCTTCATCATACAGATCCAGCGAATACAGAAATGGTTCATCACCAAAGTCGAGAATATGGTTTCCCGTCAGTTCAACCAGATCCACATCGACATCCAGCAGAAGGTCAAAATAGGCAGGGCTGCTGCAGAAGCGCAGCTCACGCTGCTCCGGATCAGGGTATCGGCATTCGTCAAAGAAGGAAACCTCATTGCTTACATGGGTAAAATCTGCGCTAAGCATCCAGTCCCGGATTTTTTCAGCAGGGTACAGAGAGCCTTCCGCTTCCATCCTCCATGCAATCGCACGGGTAAGCGCTGTCACCCCGGTTAACACCACAACCGTTCTCTTATCCGGATCCAGGTTGGTTTGAGGCCAGCTGAGCCTGGTGCGAATCTCTTCATCAAAAGCCGCACTGCCGGACAGCCCGAACTCAAATGTCAACATGTAATTTTCTGCCTGGAACTCATAGTCCAGCGGTGATTCGTTTTCCAGAGAAAGAACCTTCCAGCGAGGCTCCAGCTCCTCATACGGCAGGATAGAATAACGATTGCCCCCTGTCCAGGCATCCTGCAGCAGAGAACACGATTCGTCACAGATTTTCACCCTGCTGCCAGGCGCACCCCAGTTCGCCACCAGCAGAAAATACACATCTCGTGAAACAAGAAGCGATTCTTCAACACAGGCATTGGCAGCGGTTGGAGACGGCTCTGCCTGTTCGGTTTCCGATTGTGCTTCCTCACCGGTGTTGCTGTTTTCTACGGCGCAATCAGTCTGCCACCACTGCCTTAGGCCTGCAGCTGTTACAGAATCCCGCAGCTCAGGAAAAGGTGCGGTGACTGCATAGACCCACCTGCTGAGGGGACGTTCCGGGTTCAATCCGATCACAACTTCCGCTGGTTCACGTGAATCGCTGAAAACCACTTCTCTGCCACCAATTTCGTGGATGGTATACGCCTGTTCCTGCAAATCAGATGGCAGGGCAGGATCAACATAAACAGGCAGGTTTCCCGGTGTTGGTGTGGCTTCTACCGGCAAAAAATCTGTCGGGGTTGCTTGCAAAATCGGCGTTGGTTCGACTGCTGTCTCCTGCCCATCGATGGACATATCGGCGCTGCCGCATCCGAACAGCATCGTGGAAGCAAACACCAGGCATATTAAAAATAGTGGACAGGAAAAAGGTCGATAACGTTTCACCATATGCAGGTATTCCCGGTTACTCCAATCTCAACCCATCCAGAACGGATCTGGATGAGAATTACTCAATATCAACGCTGCTAATCGACATTATGCAGATACTGCACAGGACTGCCATCACCTTGCAGATATTCTCTTTCGAGTTAAAAAAAGCACCCGGAGAGCAGCGTCCGGGCTGCTTGCAAGGATTGTTTCAGACCCCCTGGGCTATGATTTTTCTTCTGTCAGCTGGCCGATCTGTCTTAATGCACCTAGGAGCAGAAGGCCCAATCGAAGCCCTTCTCCGGCGCCGATAGACAGCTCTTGTTCTTCCATTTCAGCGCGTTGGACCAGAAAATAGGCTGTTCCCAGTCCCGTAAGCAAACCTATAATTCCGGCTATCAGGTATGTTCTTTTCTTCCAATCCATGTTGAAATTCATTCGTGCTTTTCTCCTTCTGTTGCTTGAACCACCCCTGTTTTCTGACCACGCCTGAATACTGCTGGAACGGCATTCACTTTAATAAACGGTGCAGTAATTCTGTCCGCAGCAGTCTGAACTCTTTTTGCGATTTTGCTGAATACCTGCTGTACCTGCCAGGCAGGCTGCGGAAGAGCTTTCAACAACCAGCTGACGCCGTAAATAAGCCCGGCAGTTAAAACCAGCAGGATAAGTCCGATAATCAGCATGGGAATCGACAGCAGCATAAGACTGATATCAGCCCATGCACTGAATGTTCCTGTTCCACTGAGACCATATCCTACAGCCAGCCCGATCAGAATCAGGAAAAATACTGCCAGAGGAAAATAGATCTGCCAGGTCGTCTGGCGACGAAAGGCACTCCGTGTTTCCATGTTATATAAACGTTCTTCAATAGTATTCGGATCTTCACTCATACCCCTATTTTAGCACGTGGCTCCATTTGAGCAATACAAGTGATCGAAGGAACTTTACGGGCAACCCTATGTGGATTACAATCCTGCCCCGATGAGTCCGTACGATTCTGCCGCAAAGCAAGATGTCTTCTTTTCAAGGAAGATTTCGCTTGCCACAGATTTGATCGTTACTAATAAAGGTGTCTTGTATGAAAGATCTGCGAAAGCGGCTTCTGCTGGGATTGGTATTTGGATTTGTTGTCGTTCTTGGAGTCCTGTTTGCTGCTGATGTCCGTCAGGTAACTGAATTCCTGACCTCGTTCCGATGGCAGTTGATCCCTCTTATACTCGCCTGTACATTGTTCAACTATCTTCTGCGCTTTTATAAATGGCATTACTATCTGGGTTTAATCGGTGCCGGCAGACTCCCCTGGGTGGAAAGTGCAAGGCTCTTTGTTGGTGGGTTTCCCCTTGCGGTAACGCCCGGGAAAGTTGGAGAGGCGCTGAAAGGCGTCTGGTTGAAGGAAGCCGCAGGCGTGCCGGTTGCCAGCGGCGTTACAGTCGTCCTTGCAGAGCGCATCAGCGATGGCATCGCTGTCCTTTTTCTGTCTCTGTTCGGTGTTGTGGTTTACCCGCAATTCTGGCCCGCATTCCTGGCCGTGTTTCTGGGATTATCCCTGGTAATTATTATTTCACAGATCCGCCCGCTGGCCTTGAAAATCCTTGCACTGTTCGAGCACCTGCCCCTGCTCAACCGCCTCACACCCCAGTTTTTTAAACTGTATGAAAGCGCATCCACCCTGTTTCGTCCCGCCCCGACAATCCTGTCAGTGGCTATTGGCATGGTCTCCTGGCTGGGGGAAGGGATCGGGATGTACCTGGTTCTGTTGGGATTGGGGCTTCCCGCCAGCTGGTTGACCTTCAGCTCAGCAGTCTTTGTGCTTTCCTTTTCCACCGTTATCGGTGCTGTTTCAGCGCTGCCTGGCGGCCTGGGTGCCGCAGAAGCCAGCATCGCAGGCTTGTTGGCTCTCACACTGAATCCCGGACGAAACCTGGCAGCCGCTGCCACGTTGCTGATCCGCTTTTTTACCCTCTGGTTTGCAGTCATACTCGGACTGCTGGTGTGGGCTTTCTCGAAAGACATCCCTGTCAGACATTCGGATACTTCGATCTCAGAATGAATGCTGATAGTATCTCCATAAAACCACCGGGCAGGCTACCTCTGCAGACTTCTCCTGTACAGCCCCGAGATCCTCAAGCCAGCCTGAAACAAGCGCCTTCCTAAGGTATAATCGAGTGCTGGTTCAAATTTGTAGAAAGCACAACTGAACTGATGATTCCAACTATTCTTGTCACCTCGGCTTACATCGCAGCCCAGATTCTGGCAGATGTCACCAGCCTGAAAATCATAACCCTTGCAGGTTTCTCCATGGACGCCGGGACCCTGATCTACCCGATCACTTTCACGCTGCGGGATATGATCCACAAAATCGCAGGGAGAAAGGCTGCCCGGGTTACGATTGTTGCAGCCGGAGCCTTTAATCTGTTCATGGCCGGGCTCTTCTGGCTTGTCAGCCGGTTGCCCTATGATCCGGCTGCCGGTGCACAACCCGACTGGAATTCTGTGCTCGCACCGGTCTGGCGCATCGTTCTCGCCTCCATAACCGCAGAATTGATCGCAGAATTTGCCGATACAGAAATCTACCATCTGTGGGTAACCAGGGTCACACGCAGGTTTCAGTGGCTGCGCGTTCTTACAAGCAATGCAGTCAGCTTGCCGCTGGACAGCCTGGTTTTCGTCTGGGGGGCATTCGGCGGTGTGTACCCGATAGCAGTAGTCTGGTCCATATTTACAGCAAATATCATCCTGAAAGGCGGCGTTACTATCCTCAGCCTGCCCTTTATCTATCTTGTCCCGGAGAAAGGCACTTAACAGCTGTTAAATTAGACCTGGCATTGCTTCAGGGCTGACAACAGATCTGGCGCGTGAGTGTGAAAAGAAGCAGAACTGCGCCCACCCCGTTCTCACGCGAGCCCATTACGGTTATCCATCCACTTCGAAATAGAAAAGGGGATACATCCAAAAAGGCAAAATGAGACTAACCCTCTTTGCTCCTCAGATGGGGGAACAGGATCACTTCCCGAATGGTTGAGCGGTCACAAAGAAGCATAACCAGTCGGTCGATACCCATACCAAATCCGCCGTTTGGAGGCATGCCATAGCGCATCGCCTGGAGATAATCCATATCCATTGGATGGCGCTCTTCATCATCATCGGCATAATCACGTCCCATTTCCAGAAATCGCTGCTCCTGATCCTCCGGATCGTTCAGTTCTGTAAACGCGTTGCAAAGCTCCATACCGCCGATGAAACCCTCAAAACGTTCAACCGTGTTGGGATCCCCTGGTTTGCTTTTCGCCAGTGGAGATATATCCCGCGGATAGTCATAAAGGAACGTAGGCTGAATACAATTCGGCTCAACGTAAGTTGAAAGCAGCGAGTCTATCAGCTTGCCGCGTGTAGATTTCTCTGAAGGCTCGTGCCCGAGCTTTTTCATTGCCGCTCGTAATTCTTCAGTCGAAGGATGCGCATTTATATCTATCCCTGCAGCTTCCAGGATCGCTTCCTGCAGATTCAACCGCTTCCAGGGAGGTGCCAGATTGATTGTATGCCCATCAAACTGTACAGTTGTGGTACCAACCGCCTGCTCAGCTGCATACGCAATCATCTGCTCTGTGAAATTCATGATGTCCTGATAGTCAGCGTATGCCATGTAGAATTCAAGCTGGGTAAATTCAGGATTATGCTTGAATGAAACACCTTCATTTCGGAAATCACGACCGATTTCATAAACCCGTTCAAATCCGCCAACAAGCAGGCGTTTGAGATAAAGTTCAAAAGAAATTCTGAGATAAAGATCCTGGTGCAGCTGGTTGTGATGGGTGACAAATGGCCTGGCTGCCGCTCCGCCGTAAATAGGCTGCAGAATCGGGGTCTCAACCTCGATGAAGTCTCGCTCATCAAGAAAGGTTCGCAGAGCCTGTATCATCCTGGCCCGCACCCGAAAAATTTCGCGCACATCCGTATTTACAGCAAGGTCCGCATATCTCTCGCGATAGCGGGCTTCCGGATTGGCAAAGGCTGCGTGGACGACGGTTTCCCCATCTACAACCTCCTCCTTGGCTGTAGGCAGAGGTGTGATTGCTTTCGCCAGCATTCGGAAGGATTGCACCCGCAGAGTCACTTCACCCGTCCGGGTGCGGAACATTTCGCCTTCCGCCTGGATAAAGTCGCCCAGGTCGAACACTTCCTTGAACAGCTCAAAACGGTCTTCTCCCAGGTCATTGGTGCGGAAAAAGAGCTGGACTTTGCCACTGTCATCTTCAATGTGACAGAAGCTGATTTTACCCATCCTGCGAATAGAGCGGATACGCCCGGCCACTACAGCTGCCACTGCCTCACCGGACTCCTCTTGCTCTTCAAACCGGCTTATTGCCTCCAGAGCAGTATGTGTCCGTTGTACCCTGTGGGGATACACTTCCTCCCCTGCATCACGGAGACTGGCAAGCTTCGAGAGGCGGACCTGTTCAAGTTCGCTGAGTTCTTTCATGGGTTTCCTTCCTCATATCCATGCAAGCGTGGAACCCGATCAATCATGGATGCTTCCGGCAGCAGCCGTTTATTCAAATGAATCGATGCCAGTTAAAATCTGTGATCGGGATTTACTTGATCTGTTTAATGACGAAATGTAATGTTCCTGCAGGAGCTGCAACTTCAACTTCATCACCTGCTTGATGATTAAGAAGCGCCCTTCCCAGCGGAGATTCGTTGGAAATCAAGCCCTCTTTAGGCTGTGCCTCCGCTGCTCCTACAATAGTGTACGTTTCTTTTGAGCCACCGTTTTCCTGAACGACAACAGTACTGCCAATGTTGACAACATCCTTATCTTTCGATGCTTCGATTATGTGAGCCCGGGAAAGCATTTGTTCAAGCTCCAGAATACGCCCTTCTACAAATGCCTGCTCATTCTTGGCTGCCTCATACTCGGCATTCTCGATAAGTTCCCCATCCTGGCTCGCCTCATGGAGTCGTTCAGCAACCTCCATTCGCTTTTCACTGCGCAGGTACGCCAACTCGTCTTCCAATTTTTTTAATCCATCTGCTGTTACATAAATCGCCTGATTCCCCATTATTCTCCTCTTATGTCATCATCCTCTGACAAGCATTCTTGATCGGTCCTCAAAGAATCTGCAGGTTGAAAAGAAATAACCCTCCAGCTGAAACAGCTGCCGGGTATTTCCCCTGCCCCTCAGATCGGATTGCCTGCCAGGCAGATCCCTGTCCACAAAACGCAGGGAAACAAATCCCTGCCTCCCTTCTGTCTGCCGGTTGTCCTGTGCAACCGAAGTTTTATGCTGTACAAATCTCCCGGCAGCCGCGTAGAACTGAATACCGCTGAAATGACAAAAGGAACTGGGATGGATCCCAGCTCCGGAAATACCTTCTATCGCGGGGATAATAGCATAATTTCAAATGGCTGTCCAGAACCGAGTCATATCTGTTGGTGCTGCAGGATGCTCGTCTGATCCAGTAATTCTTTATGCACACTTTATATATCATCTCCCAAAATTCGTTTATAATAATGCCAGGCAACACTATGCCTGAATGAACAGGAATCCTGGTAGATTTCTGATGTACCTTGACATTAGATGTTCGAAAAGGCAAACCTGGTGAAAGCCAGGGACGCAAAGCTATGGGTCTACGATCTCGTAAGAGTTTATGACTGCCAGGCCGCCGAAAACAGTACCGCAGGATTGTTTTAGCACTGTCCTGCACCAGAATCTGTTCTAATGCGGACCTGAGTCAAATACAGGTCCTTTTCTTTTGCCCCGCTTGTGTCCCCTGCACTTACATCCAGTCATGCCCGATCGACAAAGGCAAATCCGGTGAAAACCGGAGACGCAAAGCTATGGGTCTAACGCTTCGATAGAAGCTATGACTGCCAGGCCGCCGAAACGAGTATTGTTCCCCTTTTCCCCCCCGGCTGCCCACAGCATGTTTCTCCGGCATCTCTGAATTGCCAGAGGAACTATACATGTTTTTCAATAAATTACTATCGCTCATTCTACGCTTTCTGATGGTTGCGCTGTCCCTTCAACCAGCAGTTTTAATTCCCGTCTCGGCCGGTGATAGTCCAACTTCTGATCCCAGCCGTGCGCTGCCATCCTTGTCTGACTTTATTAAAACTGTCACCGTAGATTCAAGCGACGATGTGGTCGGTGTATATGTGGAGGATCTCTTTGCGCTGGCAGTAATCCAGCAGCCCGCCAGCCAGCCCGGTTATGTTTCCCCCTCACCTGACACCATCACCCAGTTCGCATTGGCGGAGGATTATGGGACTATCGGCCTTCTGGCACATAATTTCGCCGCCGGTGACCTGTTCTTCGAGCTGGATGTTGGAATGGAATTGATTCTGGTGTTTGGTGATAGCACCCTGAAGCGCTACCAGATTTCCAACACAGCCAGCTACCAGGCAATGGATCCGGATAATACCCACAGTACCTTTCGTGATCTTACGGATCAACACTACCTCTCCGCCACTGAACTTTTCGAACAGGTCTACCAGAATCCCGGAGATATAACCTTCCAGACATGCATAGCACAGGATGGCAATTCCAGCTGGGGGCGCTATTTTGTCAACGCCACCCCTCTCACAGAATCCCCCGCTTCCGGAGAATATTATCCTGTGGATGAATCGGGCTTTGTATCCTGGTGATCTTCACCTCTTATGCAAGCTGACTTAATAAAAATCCCCCGGAAATCGGGGGGTTTTTTTTTATTACAGTTTAATCCCCATTTCTTCCCCGTGCCCAACTCAGGCCTGACGGTCAGGCCTGATATTCAGGCAGGTACAGAAGGAGCCCCTGTCTTGTTTCCACATAAGACTCAACTTCTTCAAGCAGGTGGTCATACGATTTCCAGAAGGTTGAAAGTTGAGTCTGGTATTCGCATATTGCATGTACCCATCCCAGCACTTCTTCCTGGTCAAGGGGAAACCGCACTGGTGCTGCCTGCGGCATATCCAGATCCACCGGAAGAACCATACAACGGGCTGCGTAGGGAAAATCAGGATAGTACCGCACCGGCTCCTTCATCCGATCGGCAATCAAACGGATAAATCGGTGGTCGACATGCCCGCCGAGGCCCAGTGGCGCGTAGACGGTAAGGGACTCATGCATATGTTGCTGGATTGAAGCAAGGACCAGTGCCAGCCTTTCCTGTTCAGCGGGATGCACCCTGCCGAAGATTGCCTCTTCCGATGTGTATAGATAATCCTCTTCTGAACCCATGCGGTAAATCGCTTCGGGGAACTCCAGATGAACTGCTGTTGCATCCAGGCGCGCGCAGGCCATTCGATCTTCCGCTCTGCGGACAGCCACGCCATCATGGTCTGTCCCCCAGCGAGAATGCAGCCCGTTAGCAAAGCTGGACAGCGGCCCCGGGGGAGGATCACCAGCAAACACTGTCAGAACCGTGACACGATCACCACGGGCTGTCTGCTGAAGAATACATCCTCCGCAAGAATAGACTGCATCATCAAGATGCGGTGAAATATAGAGATGATGCTTCATAAACTGGTTTCCCTCAGAATACTATCCATTGGTTTCCCTGACCCAACTCGCAGTTCCAAAAATTCCCGCCACCCCCTGTCAGTCCAATCCAGAGCAACTATCAGACCGAAATACTGCATCAGGTTGACGTAGGGAAGGTATGGGTGATACAATTTCTCCGCTTGGGCCGTTAGCTCAATTGGCAGAGCAGGTGCCTTTTAAGCACAAGGTTACAGGTTCGATTCCTGTACGGCCCATTTTCTTCCAGCTGCCGCCTCCGGGCGGTGTTTGTTTATCCGGTGGAAAAAACCGGATATGTATTGTAATCACTTACATCACTTTCCTGAAGACAGAATCAAATGTTTGCTCTCTCCAATATTATCCAGTATAATGGACAAATGTCCAGCATCCTGGACTTCAGAGAGAGTAATACATGGAACAGAAATTGAGGGTCCCCACAGCGGACAAGACGCTGCAGGTGCTTGAGATAATCCGGCAGCAGTCATCGACAAGCATACAAAGCCTGCTGTCTCAGATAGATATCTCCAGGAGCTCGTTGTATGCCCTGCTGCATACACTGAAAACCATCGGCTATATTGAACAACGTGGTATACGCGGCAATTACCAGCCCGGGCCGCGATTGGTCTCCTGGAGTCATACTTCACCAGTGGAGCCGCAGGACCTGCTCACCGCATTCTACCAGGAAATCGCCACGCTGCCGCTGGACGAGACCACTGCTTTGATCCGGCTTGCCCATGGAGAGCTGATCACCCTGGCTCAGATCGAGAGCAGTCAAACCGTCCGTGTTGTTCTCGACAGCGGGCAGAAAGTGCCGGCCGGATTATCCTCTCTGGCTGCAATCCTGGATTACAGCTCAACGAAATCTGTCCCTGCGGATGGCTTCCTGCTCAGCGATGCAGGAGGCATCCTCGCTATCGGCCTCCCAGTATGCCGGGATGGCATCCATCCGGATGCAGCCCTGGTATTATGCGCACCCTGCTCCCGGCATACCGGGGACGACCTGCTGACCATCCTGCCGGAACTGCGCGAAATGGCCGCCCGACTCTCATACCGCCTTGGCGCACAGGTTTATTCCCCCTACCATGAAAACACGCCCAGGCCGCTTCCATTCACTCAGGTTTTGAGTAAATCCGATATTGACGACTTTCTTCAGCGCCCATGGGCAGCCAGACTGGCCTGTGTACGCCCGGACGGCACACCTCACGTTGTCCCGGTCTGGCACCAGTGGGATGGAGAAAGCCTTTACTTGCTGGCCTGGCCAGACTCACACTGGGCCAGCTATCTATCCGCAAACCCATCCGTTTCCATCACAATCGACGAACCCTGGTCGCCGCACCGGCGTGTATCCATACGTGGTAAAGCCCGACAGCTGCGGGAAGAAGAACTTCCGCAAGCAAAAAAGGAATTTATGGAACAGTTTTTCCTGCATTATCTGCGACACTCCATTCCACCCGAATCGCCGGCATGGCAGGCAGATCCTTTCCAGGTAAAGCCTGTAACCATCAGCGGCTGGATCGGCCTGCAAACGGGAACACCTGATGGAGATTAATATCAAGCATCTGAACCATACTTTCAATCACCAGGCAGAACCGATTCGTACACTTGAAGATATCTCCTTCCACATTGAATCCGGAACTTTTACAGCCATTGTCGGCCCGAGTGGTTGTGGAAAATCCACCCTGCTCCGGCTGCTGGCCGGGCTGCTGCAGCCAACTTGCGGATCTATCCTGATCGACAGCGCTCTCCCTGAACAAATCGCAGCAAACAAACAAATCAGCTGGATGGCACAGAGCCCTGCACTTCTCCCCTGGTTTACTGTTTATAAAAATATTGAACTTGCCCGACAAATCAACCCCCAGAACCATAACGGCAGCACAGCGAGGTCCCTGCTGGAAATGATGGACCTGCAGGACTTTGCAGAAGCATATCCGCATCAGCTGTCCGGAGGTATGCAGCAGCGAGCCGCCCTTGCCCGCACACTTTCACTGGCTCCGCGTTTGTGGCTGATGGACGAACCCTTCGCCTCCCTTGACGCACTTACCCGCGAGGAACTCGGTCGTGATGTGCTCAGATTGTGGTCTGAGTACCGCCCCACGGTTGTCTGGGTGACCCACAATATTCACGAGGCGGTCCTGCTGGCCGATCAGGTGGTTGTGCTCAGCAGAAGGCCCGCCAGGATCCTCAATCAATTCGAAATCACACTGCAGCGCCCGCGCACAGAACTGCAGCCAGGCTACCAGACTGCTGTGCAGAAGATACGCTCCGCCCTGGGGATACCCGCGTGAAAAACAGACAGAATGGCATTCACGCACTCTGGATTCTGCTGCCAATGCTTCTGATGTGGGAACTGATCGTTACCCTGGCCGATATTCCGGTTTATATCCTGCCTGCCCCATCCCGCATACTTATTTCTCTGATCACCCGGTTTCCCGCTTTTTTGGAAGCCGCACTGATTACCACAGGAGAAGCCCTGGCGGGTCTGGTCCTAGGTTTTCTTGCCGGTACAGCAGCAGCACTGGGATTGGGTATCTGGCCACGTCTGGAAAGATCCATCATGACAATTGCTATATTTATCAAGTCGACCCCCATCGTCGCTGTAGCACCTCTGCTGACAATCTGGTTCGGCTTCGGCACACTCCCCAAAATTATTATCACCGCACTGATGACATTCTTTCCCGTGCTGATTAATGTTTTTTCCGGGCTGCACGCAGCAGATCCTGCGCTGCTGGATGTCTTTCACTCCTGGAAAGCAAGCCGGCGTGAGATTCTGCTGTACGTCCGCATTCCAGCTGCCGCCCCCTATGTTTTTGCCGCACTGAAAGTAAGCGGGCCTCTTGCGTTCATAGGAGCGGTTGTAGCGGAGTGGACGGGAGCATCCGGAGGCCTTGGACGCACCATGTGGATGGCATACACCAACCTCAATCTGCCCATACTCTTTGCTGCAGTCTCCCTGCTGGCATGCTCAGGAATGCTGCTCTTTTCCGGGCTGACCCTGCTGGAGAAAAGACTCGTATTCTGGATGCATCCAGAAATCTGATCCCGGGGAAAGAGAACAGATCTGCCTCCTTCTCCCATTGTAGAGGAATACTCATGAAACATAAAAAAATGCTTCTGCTGCTGTTATCACTGCTGCTTTCAAGTTGTGCTGCCCGATCCACAAGCGAGGAACCGGACACCCTGACGTTTATGGCTGGTTACAAGCCTCAGGCGAACCTGCCGTTCGTCGGAGTTTATGTCGCCCAGGAAATGGGCTTTTTCACCGAGGAAAATCTCCTGGTACGTATTGAACACTCGGCTGGAGGTGGCGAACACCTACAGCTGCTTGCTGCCGGGGATGTACAGGTAACCACGCAGGATGCCGCTGTAATGCTGCAGCGCCGGGCAGATCCCGGCATCCCGCTGGTATCAATTGCACTGATCGGCCAGCGCGGCCAGCAGGCTTTTGCAGCTCTGAAAACCAGCGGTCTGGAAACACCGGCAGACTGGGAAGGCCGCCTGGTGGGGTTTAAAGGCACACCACCGCCAGATCTGTATCTGCTGCTGGAAAAAGCAGGTGTGAATCCCGATCTCATAGAACTCGTTAATGTCGGCTTCGATCCGCGGGTCCTCAGCGAAGGACAGGTGGACGTATACCCGGTATACAATTCCAACGAACCCTGGCTGCTGCAAAGCTGGGGCTATGAGCTCACTATCTGGCATCCCGCTGATTACAACGTCCCTTCACTTGGCCTGGCCTATGTAACTTCAGAAGATATTCTGGATCAGGACCCGGATAAGCTCTCCCGGTTTTTACGTGCAGCGCTGCGTGGTATTGCGTATGCAGAAGAAAACCCTGATGAAGCGATTGATATTGTCCTTCTCTACACCGGCGACAGCGCAAACCGCGATCACATGCGATTTATGCTCGAAACCGAGCTTGTAGATGCCCACAACGGGCTCCTGGCAGATCAGCCTGTCGGCACCCAGACCCTCGAGCAGTGGCAGAATCTCGCCTCTATGCTGGAACAGACAGATCTCCCCGTCCCGGAGAACCTTGAAGCCGCCTTTACAACCAGCATTCTGGATCAGGCGCTGCACTGACCAGCCGATTCACATTCCCATCCTTCATAGGTTCGTGCTACACTTCCCATACTCAAATACCACCAATCCAGCGGTTCAGGCTGGCCAAAACCAGGCCATCCTTGAACCGTATGGGCAGACAAGGAGACCTGTATGTCCTCTTCCCGAAAACTATCCCTGGCTATGATCACGCTGATTCTCTCGATGCTGGCATGCAGCACACTGTCCCCACAAGACGGGGACTCAACAACACCTCAGCCTGTCCGAACACTGTTGCCCTCCGATGCAGTACAAACTGGCGCAATGGACCCGAATGAGCCAGTGCTGATCACCGGAACCATTCCGTATACCTCACCATTTTTTGTGAATTCCATCGCAGAGCCCTTCGTGATGCTTGAAGATCAGGCAGGATTCGCTGCCCGCGACCGGGAATTCGTTTTCCCGATCGAAAGCCAGATGCTTGGTCCGGTACAGCAGGTTGAAGATGGAGTGCTCTCCTTCAGTCTGCCGCTGCCCATCGTGCCCCAGGGCACGCTGCTGGATGTGGATCAGGACGGTGAGGATGATACCGGTGTGATGGTTTTCCAGATTGCGTACTGGTCCAACACATGGGGGGGGCCTTTCCTCGAAGCCCGGGATGGCACCGGCTGGTCCACTGCGTATACCGCAGCGATCACCGATCCCGATCGTGAGGATGAAATTACAGGTGGAACGATCCTCATCTGGGCCCCGGATGACCAGCAGGCTTTTCCAAACGGGTTTGGCGATGACGAAAAACTCTTTACAGCCGATGATCCCGCCATTCCTGTGCCGCAGGGATACAGCCTGGTGAATATGGATGAGCAGCCCTTCCGGATCTATAAAGAGCGCCAGCCGAGTTTCGTTCTGGTGGAAGGAGAAGGCGCCGTTACCGATCTCACTGAAATGAGTTATGTGGATGCATTTGAAACGTTGTTCGCCAAAGCATCCATCGAATACCCCTTTACCGCAGAGAAGAACATCGACTGGGAAGCCCTGCATGCCGAATTCAGCCCGCGCATCGAAGACGCCCGCAGCGATGAAGATTTCTACCGGGTCATGCACGACTTTATTCTCCGAATCCCGGACGGCCACGTGGGAATGACAATCGATCCGAATATTTTTTACGAAGATCAAGGCGGCAGTTTCGGCCTGCTCCTTAAAGAATTGACAGATGGCCGGGTGATCGTTATGCAGGTGTTCCCGCAAACCCCTGCAGCTGTGGAAGGAATCGAGGTCGGTGCAGAGATTACCGCCTGGAACGGCCGGCCTATCCAGGAAGCTATCCAGCTGGTAGAGCCTTACTTCGGCCCCTACTCCACACTGCACCACAAACGCCTGGACCAGGTGACCTTCCTGACACGCACCAGCCCCGGAGACACCGTGGAAATCAGTTACAAAAACCCCGGCGCGTCAGAAAAAACCGTAACCATGACAGCAGAGGTTGAATATGATTCGCTGTTTGCCGCAATTGATTCCTGGAACGCTGACGAACTCCTCCTTCCCGTTCAGGGTGAAGTCCTCGACCCTGTTGGTATTGGATATGTAACCCTGTCCACCTTTTCTGATGATATCAACCTCATGGCCAGGTTGTGGGAGTATTACCTGAATGGGCTTATCGATAATGAAATCCCTGCCCTGATTATTGACCTGCGCAACAATGGCGGGGGGAACGGCGGTCTGGCTATGGATTTTGCAGGCTACTTTTTCAATGAGACTATCGAACTGTCAGAACGTTCCTATTACAACGAGTTAACGGGAGAATTCGAACCCATCGGCGTTCCGTCCCGCCTGGAGCCAGGCCCCTTCCAGTACGAAGGTGATATCGCTGTGCTGGTCGGCCCGAACTGTGCAAGTGCCTGTGAAGGGTTCGCTTACGCACTCACACAAAACAACCGGGCTGTTGTAGTCGGCCATGCACCAACTGCAGGCATGTATGGCGAAGTCGGAAGAGGCCAGTATGAACTCCCGGGCGAATATTCCCTCCAGTTCCCTACCGGCAGGCCGGAAACTCCAAATGGCGACCTGTTGATCGAAGGCACTGGCGTCATCCCTGATGTTCTTGTCCCGGTTACGGAAGAAAGTATATTCGGCTCGGAGGATGCTGTTCTGGACGCGGCCATCGATGCCCTGCTCGACAGAATGTACTGAGCAGCCTTATATAACGGCAGGATCGGCGCACAACTGGTGCGCCGATCCTTTATTTATGTCTTCAGAAAACCTCCATCCACTCCAACTACGTTTGAAAAGGCCCACTGCTGCCTTCTTATTCCTTAGCAGTATATAAAATAAAAAACTGGTAAGATTAACCATACACATCCTGGAATGAATGGAATCTTTATGGCTGGCCTGGAACATTTCGATTTACTCGCCCCGCTTTATGATCGCCTCATCCACCCCCCTGATACAGATGCAATTGTGGGGCTGCTTGGCCCTGACCCTTCCGCTGTACTGCTTGATGCAGGTGGAGGGACCGGTCGGATCGCCAAACAAATATCCGATTTGTTTCATTCAGTGGTAATCACAGACGCTTCGGCGCCCATGCTGCGCCAGGCAAAGGGGAACGACAGGATAGCGCTGTTCTCCTGCCTTACCGAAAACCTGCCCTTTGCAGGTGGGGCATTCAGTAAAATCATCATGGTTGATGCCCTCCATCACATCTTCAACCATCGCCAAACCCTGACTGAATTATGGCGGGTACTGGCGCCGGGCGGCTCCATGGTCATTGAAGAACCCGATATCCGGCTCTTTGGGGTTAAACTACTTGCACTGGCCGAAAAACTGGCACTCTTCCGCAGCCATTTTCTGTCTCCGATTCGTATCGCTGCCATTCTCACCGAGCTGGGTGCACAGCCAACCATTCACCCTGATCCTCCCAACGTACGCGTGCTTGTTAGAAAACCTCGCTGATCGGTCTGCCTCTTCCCAACACCGATGCGAGATTCTCGGTACGCTGACTCTTCTTTCCTTGTAGATTACCGGGTTTCCTGCCCATGCAGTCCTCTGCAGCTTCGTGCAGAAACCCAAGTCAGCGGATACCACTGGTTTAAAACAATGCACAGGGAGCTAAAATAATTTCTCATATGAATAATTAGACATTGAAAACCCGTCGTGGTATTATTTATGCTACTATTATGGCAAAGAAAACGAAGCAACAAATAGCAAATAAAAGAAAAAAGAAAATCAGAATCCAGCAGATAATTTTTGCGTCGATCGCAATTATAATGATAGTTTCCTTTATCGTCTCCCTGGTAGTATAATTTTCTGTTCACCAGAAGAGAGGTATCTAGTCGCTGAGATTGGGGGAGAAATACATTATTATCTGTTTTTGCAGGGATTGCTTATCTCAAGGGAACGGAACTTGATCGGGTTTCCTCTGAGATAGCGTGAGAAGCAGGCTGTTGGTTTTCAGCAGTTTCAACTAAATTGTAAACCGACAGCAGCACACAACACAGGGTATCGTTTATGTTTTATTTACAACCCTGAAAATCCAATAGTACCGTGGAGCTATTTGCTGAAAGGTAACTGTAAGGCACACTAGTATCGCAAGTATGCTATCCTTATAATAGAAGTACAGAGAAATATACACTGCAATACTGGAGCATAATCCAGAAAAAACTTTAGAAAGGTGGTGAACAACATGTTATTTGCACCGAAAGAAAAAGGACAGGGCTTGGTAGAGTATGCATTGATCCTCGTTCTCGTTGCTGTAGTCGTGATTGCGATTCTGACACTGCTTGGCCCCGCAATCGGTAATGTTTTCAGTGAAGTCATGCAAAGTCTCTAGCCATCGTTCCATTTATTTGGGGGTCTTCGGACCCCCGCAGGTTGAAAAAAGGAACTGCCCGAGGGCAGTTCTTTTCTTTTACCCTGCTTCTACCAGGCTGATCCAGAGCGACCTTATTTCAGTTTTCTGATACAAACAGCTGAATACTTTTACTTTTCAGTAACATAAGATGCATCCGTAAAAAAAGGGGTGGTCCCTGGCTTACGGAGATGTTCAGGATAGAAAAAACCAGGCTCTGACCTGGGAGAGGTTGTGTAGGCCATGCACACGGTAAACAGGTATGCGGGGAAATGATGAACACATGGTAATTGAACCTCGTAAATGTTTCCACGCTTTTCACATTGCAGAATATTTAATCATAACGAGTGGTGGGCCAATGCGTTCCCAAACCTGGTGATACTGAGGGTGTAGCCATCCCCCATGAGTATTGTACGAAGCAACCCGTACGGGCGGGTCCCGGGAACACTTTCAACCGGCAGGCGTATCGGTTCCGAATTCCTCCTCCCTTATCCAGAAAAACCGTGGAATCCGCCCCTGTCACATCCGCACCCCTTCTGATATGGATCGAATAGGGATATATAACGAAATAGAAAAGGGGCTGTCCTCAGGTTTCCGGGGCAGCCCCATAAATTGTAGGCGGTATCTGAAGCAATACTGTGCCGGAGTATCGACAAGGATTACTTAGGGAACCTGGTCAGCACTTCTGCCTGGCTGGGAACTGTTATCCTCTTTCCAGGCGAAATGTCAGAAACAGCCGGGATCTCATTCTCCGCAGCTCCCTGGAAGATCGATAGTATGGTTCCGGCCTTATTCAACTTTGAATCAATCACGGCTTGCCCAAGAATATATCCTTCACTATCAATCGCACAGGAAGTGACTTTCCCGACGATCCGTCCGCGATCATCTACGACAGGGTCACCGTTATGAGCCATCCTGACTGATTTTTCAAGGAAGCGGAAACGAACCAGGTCGATGCTGCGTTCGGCTTCCTGCTGCATAAATGCCTGGCGCCCAATAAACCATGGCTTATACGTTTTGACATAAGCTGCAAAACCAGCGTCACCCACACCAAGGTTCATCCCACCAGCCATCTCGTGGCCATAGAGTGGAAGACCGGCTTCAGTACGGAGAGAATCGCGTGCGCCCAGGCCCACCGGTTTCAAACCGAGTGGTTCGCCAACCTCCAGCAGTTTCTTCCACAGGTTTTCACTCTTATCAGGATGGACAAAGAGTTCATAGGCAATCCGTTCACCTGTATAGCCTGTGCGGCTTACGATCAGATCGATCCCACCAAAAACGCCTTCCATAACCCCTGCCCAGGGCAGTTTTGTCAGAGTCTGGCTGGTCTTCTCATCCGTGCCGAGTGCCTGCAGGATTTCACGGCTTTTCGGCCCCTGGATAGCAATATCAACACGCATCCGGTCGCCTTCTTTCGGATCCCGCAGATTTCGCAGCGCACAATCGCGCCCGAATGCTTTCGCCCAGGGACGTTCCCTGTCGACACATACATCGCCATTCTTGACTGCATTCAACCAGGCCCAGTCCTTATCATCATTGGATGCATTGACAACAACCAGGAACAATTCATCACCCCGGCGATAGACCATGGTGTCGTCGATCACATTGCCATCGGGATCCAGGAACTGGGTGTAATGAGACTCTCCGACAGCCAGTGCAAATACATCATTGCCGACCACACCATCAAGGAAAGCAGCAGCAGATGGACCTTCCACTTCGTACACACCCATATGGCTTACGTCAAATAACCCGGCTGCTTCCCGGGTGGCGAGGTGCTCTTCCAGTACCGAGCTGTAGCGAACCGGCATTTCCCAACCGGCAAAATCGACCAGCTTCGCTCCCATGGCCTTGTGTGTTTCATAAAGGGCTGTACGGCGAGGTTTCTCAGCCGCCTTCTCTTCCCAGATAAAATCAGGGAGTGCCTCCTCGTTTTCATCAGAGGCACCGATGAACCATGGCTTATACATTCCATCATGGCCCCATTCAACATCAGGCAGGGATGAAACCATTTCTTCCAGTTCAACGACAAACGGCCCGGGGATTTTCCGATATACATCTTCATCGAATGCCACATAGCCATCTGACAGATCCCGCAGCCAGGTAAGGACCAGGCCGGCTTTATCCTGTGACACATATAGTTTGAAATCCTGTACTGCAGTTCGTTCCAGTACAACTGCAATCTCATCTCCTTGTGCAGTGAGAGAGCATTCAACTGCATTTGCAATGGCAATCTCCTCCGGAACTGCCGATGTAACCCACCGAAGAATTTCAGCTGTTTTTGGGGAACGGAAACCAATCCGGGCAAAATTACCGGCAGGAATTTCGTCATCGAGGTAGTAGAAGTGGGGGTACCCATGTTTGGTGGGGACAAAATCCAGCGCCAGATTTTCAGCAAGATCGCGGATGCGGTTTTTAACTTTGTTCAGAACTGAAAAATCCACTTTTGCCCGCTGCTGGGGACGTTTTTTCCCGGCGATCGAGTATGGGACGCATGCCTTCAACAGCTCAGCGATGAGAGAAGCCAGTTCTGCTGTTCCCTTCTCTTTAAAACCCCGTTCTGTAATCCAGTGTGTGCCCATACGGACACCGGAAGGGCGAAGAGCCGATGTATCACCAGGGATAGTATTGCGATTGGCCACAATGCCGGCGATATCAAGGATACGGGCTGCCTGATCTCCGGAGAGGGTTGTTCCATCCGGCCCGACAACAGACTTGCAGTCAATATTGAGCAGGTGGCTGTTTGTGCCGCCGAACGAAATACGCAGTCCCTCTTTCTGCAGTGTCTCAACCATAACCTTGCTGTTCTTGAGTGCCTGCTTCTGCAGTTCAATAAATCGGTCTGTTCTTGCCAGTTTGAACGCAACTGCCTGGGCGGCGATGGTATTAAGATGCGGCCCGCCCTGTTCACCCGGGAATACAGCACGATCGATCAATCCAGCCAGTTTTTTCGAGGTTGTCAGAATTGCAGCCCCGCGCGGCCCACACAGAGATTTATGGGTAGTGAACGTAACGACATCTGCATACCCCAAAGGTGATTCGATCACGCCGGCTGCCACCATGCCCGCTATATGGGCAATATCAGCAAGGAAGTATGCTCCTACTGCTTCGGCAATCTCCCTGAACCGCTTCCAGTCCGGGATCCACGAATAGGAGGAAAAACCGGCGATGATCATTTTGGGCTTATGCTCACGAGCGATCTCTTCCACCTTGTCATAATCGATTTTTTCCGTAACCGGATCCACGCCATAATGGACAATGTTGTAGTATTTGCCGGAGCGGTTTACGGGAGAACCGTGGGAAAGATGCCCGCCATGGAGAAGGTTCATGCCCATGACCGTATCACCAGGTTCCACCAATGCATGATATACCGCATTATTTGCCGGAGCACCGGAGAGTGCCTGCACGTTGACGAAAATCTTTTCCGGGGTTATGCCGTTAGCTGCAAAAGCCTCGGAACAACGGCGGCGGGCGAGCGCTTCCAATGTATCCGCATACTCAACGCCTTTGTAATACCGCGGATCCGAGTAGCGCCGGTATTCGGCAAGCCGCATTTCATAATCAAGAATTTCATCTTGCGTCATACCGATCGAATCAGCAGGAGGATACCCTTCTGCGTATACATTCTGGAAAGAACTTGAAAGCGCCTCGCGCACAGCCATTGCGGCAGTGCTTTCTGACGGGATGAGAATAAGTTTTCGATGCTGGCGTTCACCTTCCAAACGGGTAAGGTCATACAAATCCTGATCTACTTCCTGAAGTGTACCGTGTACAATAAAATCAGACATTTTTGTCTCCCAGGTAATATTAAAAAACAGCTGTGACTAATTGTCAGGCAATTAAATTGTAAGTCCTTTGCTGCCCCAGGGTCAAGGACAGCCATCATGCTTTCAAAAGTCATTTGACCCGAGACTTTCACTCAATGAAATTACAGGGGATTGTCCTGAATTCCTTGTTTTCTCCCCTGATGAACATGATATTACCCCCACTGCAGCCCTTGATCTGCCTCTCCCCTCACCAGCTGCCGGTCTTTCAGCAAGGAATAAAAAACGCCTCTAAAGGCGTTTGGAGTGGGCGGAACAGGACTCGAACCTGCGACCTCTTCTGTGTAAGAGAAGCGCTCTAACCAACTGAGCTATCCGCCCTCACTGGCATTATACCGCACACCCCCTCACCCTCCAAGCATCCACTCTCTTCGTT
>JAFGNH010000125.1 GCA_016927115.1 Anaerolineales bacterium | reverse complement strand
ATGATAGGCTCCCTTCTGTGACTTGGCCGTTACTGTGTTGGTGAGCCTATCTCTTTTTCTATATTTCGGCAATTATGTGACGCAACCGACGGGAACTGAGTAATTGCTGGAGAAACCCAATTGTGCTAGTATGAAAAGCAGTCATATTGTTGGAGTTAATTCTTCAAAGCACAGTATTGGGCAGGTACCTGCTGGGTTCTCAGAACCCATTCCTCTTCACCACCCGTTAACCAATTACCAGATCAACATTTCCGCTTCCTTATCGTAACAATAATATATTTTTCGGCAGGGCGCAGTGACAGTATGCTGTTTTCCCTGGACCCAGATCTACAGGATTTTTCTCCTGTGATCACTTTCGTACCGTTGGTTTAACGCGCAGGCTTAATACTCAGGAGGAAACCATGAAGGGAAGTCGTTCTCGGTTTTTCGTGTTCTTGATTGTTTCATTATTGCTGCTTTCAATAGCATGTCCGCTGGGGGGGGCTCAGGCAGAGGAAGGTGTAGTTCCCTCTGTAGAGCCAACATCTTCAGGTGCAGGGGAAGAAGAGACCTCCGCCTTTGTATCAGAGGCGCAGGAGATAGAGGAGCCCGGCGGCGCTGTGCTGACCGTGGCAGAGGGAGCTCTGAACGGTGCAGCGGATGTTTCGCTGGAGGATGTCGGTGAAGGTGTGCCATTTGCGGAAGGCAGCCCATTTGAAGCTGCCGGGAGTGAGTATCGTGTCGATCTAGGCGAGGCGCAGCAGATCGGAGAAATTACCCTGACTGTGCCGTTGGATGGTGCGCTTAAGCAGGATGCTGCTTTGGTCGACTTCGTCTACCTTGCATGGACAGAACCAGTGGAAGGACTTCCATCTGTTGTTGGTGTGATGGTGGAAGATGATACAGCCACGATGCCTGTCGTAGGGGACGGGATTTATCAGGTTTTTGCGCTGAAATCCCACCAGGCATTATTAAGTATCACCTCCATATACGATCCGCTGGTTGTTCCGACCTATCCCCAGCGTACTTCTTCGTGGTGCAGTCCGACTGCATTAACGAACCTTGTCCAATACCACGAAGGTGCCTGGCCGGTGGGTGGGCTGGGATCAACCTGGGGTGAGAGCAGTAACTGGTATTTGACAGGCAAGGCAGGACAGGCATTTGATCACGGTTTCTTCTTTCACTGGCTTCTCGGAGCGGGAGGTTACACAGTACCGGCAAATGTGAAGCAGAGTTTTTCCAATAACGATATGGAAGTGATCATCTGGAATTGGAATGCCGCTATTTACACGCAAGTGATAGTCCCGGATCAGATCGAAATTGTTTCTGTAAACACGGCGTTTGCGGGTGCTCTGTTTGATGCTTTCCAGGCTTATGTGGAACATTATCTGTGGGGTATATACGGTGCGCGTCGACCGGTTGCCTGGGGCTCCGGCCTTGCCGGACACAGCCGTACGATAACAGGCAGCGACGGGACAAACTTTTACAACAACAACCCGAGTTCCGGGTCGCTTAACGCCGTCATTGCCTGGGCAGATTACCGGCAGCAGGTTCTGGACAGCCTGACTTCAACGAAAGTTGAAGTGATCGATACGGTTGTACTTACTGCCAGCCCCAGGCCAGCTCAGAAGCGCCGCGGCGTGATCTGGCTGCTGAATGCGGATAATAATATCAACGGATCGGTTGCCTTGATCTCCGGGGAAGATGACAGTGCCATGACCAATTGGACATGGGATGGCGCTATGGATCACGATAATGGCTATTACCACCTGGATCTAACCGGAACCTTACCCGAGGACCCGGTGTTTGGATCCAAATTCCAGCTGCAGCATGCCGGCGATCGAATCGAAGTGGGGTATTCTATCTTCAATATTTCAACCAATCCGAATGATTTTCAGGCAGAAGTAATCCTGTATGATGATGGTTTAAGTGAGGTTGCCCGGTTTGCTGAAGCGGAGGTTAGTCTGTCTGCCGGACAGCGACAACCGTATGCTGTGATGGGAAGTTACCCGCTGCAGGGCCTCAGCCCGGGGTTGTATACCCTGAAATTCGTATTGGAACAGAACGCCATCGTGCAGGATGTCAAATATGTCCAGTTTCGTGTGTCGTCCCCAGTTATTATGGTGGGACCGCCTTATGGTCTGGTCGCGCAGAATGCTTTCTGCCGTAAAGGCCCCGGTCCGGATTGGGATCCCGCCACATCCTTTGATGCTGGTACTGAGCTTCTTCTGGTTGGTGTGAACGAGGCAAAAACCTGGGGAAAGTTTGAAGCTCAGATTGGGGAAAACCGCTTCCAGTGCTGGATAGCACTCAGCGTGATCGAGAACCTTACGGCAGAACAGCTGCAGCCGGTTCTTGTCACACAGCCCCTGCCGGAGGCGGAGCCTGAGGATACTCAACCACCAAGAGTATCGATCAGTCATTCTCCATCAGGTGCCGGGTTCCCCAAGGAGACTGATCAGGTCACGTTTACAGCCACCGCTTCTGATGATACAGGTGTAAGCAAAATCCGCATCTGGGTCACAGCACCGGGTGGAAGTTCCGAGGCGATCAAGACCTGTGAGGGAACTACCACCTGCACGGTGACATCCGGGCCATATACCCAGGGTGAGCTGACATACTGGGCGAAAGCATGGGATGAAGCAGACAATACTGCGGAAAGTACACATACTACCATTACCATCTTTGCAGTGCCGCGCTGATCCGGGTTTTCGCAAGGGGAATATTACGACTGGATTGAAAGCATAGAATAACAAGACAGCTCAGAGGCCGTGCAGCTGCCTCCGGGCTGTCGTTCTTTTTAGCAGGATTTATGTTTACCGTGAGGGGCAGGATGGACAGAGCTGCGCGAAGAATTCTTCCCGGAGTATCCGGGAACCATTGGTTAATAGAAGCAGTGGCAGTCTATTCTACTGGAAAGGAGAAATGCATCTGGGTGTGAACCCATTTCCCGGCTCTTTTATCGACCACGCCGGTCCAGCGCACTTTTTCCCATCCGGATTCTTTTCCGCCCACCTCAATAAAGTCATCGAGGAAGCATGAATACCATGCTGTTGTGCCGTATTCGGATAGGTTGATGCGGAGATCGTGCGTTTCAAAACGAGTACCGTGGAAATCCGGCCGCCTCCAGGAACTTTCGGCGAAGTTCTTGAAAGCATCGAAGCCGATTATCGTACTCTCGTTATCGGGATTGAAGATGTAAAAGTCTTCATCGGGAGCGATGATGTTGTAGAGAGTATCGAAATCCCTGGTAAGCGCCCACCCGATGGCGGCTTTGATGACAGGTTCTACCTCCTTCTTCAGTTCTGTGCGTTCTTCACTGGTCATCTGGTTCATGCTGTTACTCCATAAGGGATTGTTGTTGCAGCCTGTTACGGGAATTGTACTTGCAGCTGCAGGTTGTTGCGAATCGGGGCTAATCGTTTGAGGATATTGTGTGCAGTATTCGGAAACTACAGCACGCCCGTAATAGTCATGTTGAGTCGTTGTGTATCAGAAAAGAGCAATACGATCGAAGCATATTGGTTCCTTTATATTGTCATTATTGCTGGCCTTATTGGGAAGCAGCTTCTCAAATCCGGCTGTTGAATTTTCTGATGCAGGGTGCTGTTTACCCGTCTGAAAATAGATCCATATCCTTCCGGTTAACGAATATTGTGGAGGTAACTGCCTGTTAGTTGCTTGCGGCACCGTTGCTGTTTGGTACCGGTCTTTTCAAGTACCACTGGTATGGGGTGCCCGCAGGTCCTGGCATTGGGAGTCTGGGTGAGATGTGTTATGTAGAGGAGGAAGAGAGGGCGTAGGTGTTCACAATCCGGCATCCCTGGGCATCCCTGCAGGTCTCTGCATTCCCCGGCATGGCCCGGCATAATAATGTATAAAAGCGAGCGCTCAGAATATTGAGCGCTCGCTATAACATTCTTCCTTAAACCCCGGAGCCTTTCAGTCCGCAGCTTCTTCTTTTTTGCGTTTTGGACGCGGATTTTCCAACCGGATTGTGGCCAGTTTGAATTCCGGGATCTTCGCCGTCGGGTCCAGAGTGTGGTCCTGGGTGAGCATGTTCGCCGGTGCTTCACGCCAATGGAAAGCCAGGAAGACTGTACCCGGCGGCACTTTCTCACTGATACGCACCCTGGTTCGTACGCTTCCGCGGCGGCTGTGGATGAGTACCGGGAAGTTATCCAGCAGATCAAGTGGTTCTGCATCCTCAGGGTTGATCTCGGCAAAACCGCGCGGCTCACGCCAGTTCAGCGGTTCACTCCGGCGGGTCATTGTGCCGGAGTGGTAATGGTACAGGACCCGGCCGGTGCTGAGGATGAGGGGATATTCATCATCCGGCTGCTCAACAGGATCATTGGCTGCAATTACGTGGAACAGGCCACGGCCACGCGGGAATTTATCAGCAAACAGGAACTTTGTTCCCGGATGATTTTCCGTTGGGCACGGCCACTGCAAGCCGTTGCCCTCTAATCTGGCATAGCTCATACCGTGGTAGATCGGTGTCACCTCGGTCAATTCATCAAAGATGGCTGATGATGAGGGGAACTCCCAGTAGGGAGAATCACGCTCAATGCCCAACTTCTGGTCAAAACGGGTCGCCAGATCGCATATGATTTCCCAGTCCGGGCGGGAAATCCCGGGTGATTTTATGACCGGCTGCAGCAGCTGCACACGACGTTCTGTGTTGGTGAAAGTGCCGTGCTTTTCCAGTGACGACGCTGCCGGCAGGATCACATGTGCTAGCTGCGCAGTTTCACTCGGAAAGATGTCCTGAACTATAAGCAGATCCAGCCCGCGCAATCCGGCTTCCACATGTGCTGTGTTGGGATCCGACAACATGGGATTCTCACCCATGATGTAGAATGCCCGCACCTTGCCTGCATGGGCGGCATGCATTGCTTCGACCACGGTAAGGCCTACCTGGTCGGGCAGGCTTTCCACCGACCAGGCCTTTGCCATCGCTTCCCGTTTTTCATGGTCGGTTACTTTCTGGTAGCTGGGCAGCACATCCACGAGGCTGCCGACATCACAAGCTCCCTGTACGTTCGACTGACCACGCAGTGGGTTTACACCGGTGGAAGGTTTCCCGATTTGTCCGGTGAGCAGGGAAAGATTCGCCAGTGTCTTCACCATGTCGGTGCCGTGGCTGCGCTGTGTGATACCCATAGCATACAGGATCATGCTGTGCCCGCGTTCTTCACCAAAGATGGATTCACCATAGATGCGCTTGCCCAGGGCATAGATATGTGCGGCTTCTTCGATATCTTTCACTTCCACACCAGAAATCAGCGCTGCCCGTTCTGGCGGGAATTCCTTGATTATTTCAGCAAACTCCTCATATCCCTCTGTTCGCTCAGCCAGGAACGTTTCATTCACCCAGCCTTCCCGGATGATGGTGTGCATGATTGCCAGGAAAACATAGATATCAGTCCCCGGTTTAATTTGCAGGAAAACGGAGGCATGTTTGACCATGGGGATCCGGCGGGGGTCGACCACAACCAGATTGGCGCCACGCTTGACGGCGCGCACGACTTCATAACTGATCACCGGATGGGCTTCTGCTGTGTTGGAACCGGTGATAAAAATGCAGTCTGCGTCACGCATTTCATGGATAGAGTTTGTCATTGCACCGCTGCCGAAGGCCTGCACGAGGCCTGCAATTGTGGTGCTGTGTCAAAGTCTGGCGCAGTGGTCGATGTTGTTCGTCCCCACTGCGGCTCGCATAAATTTCTGGAAAACGTAGTTATCTTCATTTGTACAGCGCGCAGACGCAAAGCCCATTACGGAATCCGGGCCGTGCTGCTGCACTGTATCTGCCAGCCTGCCGGCCACCAGATTCAGGGCCGTATCCCAGTTTACGGGAAGGTGGCTGTCTTCGATTTTTAGTTTACGGACGTTCAACGGCGATGTATCAGGGAGTTCCCAGGGCTCAGTGGTCAGACCAAGCTCGTAGGCAACATCCCGACGGATCATCGGGCTGGTGAGCCGATCCGGATGTGTGGCAAAATCCCAGCCGTAGCGCCCCTTGGAGCAGAGGAATTCACCATTGGCCGGTCCCTCGGGGGTGCCATGGGCGTCCAGAATGAAACCATCCTTGACACCATATTCGACCTGGCAGCCAACACCGCAGTAGCCGCAGATGCTTTTAATTTGTTCCATCTCCCACAGACGCCCTTTGCCGGCTCGGGAGGCATTCATCAGGGCGGTGGTTGGACATACCTGGACGCAATTCCCGCAGAATACACAGGTAGAGTCGATCATTGGGCCGTTGAACGGCGTGGCAACCTGGCTTTCAAAGCCGCGCCCGATAATGTCGATTGCGCTTACGCCGACGATTTCGTCACAGGTTCGCACACACTTGCCGCACAGGATGCAGTACTGATGGTCGCGGATAAAGAAAGGATTGTCGTCCTGGTACAGCGACCGTGAAATTTCCTTGACGTAGCTGGTTTCCGTTACACCATATTCATAGGCGTACTTCTGCAGCTCACAGCGGCCCGCTTTTTCGCAGGTTACACAATCGAGTGGATGGTCTGCAACAAGCAGATCTATCAGCTCATGGCGGATCATCGACAGAGTCTCACTCCGGGTCTGGATAACCATACCGTTCTCAGAAACCAATCCGCAGCTGGTGACAGGTTTGGGATATCCCTCTACTTCGACCTGGCAAAGCCGGCAGCCGCCTGAAATACTCAGTTCCGGGTGATAGCAGATGTGTGGTATGTCGATTCCATGGGCAAGCGCCGCTTCAAGCACTGTTGTGCCGGGCTGTGTTTCAATTTCCTGCCCATCGATGGTGAGTTTGATCATGCAAATCTCCTTATCTGACAGAGCCCCATATGGAGAAGGATTTATGCTTCTACCGGGTCGGGAACCTTGAGTAACTCTTCATATTCGTGTCTGAAGTATTTCAGTGTGCTGATAACAGGATTGGGTGCAGATTGCCCCAACCCACACAGGCTGGATTTTTGCACTATCGGGCATAGTGTATCAAGTTTTTCAAGATCTTCCTGCGTACCTTCGCCGTGGATGATTTTGTCGAGCAGGTTTCGGATCTGGACAGTTCCTATTCGGCAAGGCACACATTTGCCGCAGCTTTCATCAACACAGAAATCCATAAAGAAACGTGCGAATTCAGGCATACGCGTGGTTTCATCGATAACGACCAGCCCGCCAGACCCCATGATGGATCCCAGGCGTTTGAGATTTTCGTAGTCGACCGGTTCATCCAGGAACTGTTCAGGGATGCAGCCGCCGCTGGGTCCGCCGGTTTGTGCTGCCTTGAACGCCTTGCCGCCAGGGATACCATTGCCCATTTCAAAAACGATTTCACGCAGGGTGATACCCATCGGCACTTCAATCAGACCGGTCTGACGCAGCTGACCGGCCAGAGCAAACACCTTGGTGCCTTTGCTTTTTTCAGTGCCGATGGCAGCAAACCACTCCGCCCCTTTTATGATTATCGAAGGAATATTGGCCATCGTTTCGACGTTGTTAATATTGGTGGGGTATCCGTAAAGACCTGATTCGGCCGGGTAAGGTGGGCGCATCCGCGGGGTTCCGCGTTTGCCTTCCACCGAATGGATCAATGCGGTCTCTTCACCGCATACAAAGGCACCTGCGCCGATGCGTACTTCGGCATTGAAACTAAAATCGGTACCCAGGATAGAATTTCCCAGAATCTTTATACGGCGTGCTTCCCGGATTGCCTTATTGATTCTTTCGACTGCCATAGGATATTCGCCGCGGATGTACAGATAGCCATTGTCCGCTCCCACAGCGTACGCTGCGATAATCATTCCCTCAAGGACCCGATGGGGATCGTCTTCCATGACTGTTCGGTCCATATAGGCGCCTGGGTCACCTTCATCACCGTTTACAATGACATACTTGTGTTCGGCCTGCTGTTTGCGGGTAAGGTTCCATTTCAAGCCGGTTGGGAACCCGGCGCCACCGCGGCCGCGCAAGCCGCTGTCCATAATTTCCTGGCATACCTGCTCAGGTGTTTTTTCCTGCAGGACTTTCGCGAGTGCCTGATAACCGCCGTGAGCGAGATAGTCCTCTAATTTTTCAGGGTCGGTATAGCCGGTGTTGCTGAGAACAACCTTTTCCTGTTTGGAAAAGAAGGGAATATCAAGCGGGATTATGTGTGTATTAAGATCATCCGCATCGAAAGCTTTTATCAGCTTCTCCCGGATTTCAAATAATTCCGCAGCTTCTTCTTCATCCATGTTTTCATGGTTTTTTTCAGCATCTGCAGCATCTACAGGAAGATGACGGGCGATAATTTCCAGCGCAGTTTCTGCTGTGACATCACCATATAGAACCGGGTCCTGGCCGACTGTCTCCACCCGAACCAGCGGGCCTCGGCTGCACAGGCCCATACAACCAGCGCTGACAATCTCAACCTTGCCTTCGCAGCAGCTGCAGGCTCTAACCGCGAGCCGCAAGGTGTCGATCGTAGATCGGGCTCCTGCGGAAACACAGGCTGTGCTGCTGCATCCGAATATTCGGTAGGTGAACTGCTTCTGGCGATCACGCTCTTTCTGTGCCAGTTCTTCCAGCTTTGAATTATCCATTCTCACTGCATCCTTCCATCTCGGGTGTACAAACGATATTCTTGAGTTGGGATACAACTAATTCCGGGGTTTGCTTGCCATGAACCACACCGTCGATCACCACAACGGGTGCAAGTCCACAGCTGCCGAGGCAGCGCGCAGTGTTGAAACTGAGCCTTCCATTGGATGTGGTTTCCCCATCCCTTATACCGAAGGTTTCTGTAATAGCCTGCACAATCTGGTCGGCACCCTTCACATGGCAGGCAGTGCCGGTGCAGACGATGCAGTTGTGCTCACCTTTGGGTTTAAAGGTAAACATGTGGTAGAAGGTGGCAACACCATACACCTGGCTCAGAGGTACATTCATCGATTCAGAGACATAGTGAAGAATTTCTTTGGATAAGAAGCCAAATGCCTGCTGCGCTGAATTAAGCACTTCCAATAAGGCTGTTGGATCGTATTTGTAGCGCTTCATGGCCAGATCGATAGGCTTGTAACGGCCGTTTCCATCCGTAGTTGATTTTTCACATTTCTCCGGCATGATCTCTCACTTTCTAAAGGTAATCCTGATTCATATGCTATGGTTTCAGCAGAAAGAATCAGATACAGACACGTTATGGAACAATGTTCCATTGTGTCAGAAGCGGTCAGTGACTGGATCCTCACGCGGGGTGTGTCCCCTGTCGCAGGAGGCAATCTACTTGCCCGCCCTCAAGAATGTGAGCAGTGGGAAAACCCTGATGCTGGGGGGTTGAGGGGGAGCAGCCAGTACACCTGTAAAATTTACCTTTATGTAATGTACCTTGATAGTCACTTAATGCATTTATTATAGCCCGAATCATTTTCTAAATCCATACACACGGATAGGAT
>JAFGNH010000124.1 GCA_016927115.1 Anaerolineales bacterium | reverse complement strand
GAGGAACAGGCCTTCGGGAATCAGGAAGATTGGACTATCAACCTGGGTTCCCGGCCAGCTGTTCTACACCCTGGTTTCAAACAATGGCTGTGGTACGATCGCCTGCATGATGAATGGATCTTCGCCGGCTGCGGGGTTGGAGAAGCGGTGCTGGTCACCTCAGGTTCCACTGCCGGAATCAAGAAGCTCCCGGATCCGGGCCTGGTGAGGGACTGGTGCCTCTACCAGGATCAACAATCCCTGGCGGAACCGCTGCGAGTCGGTGATCTGCGCACCATGCTTAAGAATCAGGAGGTCTCTTCAGACATCCTGGTCTGGTCCACTCAGGCAGCAGACTGGTTTGCACCTACAGATGAAGTGGGGAAGAAGATCCTCGGCTGAATCCTGAAAATCCAGAGAATAAATGCTGATCCTTCCGGAGCCGCAAGGATCAGCGTTTTCTTAAACGGAGCCAGATGAGCCCCAGGATCAGTGAAGTCAGGCCAGTAACAATCTCAAGAATCCGCAGCAAAGACAAACGCTGTAAAAACGGTTGCCGTTCAACGCCTCCGCGTGCAGTTTCATCGGATGCTGCCCAGCGTACTGCCGGAGCCTGATCCTCAACGCCTTCCTGCTCGACAGCGGTCCGCTCATTGTCTGCAGCTTCATATTCGTCCATATCGGAGAGTACTTGCTGCTCGCCTGTGAGTGTTTGTTCTTCCCCGTCATTTCCTCCCCCGAGAGCGGGAGCTTCGATGGATCGTCCCTCATCAGCAGCATACGTCTCAGCCGCCTGATGCTCCGCTGCTGGCACTTCCATGGCTTGAATCTCTTCTTCTACCGCGGATGGAACTGGTGCTTCCTCTTCAAGAAGTGCGGCTTCAGCCGGTTCTTCCATTTCCATCTCCGGTATTGCATCCACAGCGGGGGCTGTTTGCATATCCATCTGTTCTCCGGCCGCGTTCTCTTCAGCAACTACTGCCATCGGTTCTGCTTCTTCCTCCAGTGCACCCAGGGGAGCTGCTTCTTTAGCGGCCATGTTGCTTACTGCTTCCATAGCTGGAGCCGATGCCGCCAATCCGCCCGCCATATTCATCAGGAAATCCGTGCCCAGCGTGAAGGTGAAGGCAAGCATGGCAATTGCAGTCGCATAGCGGAGCAGCGGCGCTGAACGCGAGATTCTGGTGCCGACCATTTCCGGTGTCAGGGTAAAATTCCGTGGGGCAGGCAGCTGCGGCACCGCACGCAGCAGTTTCCTGGTACGCCGCATCTCTTCAAGCGCCCACTGCAGGTTTTCATCTTCCTGCACCAGATTCTCTAATGCATCAGCCTCCCGAGGGGTCAGCCCACCATCAAGATAATTCGATAATCTGTGCAGATCCCGCCGGGGCAGATCGCTCATCCGTCTCATAAAAGCACCTCATCCTGTAGACGAAAAGCGTCAGGCAAAAGTTCCCTGCTGTGCTGCAGGCAATCCCTCATACGGGCACGGGCACGCGCCAGCCTGCTTTTAATCGTTCCAACAGAACGTTTTAAAATGGTGGAAGATTCGTTGTAACCAAACCCCTGCACATCAACGAGCACAATCACCGCCCGGAATTCATCCGGGAGAAGGCGAATGCAGTTCTCAATTGCCTGTGCCAATTCATTTTGCTCCAGGGCGCCCTCCGGCCCCGGTTTCCCCTCCACCATAGGCCCCGGCAGGGACGCATCAAAACCTTCAGAGAGTTCCATGGTTTCTTCCAGAGAATCCTCAGGATGGCGTTTGTACCTGCGCAGTTCATCCAGACATACATTGGTAGCAATCCGGCCAAGCCAGGCTTTGAAGGATCCGCCACGGTGTGTACGAATCTTGCGAAACGCAAGGATGAATGCCTCTTGTGCAGCATCAGCTGCAGTATCCTCAGCGTACAACATACGGAAGGTAATACTGTAGACAAAATTCTGATAGGAGAGAACCAGGCGGTTGAAGGCATCCAGATCGCCTTCTTTGGCCATAGTTATCAACTTCTCCTCATCCATGCCATTCTCCCATATCAACCTGCCGCTGCAGCACAGGGAATTTACCCGGTTGTCATTGCTTACAATTCCCAGATAAACGGTATCAATACAATACAATCCCATCCAACTTCTGTCTGACACCCGCCATACCAACGGGTTGCATTATACAAACAATCCGGATTCTTTTCTGATTCAGCTACTCTGAGATGGTACCGTCTGCCTGCATCTCTGCCGCCGGACGCATGCTGCCTGTATCGATAAACAACTCGTCCCGCAGGATTCGTATCTGATCCGTCACAGCCCGGAGGACCTGGCGGCCGTCCGGAAGTGTGGCAAAGCCGACCATGGTGGGAGGTCCGATTACCCCTGTCCTGATATTATCCTTGGGCAGATTCAACGCCAGGATCCCCAGGCGAAGCATCTGATCAAGGGTGAGATTTGTGCGTACGCCGCCAGAGAGTTCCATGTAAAGTTCGGGCGCTCGTGCAATCAATGAAGGCAGCACGTCAAACCCCAGAATCCGGTCCCGGACTGCCATCGCAACCTGCTGCTGCCGTTCCGCCCTGGAAAAATCGCCACCCTCCACTTTACGCACACGCGCATATGCCAGGGCATCCGCACCATCCAGATGGTAGGCCTTGGGTTCAAGCCAGTAACTTAATTTACCGATAGGCGAGATCTTCATTCGATCATGGACCAGCACATCAATTCCGCCAATCTCATCAACAAATTGTTCAAAAACATAAAAATCGATCACCGCATAATAATCGATCGGTATCCCCATCAGATCCTCGACAGTCTCCATGGCCAGTTGAGGCCCACCGCCCGGCAGCTGGTATTGCTCACCAAGAGGATACGCTGCATTAATGCGGTTGTGCACATAGCCTGCGTAGGGAATCTCAACAAACAGATCGCGCGGGATCGAAAGCATGGAGCCGGTTTTTGCGATTGGGTCAATTGACGCCAGCATCATTGAGTCTGTCCGAGGGTAACCAGATCCTTCAACCCAATCCCGGTAATCAAGCCCCATCAACAGAATGGTAATGCGTCGCTTGCCATCCCACGGCTCCGGCATCTCGACATAGGTGACCATCGTTGGTGTTGCTGCCGCTTGTGTTTCATCTGCTTCCTGGGAAACATTCATCTGAAATGGATTGACACCAACCCCTGTCCAGGATGCAGAAAGTTCACGGCTGAAACGAAAAACCAGCACCATGGAGACAAGGAGACCAAGGCAGTATGCTGCACCGAGCAACCACACCAACCACGTGGATTTTCCCGACTTCTTACTTGGTTTCTTTTTCACAGTATTTTTCCTGTTCAGGCCTTCGTTACAAGTACCCCGATTATAGCCGGAAAACACCCGGGCTGTCATCCCTGCTGCACTTCTTCAACCCGGCATCCAATGAAAGAATCCGGCAATCAGCAACAGAGCAAACATTGAACCACAGCGCATTGCGGAAAGTAAGTGTTTTGAAAGCAGAAAGGAGGATGTGTGGCAAAAATCTAAATCGAAAACTATCAGATTTACAGGAATAACCCAATCCCTTGAAGGAGGAGAAAGAAATGAAAACGCAATCCAAATGGTTGATGCTTATCAGCCTGCTGGTAATAGGAAGTCTTGTTCTCGCTGCCTGCGGTACTCCTGAAGAAGTTGTGGAGACCATCGTAGTGGAGCGAGAAGGAGAGACTATCTACCTTGAGGTCACCCCTACACCAGCACCGATCCCCCAGGGTGGTACCATTATCACCTCTAACTTTTCTGACGCTGTTATCCTTAACCCGATCCTCTCCAACGACAGTTCTTCATCCCAGGTGCACGATCTGATGTTTGTACCACTGCTGGATGAGGACCCCTTCACCGGTGAAATCGTTGGTGTGCTTGCAACCGGCTGGGACATTTCCGATGATGGCCTGGAATATACTTTCTACATGCGCGATGACGTATCCTGGTCCGATGGCACACCATTGACAGCCAAGGACTTCAAATTCACCTACGAAGCAGTCGCTTCCGAGCTGGTGGAAACACCGCGCAAAGGCGCCATGGAACTGGTAGACAGCATCGAGATCCTTGACGACTACACAGTCAAGGTGACCTTCAACAGCCTTGACTGCACCGCCCTGCAGAACTTTGTCCTTGGGCTGCTGCCCTCGCACCTGTATGCCGAAGACTTCAGCGACATTATGGACAGCCCTGAGAATGAAGCGCCATCCGTGGTTTCCGGCCCGTTCAAATTCGTGGAATGGGTCAAGGATGATCATGTCACTCTGGCCGCCAATGAGTCTTACTACCTTGGCAAACCCAATGTGGACGGCTGGATCATGCGTATCTTCCCGGATGCCTCTGCCGAACTGGCAGCCCTGCTGGCCGGCGAACTGGATTATATGGAGGAATTGAGCGCCCAGTATGTTTCCACCGTGGAAGGCCGTATCGCTGGTGGTGAACCGTTCGTGCTGCATAAAGCTTTCGACGATGGTTATGTATGGATGGCGATGAACTCAGCAAATCCGGACAACCCTCAAATCGGTTGGGTGGATGAGAATGAGAACGGCCTCTTCGATGAAGGCGAACCACATCAGGAACAGGATCCTCATCCGATCCTCAGTGATGTGCGCATACGCCAGGCTATCGCCCAATCAATCGACATTACCGGCATCGTGCAGCAGGTTGTATTCGGACAGGCTATCCCCCAGACCGCCAACACCCTGCCTGCCATTGAATGGGCTTACAACAATGAAATCGAACCCTGGCCGTTTGACCAGGAAGCAGCAGTAGCGCTGCTGGAAGAAGCCGGCTGGGTCGACAGCGATGGTGACGGCATCCGTGAGAAAGACGGAATGGACCTCCACATCCGCCTGATGACCAATCAGGGCAATGAAGTGCGCGAATCGATTGTTACCATCGTGAAAGACAACCTCGACTCCATCGGCTTTGACATCGAGCTCGAAGTGATCGAGTTTGGAACCGTGGTTGCAAACCTTGTCGGCCAAACCTTTGACATGGCCGTCGTCGGTTGGACCAACCTGGGCTCCGACCCTGAAGATACATCAAGCTGGTGCTATCGCTATGACGAACCCGATGCCGGCTTCTCCTTTACATCTTACTACAATCAGGAAGTCGATGACCTGCTCCTCGAAGCACGGTCAATCCCTGGCTGCTCCACAGAAGATCGCGGCGAGCGCTACAAGAGGGTTCAGGAAATCCTGCATGAAGACGTACCCTATGTCTTCCTGTACGTGCCTATCGATAACAGCCCGCAGCATCTGCGTATGAATAACTACGACCCCGGACCATGGGATCTCGACTGGAATGCAGAAACCTGGTACCTGACACCCTGATCCACACCGTTTTACATAGGGGCGGGTGAGTCGCCCGCCCCTGATTTCTACCGCTCTTATTCAAAATATTCAGGGGATCCTGAAGGAGGCCCTATGAAAGCTTATCTGCTGCGGCGACTGATGCAGGCAATCCCTACCATGCTTGCTATTACACTGTTTTCATTCTTGATAATGCGGCTTGCACCGGGCGACCCGGTCCTGCTGATGACCTTTGATCCGACCATGACCCGGGATGACCGAATCACACTGCGGCATCAGCTGTGCCTTGATCGCCCATTGGTCGAGCAGTATCTGATCTGGATGTTTGGCAATGAAGACTGCAACACAGCCGGGATTATTCGAGGCGACTTCGGGGAATCGTTTTACACCAACCAGCCTGTGCTTGGAATGATTCTTGAACGAATCCCTGCCACGCTCGAACTCACCGGTACAGCCCTTGCCCTCGGTCTCCTGATCGGGGTAAGTGTCGGAATTTATTCCGCGGTAAAACGAGGTACCATTTTTGACAATATGGCCCGATTCTGGTCGGTGGTATTCGACGCCATTCCGGCTTTCTGGCTGGGTTTGATGATGATCCTGCTCTTTGCGGTGACGCTTGGCTGGCTGCCTGTTGGGGGGCGCTATACGCTGGTATCTGACAGTAAGAAGGAACTCTTCGATCATCTGAAGCACCTGCTCATGCCTGCCTTTGTACTCGGCACTTCCTGGATCGCCTTGTTTTCCCGCTATGTCCGTACCGAGATGCTGGAAGTCATCCGCCAGGATTACATCCGTGCGGCTTTTGCGAAAGGCGTACAGCCTAACAAGGTGTACTTCTGGCATGCCGCGCGAAACGCATTAATCCCGGTAGCGACGGTTCTTGGCCCGGCTGTTGCCGGCCTGCTGAGCGGTGCCGTCATCACCGAGCAGATCTTTTCGTGGCCAGGCATGGGGCGGCTGGCTCTCAATGCCGTTTTTCAGCGCGATTTTCCCCTGGTGATGGCGAACGTCATTATCGGCTCCATCCTGGTCGTCTTCGGAAATCTGCTGTCAGATGTCCTGTACGTGATAATTGATCCCCGCATCCGGTTGAAATGAGAGGAGCTCATCATGATTGAACACTCTGGACTGCTTCAGCCCGAATCCGAACAGGCTGTTGTAGAAAGCCTTGATGAATTCCTCGAAACGACCACCACCGCCGAGCCGCTGACTTTTGGAAAGATCGCTGTCCGCCGCCTGATGCGGGACCGGCTCACCATAGCAGCCCTGCTGTTACTTACCGTGCTTGTGCTGCTCAGCATTCTGGCTGACGTTTTTTCCGTCCATGTGCTGAAATGGAATCCCAACTCGACAGACCTTATGGCCACCTTCCAGCGACCTTCCAGCGCTCACCTGCTCGGAACCGATCAGCTTGGACGGGACCAGTTGACCCGGCTTTTGTTCGGCGGGCGGGTCTCGCTGGCTATTGGTTTTTCCGGTTCATTTATCGCTATGACACTGGGAGTCTTCATCGGTATTGCAGCAGGTTTTTTTGGTGGGTTTGTGGACGACATTATCATGTTCTTTATCAACACGCTGCAGTCAATCCCGACTCTGTTTTTGCTGTTGATCATTGTGGCGCTGTTTTCTCCAAGCGCATTATGGCTGACATTGATATTCGGCTTCCTGGGTTGGATGAATGTCAGCAGGATCGTGCGCGGTGAAGTTTTTTCTGTTCGGGAGCGCGACTATGTGATCGCCGCCCGGGCACTGGGTTCCTCAGAACCTTCGATCATGATGCGCCACATCCTGCCGAATATCATCCCTATCGTGATCATCATTGCCGCGCGTGATATCGGATCCCTGATCCTGTCGGAATCGGCGTTGAGTTTCCTCGGCCTCGGGATTCAGCCTCCCACAGCCACCTGGGGCAATATGCTCAGCAAGGCCCAGCAGTACTTTATTCTCGGTCCCCACCTGGTAATCTTTCCCGGGGTTCTGATCACAATTACTGTGCTGAGCCTGTACCTTATTGGTGATGGTCTCCGTGACGCGCTCGATCCGCGTTTGAAATGAAACGAATGCAAATCGGGTGAGAGCAATACAAAGGGCAGGTTCAAAGGGACTCTCGTAAAGTCGTTCCCATCAGCTGCACTGGATTATTGCCCGGACAGACTCCCTGGAACCTGCCCGTACCCCGGTTAACCCCGGCATCAATACCCCAGCAGCCGGTTGCATACCTCCTGGGCATGGCCGGCAACATTGGCCATGCCCCCACCAAACATCATGGTAGGATCCATGTCCGGCTTCAGATACAACCGGCACTCAATCACCGCCTCTTCCCGCAAACCGAGCTCCTGATAGACCAGGCTCGAGACAGCATGGGCAAGAAGCAGGCCTTCATCAAGTTTCAGGGCTTCCTCCAACCAAAGCAGTGCTTCCTCATACATCCCTGCCTGGTAAGCAGCACTACCCAGGTAGTACTGCCCATAGGGATCATCCGGAGCAAGCTCCACAGCCCGTAAAAAATCTTCCACTGCTGATTCGTAATCCTCCTCGTGATACGCGAGCAATCCCTGTATTTTATATACCGCGCTCAAGCCCGGATCCAGCTCTTTGGCCACAGCTACAATTTCTCTGGTGCGTTCGAGATCCCCTGTCATAAACGAAGCCAGGGCAATGTTTGCAGCCAGAGCAGCATTATCTTTTTCCAGCGTAAAACCCTGCTCAAAGGTTTCCAGCGCTTCTTCATACATTCCGCTCTTATAGAGCACCAGCCCAAGGGTTTGATAGGTAGAAGCAAGCAGCCCAAGCTGCAGACTCTGTGACAGATATTGATCAGCAAGTGAATATTCCCCCAGCCTGCCATACATTCTGCCAGCTCCCGCTGCTGCCGGAGCAGAACCCGGATCCTGTTCCAGGGCAGTGAGGTAGTCCTTAAGGGCGTCCTGCCAAAATTCCCCTTCCTCAAAGCATGCAGCTCTTCCGAGGAAAATAGAGGAATTTAGCGGGTCCAGTCTAACCAGCCGGTCGTACACCTCAAGTGCATCATCAAACCGGCCAAGTGCGTACAGCCCTGCTGCATAACGCTGAAGCGCAGGTATGGATTCTTGATCCAACTCCAGCGCACTGCTGAAATCGGCAACAGCGCCTGTATTGTCACCCAAAGCCAGCAGAGAATCTCCACGAAGTAGATACACGTTCAGCGTTCCCTCTCCACGAGAGATAATTCTGCCGGCCAGTTCCAATACACCTTCAGAATCACCTGCTGCATACAATACCCTCAACAGTGCATGCTCAGCAGGGAAAAATGTTTCTTCAAGAGCCAGTGCCTCTTCGAGAGCAGCCTGAGCCTCGGCATTCTTGCCAAGCTCATAATAGGCTGCCCCCTGATTGGTATAAACCCCGGCTGATTCAATACCCAGCTCGATAGCTCTGCTGTATTCCTGCACTGCAGCATTAAAATCACCCATTGCTGCATATGCCCAGCCCCTCTCCGCATAGGCAGTGCCAAGCTCCGGATCCAGCTCAAGAGCCTTGTCAAAATAGCCGATCGCAGCCTGATACGATCCCTCCTCTGTATACACCATCCCAAGTCCAAGGTAGGATTCTGCAAAATCAGGTGCTGCAGAAATCACTTCTTCGAATCCAAGCTTTGCCTTCTCCAGTTCGCCCAAACGATACGCAGCCATCGCCTGATTGTGTCTCTCAATAATCCCTTCATCGATCCCGGTGGACCCTGTACATGCCATAAGATAGAACGACACAGTTAAGAAACTCAGTATAAGGTACCACTTTTTCATTTTCGTCCTCCCGCTACCTAATATCGGAATCGAAACCGGCAAGATGATCATTACAACAATACAATTTCATAAAAAAACCTTTGTCTCCTGTATTCTAGATTGAATTCCAATGGAATCATAACAACCACTAATATCCAGGAAATAATATTCCCAATCAGGCTGCTCGTTTTTTGGGAACAAGGCACGGGAACTATCGTAGTTCAGTTACTTCTGTTTTCATTCCTCTCCAGAAAAACCGTTCTTCCGAGCCGAACCTGCATGCTGGAATATGAATTCCCCATTAATAGGAATAAATAACCATCACCTGCAGCTTACTTCTCGTGTAGAATACGCTCATGTTTATGAGCGGGTTATCATTCAGGGTTACTTCCTGTACCAGCAAGTTTTAATTCCGGGGAATCCCCTTGCCTGAATTTTAATTAATCCCGGGTTTTTTTTAGTCGAATAAAAAAAGGAACTGTGATACCATTTCTTGCCTGCTGAAATTCCCTATTGCACAAGAAGGGAAAATATTTCCTTCAACAGCCAGGTTTTTCGAAGATCATAAAGAACGTATCTATCTACAGCTTACAAAACAAAGGTTATCCATGTTCACTGCCCTCACCTGCCAACCTGATGGCACTATCCTCACGCTGATCAGAGATGACTGTTCTTTAACGCCAGCCCTTGCCCCCGGTGTAAACTGGCTCACTATTGTGAATCCGGACAGTGTGGAAGCTGCGGACCATTTTCTTGAAGAGATTCGCTCATCTTCATCCGCTGTATGCAGTCTGCAGATGAATTACGGCGACCGTTCAAACCAGTATAAGGTTTTCGGGTTCTCGGCGAATGACATTATTTCCGTTATCATCAGTCTCGAGCAGATACTGCAGCAAGTTGACAATATCCATGCTGGCAGTGATATGGAACGCCAAAATTCTGGTTCAAAACCAGAGGATATCCAACTCAAGGACCTTGCAAGGCTGAACAACGAACTTGTGGACCTCCAACATCAACTGCAGCAGTCTGATAATGATCTGAAGCATAAACAGAATACCCTCGAACGAATTTTTCGTGCTTCACCCGACATCCTGATTGTTACCAACCTGAAAACACAGCAGATAGTGCTTCAGAACAGGGAAATAGATGTTCTCCGGGATCCATCCACTGACAATCTATCCTCAATCCTGACTGCTGAGATTCACCCCGATGACCATCCAAAAGTGAAAATTTATCTAGATAAGCTTGAGTCACTCATCAACGGCGATATTTCAGAGATTGAATTTCGTATTCATGATTCTGAGAATAACTGGTTCTGGTTCTTCCGACGCGATACTGTTTTTTCTGTCAATCCGGATGGATCCGCACGTGAGATTCTCTCGCTTTTCCAGGATATAACAGAAAAACAGAATGCCCGTCAGATACTTTATCAAATGAGCACTCGGGATGCACTGACAAACCTTTACAACCGGGTGTACTTTAATCAGGAGCTGGAAAGGCTTCAGGACAGCCGCTTGTACCCGATCAGTATTCTGGTAGCAGATGTGGACGGATTAAAACCCATTAATGATGCCTTCGGCCATGCTGCCGGAGATATTTTAATCCAACGAGCTGGAGAAGTCCTTCGGAAAACTTTCCGCAATGAAGATGTTGTTGCCCGGTTTGGCGGTGATGAATTTGGGGTCATTCTGGCGAAGACATCGGCTGATGATATGCCGAATATTCTGGCGCGGTTAAACACATATCTTGATGAGTACAACAGCGATATGACACAAACAGAAATCCGCCTCTCCATCGGCTTTGCCACCGCTGATAAGGGTGACCAGCTGGGCCAGATACTTCGAGAAGCAGATGTTCGTATGTACGCCGAAAAAACCGAACGGAAGCTGTACGGCTATTGAGTCCCTTCCCGCCGCTCTATACGCTGCAGCCGATTGACATTTACGCACAGGCTTCCAGTACGGGATAGCACAAAACCTGAACAGAAACAGCAACTTTCAAGATCCGGATAGACCGGGTCTTCTCACTATGGGGCACCCAATGAACACATGCTTTCTGTTTTGCCCCACCGATTCGGAATTTTCAGTGATCTATTTAGAAAGTCAGATTTCCTTCCTTTCCATGGCCGCAATTGAACCCAGCATACTGAGAACAATCAACACACCAGCCATCGCAGCTGCCCCACCATTGGTGGTGATCTCTTCTCCGACTGCCAGCTGGTTTGCCCAGGCTATCAATCCACCGGGGGCCAGCTGCCCTATCATGGGAACTCCACCCAATACCAGCAGCAGCACCATTCCAGCCATACCGAAACCAGCCGCTGCAGCTGTGGTATTGCCCAGTGTTGATCCAACCAGTGTGATTCCTGCAAAGGTCACCATCCATAGGTACAGAAGGAGATTTATCAACAGGAACGGCCCAACTTCTTGCGGCCCAAACAACAGCCAGGTATACCCAAAGGTAAATATCAACGCGATAAAAAGCGAGACAGAATAAACCAGCATTTGTATCAGCAGTTTGCTGAAAACAAATAACCAGCGCGGCATTGGTTTACTCAGTATCATCGCTGCTGTACCCCGTTCCTGTTCACCCGCAACAGATCCCATACCCATCAATAGAACAAGAATAAAGCCAAACTGGCTGAGGTTCTTGATATATTGCGTATAACTGTCCGCAGCCGCTGGTTCAGGGATCAGATGAGCAAACTCACGGGCTTCTTCTATTGATCCAATCAGTTCAGGCATAAACCTGGCAAACAAGGGTGAAAGGATCCCAAAGCCGGCAAAAACCGAAATAACAATCAAGAACCTTCGGGAGCGTACCTGCTCCAGCAGTTCTTTCCGGCAGGCAGCGAGAAAAGCTGGCAAAAACGCCTGTCCACCGCGTGCGGGTGCTGCAGAGCGAAGTTTACGCCATTGCCGCAGCGCCCAAAAATACAGCGGGAGAGATATGAGCAGGAAAACCAGGTTTGACTGCCAATGGATCAAATCAGAATTGGAGACCAGAATGACAACAGTATCCACGGCCATGTGATACGCAACTGCTAATCCGACCAGCACCGGCTTCTTTTCGACCACTGCCTTCCACACGAGCACAGAGAGGGATATATGCAATCCCAACGCGATCATTCTTTCCAGCCATGCAAAAATCAGTGTCCATGGGTAGTTGAGGAAAGCTTCCATCTGCATCTCGAGCACTTCAAGCTGAGCCGGGAGCAGATCGAGGGTCCCCCGATCAATGCCCTGCAAATCAGAAAGGGTGCCAACTGTTGCTGCTGTTAGCACCGCGCCAAAAACCATGGACTCGATACCGCCATGCCCAATACCCAGCATTACTCCATTTTCAATTCCCCTTTTTTTCATCAATTGATATGCGCCGAACCGGGCGAGTTCCTCACATACACCAGCGGTAAGCCCACCAACCAATGCAGTCCGCCATAGATCTACCCCTTCCAACCCTGCCTGTTGAACCATCACCCCCCATTCTTCAAGAAAATGGTTCAACGGCAAATGAACCACCTGTGATTCGGTAAATGTCAGGGCACCCAGTAAAAAGATGTGCCAGTGAACGTCAGCTCGGCGGCGCAGTAATACAGCAAGCAGAACCGGAGAAAAAATCATAAGCAGAACTGCTGTAAAAGTAAAAAACGTTACCATATTAACCACTCATTTCCAGGAATACTTCTTCCAGAGAAGGCTGAACCCAGGAATAACTCTTCAATACCATCCCGGATTTCACCGTCAGGGCAGGAAGCCTGACTGCAGCCAGATTGCGATCAGAAACCAGGATCCGGAATGTTCCCGATATCTCGACAGCGTTATCTATCCAGGGCTGCCTGTTCAACTCTGCGAGGAAATCGGTTTTCTCGTCAGTGCTGCCCCCTTCAAACTGAATCTCGACAGCATCGGTAGCATTCCGGGCAAGAAGATCCTCGCGGGCAGACACTTCCAGCAATTCTCCCCTGTGCAGTACAGCGATATGATCACAGATGCGATCAACATCAGCAAGAATGTGGCTGGAGAAAAAAACCGTCACTCGTCCCCTCAGCCCAACAAGGAGATCAAGCAGCTCTGCTCTTCCCGCAGGATCAAGTGCACTTGTAGGCTCATCCAGAATCAGGACCGGTGGTTCATGGAGCATGGCCTGAGCGATCCCCAGACGCTGTTTCATACCTCCGGAGTATCCGCTGATTTTCCGGCGGGAAGCCTCCTGAAGGCCGGTCATATCGAGCAATTCCGTTATCCGCTGTTTTCGTCTGGCAGCCTCCATCCCGAAAATCCGCCCGACATAATCAAGGAACTCAATCGCAGTCATCCAACCATAAAAAGCCGGCTCCTGGGGAAGGTAGCCGAATGCAGTCCGGGAACCATTGTCGCCACTGGTTGTCTCAATTCCAGCAATCCAGGCCTTTCCGGAAGTCGGGAAAGCAAGCCCGGTCATGAGGCGCATGGCTGTGGTCTTTCCGGCACCATTCCGTCCGAGGAAACCGAAGATCGATCCCGCAGGTACATCCAGGTCCAATGTATTCAGAGCAATCACCTCCCCAAAGTGTCGTGAGAGGCTTCTGCAGCAAATAGCGGATCCCGAAACCATACTGTTCTTCATCAACACCTCCTACTCATCCTCACGGCCCAGGAAGAAGTAAAAAATCGGTCCCAGGAAATTCACCAGGATAATAATGAAGATCCACATTTTTTTTGATCCACGGACCTGCTCCCGATTGCGCAGGTCCAGCAGTGCGGCAATCATCAATCCCAGCTGGATCAAAACCAGCGGAAGGATCAGTGGTAAGTATTGCATCCATTTATCCATCAGACTCTCCTCCCCGCTTCAGCGGGTGTGATATGAGGACCAGTTTATGAAGATTACGGTCCTTTAGTGGTTCATTCTTCACAAGTTTTTGAATAGATTCACCGAAAGCCTTGCCAAAATCATCAAGTTCTTCTGTTGTTGCATACACTTCGACAACGTTATATCCCGTGCGGTCCTCTGCAAGATCCAGCTTAACAGAATGCTGAATATAGGAGTTGAAATCCCGGATCAGCGTTGCAGTGAAGGTGGTAAAGGTTCTGACATGATCCTGTTTTGTAAACCCTGTAACATCCTCACTTGAAAGATGCGGGGTTTCAGCGAGGGCATAATACTTTTCCTGTACTCCACGCACCTGCCTAGTCCTTTCCACCTTGACCATCCCTCCTTCCAACAGCTTCTGAAGATGGCGGTAGATCGACGATTTCGGTACATCACTTAACTCATGGGCTATTTCAGCGGTGGAAAGAGCAGAACTGCGTGACAGGATCAGTACAATTTGAAGCCGGACCGGATGGATCAGTAGGTCTGCTTTTGTCCGTCCCATATCAATTCCTTTCATTCAAAAAGCGAGCATTCCCTCGAAAGCGTCGATATCCGGATAAAACTTTATTATCATTATCAATATTAATATCATTCAACCCGCTTCCATGCAAGAGCAGCCGAGAAATTTCCCTCCCGGACTCCAAATCGTATCCAGGCATCCCATCTCCCCTTTTCGGCGGATTCAACTGCTGCCCGTTTCGCCGGCGAAATAATACTCGCCTCTCCTTGATTCTGGATTACAATGAAAATAAAAGAGGAGGATGTATGGATGCCGTTGGAGGAATATTTACCGCTTTTGGACTATCGGCCAGCGCTGGACTCAACGCCTACCTCCCATTACTGATCGTTTCCCTGATGGCCAGATTCACTCATTGGTTCGACCTCTCAGAACCCTGGTTTGCACTGAGCAGCTGGCCGGTGATTATCGCCCTTATCCTGCTCAGTCTTGTAGAATTCTTTGCTGATAAAATCCCGGCAGTGAATCATATTAACGACATCATACAGACCTTTATCAGGCCAGCTGCAGGCGCAATCCTTTTTGCAGCAAGCACCAGCGCGATTGAGAATCTGCACCCGGCAGTATCCATCATTGCGGGGCTGCTGATAGCGGGTGGAGTACATGCGGTCAAGTCGCTTGCCGTACGACCAGCGGTTACGGCCACGACGGCAAGCAGCGGTAATATTCCGGTCAGCATTGCAGAAGACATTCTAGCGTCAGGGATTTCCATACTCGCCATCGTCATTCCCGCCGTCATCACCGGCCTGGTCATCATCCTCACTTCGTATGCCATATGGCTTTTGTGGCGTCGTGCAAATGCCGAACGCTCAACATAATGTTCCCCGGAAAGGCCGGGGTTTGCCGGGGCGGAACAATCCGCTATCAGTTAAATTTATAATTAAAGAAGTCCGGGAGAAGTATGCCTGATTTCGTTTCTCCTGTATGCTACAAAGAAATCCGCAAAATATCCACTCTTACAGGAATTGATGAATGACCTCAGATCCAATCCAGGATGCGATTGAATTTTATCGCAGTGGTCAGAGCGAAAAAGCACGCAGCCTATTAAAACAAGTAATCCAGCAGAACCCTGAGGATGAAGCTGCATGGTACTGGTATGTAGAGATGCTTCCAACACTGACAGCACGGATCCGCGCGCTGGAAACCTTCCTGCAGATCGTACCGGATAATCAAAAAGCACGCCTGGCGCTTAATTCACTAATTAAACAACGTAATGATCTTCAGACGTCACAACCCGTGGAACCAGCACCAGAACCTGATCCGCCCCCTGTCAAAACGCAGCTTTCTCAACCGAAACCTGTCGCGGGCAGGAAACAGCAGGGGAAAAGGAACACCACTGCACATAAATCTCCACTTAAAAAAATCTGGCCGATTGCCCTTCTGGTACTTGTAATTCCCGGGTTCTTCCTCCTGAAACCCCTGTTCAACTCACAGCCATCTCCCCGGTCTGTTTATGCTGGAGAAATAGCTCCAATACTCGAAAATCTGGAATCATGGAATGAAGGCCCCATTCTGGAGTGGAGTTTCAAGATGCAGAGCAAGGACAGCTGGGGGATCTCCACATATCAGCAGGATATTCAAGATCCCGTATTGAGGGTCATCCGCAGGGACGAATTGACCGCTGCCCTTGTTCCACTTGCCAATCAAATCTCACAGGATGGGGAAGCCATTCTTCATTCCATGGAAACCATTACACCCCCCGATGAAATTGCCGAGCAGCACTATGTAATCATCCTATGTGTGGAATATCAGATCCATAAAGCAGAAGCGACCGCTTCCTTTATCCAGCATGACACGATCTCTCAACTGGGCGAAGATCACTGCCAGGATTTCCCGGATGCATTTTCAGAGATAGAAAACTATATCAACGAAGACTGAACGAAAAGCCAGTCCTCTACCGACCTGTTGAATAGTTCTTTGCATTCCACCTGACAAATTCAACAGGTAATATGAAACAGTCCCAGCACCTTCCCCTCAGCCGTGTTCCATACTTTTGCTGCTTTTCCTGTGGGGTGCAGCAAAACCCGGCATCCCCTCTCCCCTAAAAAAGCCTGTGCCCCTTCTGAAAGATGGACACGGTTAAACATACCGCTGCCTATGATCAGCAATTCAGCCCCTGTTTCATAAACTGCTTCTGCTTCCTTTTTAGAGATTTTATGTGAGGTACCATACTCTTTCTTGGAAAGCTCTTTCTTCCTTCTTTTTACATCGCCATTCAGCCCGATCGAAATATCGTGTGTGAATTCCACACCACCAACCACAATCGAACCGAAAGCCGTTCTTTCAATCGCCGGATTCACAGCAAACCTTTCGCGTAAACGTTTTCATGGAAGCCGCAGTCAGTGTAAAAATATCACCGTTCTGCCGGAAGAAGTTCCTCCTCAATAATCCGGAAGGTTACATTTCTTTCCTTCAGATACGCGGCAATGGATTCGAAAAACTCCGGATTCTTCCCCAGCCACTCCGGAGGACAGATCCCTCGCAAATCACATCCATCTGCGATCAACCGTACAACCGCTGTGCAGGTGTAGCCGGTTGTTCGTGCCATTGATGATATACCGGTGCGGCTGTCGTTGCGATCGAAGAGATCGAAGGTTATCCGCTTCCGCTGTGCCCCTGTTCGTCCGGTCACACACACCCGCATAATAGTCAGATCCTGCTCCTCCGGCTTCATCTTCCACTGCTGCCGAAGCAGGTGTGTACTGACGGCTAACGGCTGAATGCTGGTGCCATTGATCGTGATTTTTTCCCTGCCGAAAAACCCGCTTTCCCGAAAAATCCTCATCAGTTCAGCGTGCCCCGGATATCGCAGGGTTTTTTCATACATGCAGGGAATATCCATGGTGTAGCGCAGTGTTCTGAGGCCATCTGTATAGAAAGCTTCCAGCGTCCCCACTTCCGGGAAATCCAGCCACTCTACGCCTGAGAGCGGCTCCCGCACTACTTCTTCGCCAGCTTCCAGGATATAGACCGGACGGGTATATTCTTCGATTACATCCGAAGGTGAGAATACTGCCCCATACTGGTATGGCCAGCGACGCACAGCCGGCAGCCCTCCCACATAACAGCGGTAACTTTCAAACTTTTCAAACAGGTTTGTGCAGTATCCGGCGAAAATATTGCATAGTCCCGGTGCAACTCCGCAGTCCACCACTGCCAGGCTTTCGTGTTTCCGCACAACCCCATCCAGTGCAAATGGATCCTCCGGTGAAAAGGCGATATCAACCACTCGAATGCCGGTCTGGACCAGCTGTTCAAGGACAGAGAATCCCATTGAACCGGGGACCGCATTCACCACCAGGTCGAAGCCTGCACTCAAGTCGGTCAGATCTGCCTCCTGCAGGTTGAAACAGCGGGTATCTACAGGAAGCGTGTCCAGGGCATCCGGGTTCTGGTCGACTGCAAGGATCTCAAAATCCGCGTGATCCGCGAGATCACGTACTATTGCCTGGCCTACCAGGCCTGTTCCGAGTACAAGAATGCGCATTCTTCCTCCGAGGATATCCAAAGTATCAGCTGCATCAGAGTGTTCTATTGTTAACAGTTTACAATCAACCTTCGAAAAAAGGGAGAAACGACTGGAGCTGGTGTAAAACACGGCAGATCCAACCATACTATCACACCTCAGGTGCAGCAGAAATGGAATACCCCAGGGAGTCACGGTCGACAATGTCGGTACCCATGAATTTCAACCCGGAGTCCTTTGGAACCTGTAGCTTTGTAGAGTGAACATCCCGCATGGCTGTTACACCCCACTCCTCCATTGTGTGCATATTCAGCATTGTTTCGATTCCACTCCGGACCACACCGGCTGGCAAGGGCTGGCCGGGCCTGTATAAAGGCCGCATATCTGCCGGGAGGCTGGTACACCCGGCAGACATGCAGCTTTTCCGCTAGCCGTCCACAATCCACTTGACAGCCCCCACTGAAAGATGCTATTATGGAACCGGTTCCATCACTGTCATCACCACACCATTTTTACATCAAGTGAGAAGAATTCCATGGCAAATGTCACCATCAGGGATATCGCCAGAAGGGCAAAGGTAGGAGTCGGAACCGTGTCACGCGTCCTCAATGACAGCCCCGCTGTGAGTGAAGAAACTCGCAGAATCGTCCTCGAAGCTATCCGGGAGCTGGATTACGCACCCAGTCCCATTGCCCGCCGGCTTTCCCTCGGACGCACCCTGACCATCGCTGTCGTACTCCCCTTCCTCACCCTGCCAGCCTTTGTCGAACGCCTGCGAGGCGTGCAGCATGTACTGGGTGACAGCGAATACGACCTTGTGCTCTACAGCGTCGGAAATCCCACCCAGCGGGACAGTTATTATCGGGACCTTGCGCGTCCCAACCGGGCCGATGGCCTGCTGTTCATGTCCCTGCCGCCAAATAATCAACAGGCGCAGCGTTTGCTGCACTCCAAGGTCCCCAATGTAATGATCGGATCCGTCCATCAGACTCTGCACCAGGTCCGGGTAGACGACTTTTACGGTGGCGAACTTGCCACCCAGCACTTGATAAACCTCGGACATCGCAGGATCGGGCTGATCAGCGATTATATCGATACTCCCTGGCATTTCGTTCCCATGCGTGATCGGTTTCGCGGCTATCAGAAAGCGCTGGAAAAGGCGGGGTTTGAGTTTAACTCCGACTTCACAATCCAGGGCCCACACGGTCGTGACGAGGCCTGCGCCATGGCGGTGAAACTGCTCAAGCGTCCGGACAGGCCCAGCGCCATATTTGCCTGCAGTGACACCCAGGCAATTGGTGTGCTTGACGCTGCACAGAAGCTGGGGATCCGTGTACCGGAAGAATTATCGGTAGTTGGATATGATGGTATTCGTGATGCGGAGTATATGCAGCTTACCACCGTTGAGCAGCCGTTATTTGAATCCGGCGTGGAGGGAGCGCAGCTGCTGCTTGAAAACATTGTAAACCCCATGCCGGGTCCAAAGGTAATCACACTGCCGATTGAGCTGGTCATTCGGGGAACAACAGCCCCGCCCGGTGATTAGAACGCTGGTGTAAAGAAAGCACAGGTACAAACAGTTGTTTTAGGTAGAAAATTATTTTTTCTGGTATTTTGTCTGAGTCAGTGGAACCGGTTCCACTGACCGGAGGGTTCATGTCAAATACACATCATTCCAACCTGGACTGCCTGATTATCGGCGAGGCAATCATCGACCTCATTTCCGAGGACTTTACCGATTCACTCAGCACCGCATTCTCTTTCAACCGCTACGCTGGAGGCCAGGCAGCCAATACCGCCGTCAATCTCGCCCGCCTGGGAAATACCACCGCACTGGCCGCCTCCGTCGGGAAGGATGGCTTCGGTTTGTTCCTCACCCAGGCCATCACCAATGCCGGCGTCCGCCCCGATTTTATCCAGCACTGCTCAGAAGCAGCTACTACCCTGTCTGTGATTACCCGCCACACCCAAACACCGGATTTTATTATCGCTCGAGGCGCAGACGGATTTCTCCAACCCGACCCAAATCTGCTTCAGCAGGCCAGGACCTGCCGCTTTATTCACACTTCAGCTTTCGCTCTCTCACGCGACCCTTCCCGCTGTTCCATTCTCGAAGTACTGGAGGAGGGAAAAACCCACCATGCACTGGTCTCCATCGACCCGAATTACCATCCCGCCATCTGGCCCGATATCCAGAATTATATCGAAATCCTCGCACAGGCAGTCCGCTTTGCTGATTTTGTCAAACCTTCTGCCGACGACTGCATCCGCCTCTTTGGCCCTGATCGAACGCCCCAGGAATGTGCATCATGCTTTTTTGAATGGGGCGCCCAACACGTTCTGCTCACCATGGGTACTGAAGGTACGCTGCTGTTTTGCAAAGATGGCGGCCAATACCTCATTCAACCCGGCAAAGTTAAAGTCGTGGATGTCACTGGAGCCGGAGATGCGTTCTGGGCAGGTTTTATTACCGCTGTACTGGATGGAAAAGACAAACTCGAGAGTGCCCGCATCGGCCAGGCACTGGCTGAAATTAAAGTAGCTACGCTTGGCCCCATGCAGGAGATTCCTGATCGAAAAACACTCTATGCTCT
>JAFGNH010000123.1 GCA_016927115.1 Anaerolineales bacterium | reverse complement strand
TATCGGTTGCCTGCACATGTAACTTCTTGACAGTCTACTTCATCGGTGCACATGTAACTTCTTGACAGTCTACTTCATCGGTGTAAACTCTTTTAATGCAACAACATATGGGTATTTCTCTTTATTCCCATGATCATAATTAACAGAATATAAATTATTCAGACCAGGATTTTGATCGAGCCAGAAACCAAATTCTCCTGCTCTTTTCCCGTCTCTGGATTTCACTCATTATCCCATACTGGCTGAATTATGAATTGTTAATTTTCTTCTGTGTGGAAATATATAATTCTTCAACTTTTGCCCTTGCCCACGGCGTCTTTCGAAGGAATTTCAGACTGGATTTTACTGAAGGATCGTTATTGAAACACCGGATATTGATTAGTCTGCCTAACTCACTCCAGCCAAATTGCTCAACCAGGCTATTTAACATCATCTCAAGAGTAATGCCGTGCAATGGGTTCTTCGTTTGTTGCTCACTCATAAAGTAGATTTTACCCTCATATTTGGATAACTGCATTTACGCCTGCCGATGGCGTAAACTGGCCCACCGGTTTTGCGACCGCAGCCCAGTTTTACCTTGAAAAAATTGAGTAAAAACGCGCCGCAGACACGGAGCCGAAGGCGGGTCAGTAAAACGCGGGGTTAGGTGGTGCTCTCTTCTCGAGTGTTTTGCTCGCTCTTCCATTTCTCAACCAATCTCAACTCATGCTGGTTTAATATCCTTTACACCCTTAATTAAGAGCCATAAAGTAAGTCCAAATTCTGCAATAAATCCAAGCGGATAGCTTATATAGGTTATTGCATTGAAGCCCGGAAAAAGGAAGAACTGAAGAGAAGTCATCAGCCAGGTAACACAATGAACCATCAGCACGATGCCCAAAATTTTGGGAAGGAAGCCAGACTTGAAAACCAAATAACCAAGCGGAAAGAGCCAGGCGCCATAAAATATCTGGGCGATCATGAACCCGTTTTTGTATAAATAAAGAAAGAACATTGCCAGGGCTTGTAGTTGATCGGCCTGGAATACTTTCAAGTAATCTGCACCTTCCAAAAGCAGCTGGCTTGCAAACAGAAAAAGATCACTAAAACATTGGATAGCGACACCGCCCAGGTTTAATAACAAGAAAAGCAAGGCAAGGTTCTTATTAACCGGTTTTAACAACCCATATAAAGCCCAGGCCGTCAAAAGAAATAACACTGCCGCGAGTAGATCGCTCATAATACCGATACGAAATTGCCACTCAGAAGCCATAATATTCTGGGCTGTTGCTGCGGCATCTCCAAATACAATAATTTTTGAACGACCAAACACATCTGCGAAGATGTGAATTACGAAGTAAACAAGATACAGAAACCCTGCCATTCTTGCAGTCTTTTTGTTTGTATACATTCTGGATTCTCCTGTTTTTTAAAAACTACCGTTGGCAGCCAAAATAGGCCCCGACTCCAGCCATAACGACGGGCAGGAAGATCACGCCGGCTTTGATCAGATGTTTTTTTATCGGTTTAGCCATCTAACCCAGCCAGCCAACCGAAAAGCGCGTGAAGTAGTTGAAAAGCGCCGGGACTAGCCCGGTCAGCTCCAACCCGTGGTTAGCCCGCGCAACTGGTTTGATTATGGCTCTACTGGTTCGTAACCGGCCTCGCTTAGAATATCAGCAATGACTTGCCCGCCCAGCTCAGATGTGTGGACACCATCACCTCCGATGTATCCTTTTTCTTTGGGGTCCTCATCGTGATTAATTCCATTGAATGCGTCGTAAACACTCACGAACGGTATGTTGAACTCGTCAGCCGCTTGTTGAATTGCTGTATTAAAAGTTTCCCAACATTGTGTGCACTCGATTTCCATATTGCGTTTACGCTGCTCACTGATAACAGGATTGTAAAAACCTACAGCTCTGATAATGGTTGGTTTGCCATTTCGAAGAGCGAATATTGCTTCATAGATTGCCTTCAAATTCTCGATTAGGGTTCATACAATTGGAGTGTGCAGTCTTCTGGCGGGTTACCTGAGCCGTAGGCTATACAATTTTCCATCTCTCCTTGCACTCCTCCTTGAGATGGAACTCCTCGTGGATTGGCAAAGAAGACAATCACTTCAGCTTCAGCAATGTCAGCCTGGAGAGAGTTTGAATACGATGAGGATTCAGGATCACTTTCCAGTGCATTTAATACTGTGAGTGCAGATAGATCTCCTCTGGTGTGGTCGTGTACCTGTACACTTTTTCCAGTATCTCTCTTTTTATTCTCGCCGAACATCTCGGGAACGCCCCATCCGGTCGAATCGCTGATATAGACCAGGTCTCACCCTTCAAGCTCATCCAGTGGCTTTGTTTTAGTACAACCAAGCATAAAAGTAGTCGCTAGGGCTGCAGCTATTATCCCTATGAGATATCTATGGATTTTCATTTTGCTTATTTCCTTTCCACATTCATACTGCGGCCTTACGGCCCGCGCATCAGCCGCCTCCGGGTGAGACAACGCGCCCACAAAGAACTGAAATGATACAAAAACGAGACCAGCAGCAATAGAAATCTCGATCAGGCGGTCGGCTGCATGCGCTGGTCAGGCTGCCGACGGCCTGCCCCCGCCTTCTTGAATACATAAATCGACCACCCAAATGTCTCCCGCCCCCACCTCAAGTAGTTCTCCCGATTCTTCCTTACTTGGTTCAACACCTCTTCGACGTCAGGATCATCCGCATGCTCCCCTGCCCACTCCGTCGCTGCATACCACTGCAATGCCTCATATCTGTCCCAATCATCCTGGTTACTTACCAATGTGTAGACCACCTCTAGCCCGATCTCTTGTCCTGCCTCCACATTCTCGTAGTGCATCCCAAACATGCTCCGTTCTTCTCCAATGGCTTCCAAAAACTCTGCTGCTGGTTCATGTCGCCAGTATGGCTCCCCCACAACCACCCATCCTCCGGGGGCTGCCATCTCGTTCAACGCCTTGAGTGTTCCTTCGTGGCCACCATAGATCCAGCTCGCTCCAATGCAGGCCACCAGATCAAAACTCTCCGGCTTCTTTGGCGCATAGTCCGCCCCATCCATCTCCAAGAATGTCAACTGAGCATCTGGAACGCGTTCTTTGCACTTTTCCCCGGCGTCCGAAACAAAGTACGGCGAAAGATCGACCCCTATTCCTTCAATCTTATACCGTTCCGCGAGCCGGATGATGAACTCGCCCTTCCCTGTGGCGATCTCGAGCACCTGTGCTCCAGGCTTCAACCGCAGCAGAGCAATGAGTTCAGCTAATTTCTCAATACTCATCGGGTTGCAGAGGGTGTGCTCCCGATGCGTGATATCAAAGAACTTCCACTTGTCCACGAGCGAATCTCCTTTGTTGTCGGCGGCCTAACCGGTTTGCGTTACCCACCGGGACAGGCCATGCAAACCCTACTTCACCGTGAGATCAAATGCAAAAGCAAAAGCGTCGATGCTGCGCGGGCCGACAGGCCCGGTCGGGTTCATGTGATGTTAGCACCCCTGCCAACTCATAGCAGGAGCATACTCGTGCGGGCAGATCGCCTACCGCTCCCACCCGATCTCATCAAACCACAATCCCGACCGCTAATGATGCTCGATCGCTCGGCGCACGAATGGAATCGTTTCCTCTGGAAGTGCGTTGAGTGGACACCATCGCAGATAATCGCATTCGGCTCGCGGGTACGGCTCACTTCTCCATTGCCTCGTACTCAAAAAGAAGTCTATACCCTCACCTGCTGGAGAGTTGTAGTGCGTAACGCCAACAATCTCTGGATCGGCTTGTTCGATTTCTACTCCTATCTCTTCCCGACATTCGCGGATGGTTGTCTGTTTGACGGACTCACCTTCATCAAGATGTCCTCCAACCGGGCCGTAGTTCCCGTCTTCAAACCCGGTGTTGGCTCGTCTCAGCAGGAGAACCGAGTCGGAACGCAGCAAGAAGGTATGAGCAACAACTGGCAGATTGGCTCTTTTCATCAGACTATCAAGACCTCCAGGCGTGAATGGGCGTGCTAACGGAATGGCTCAGTGGCGCGACGTCGAAGGCGGAGCATCCACTGGAGCTGGTGTCAGGCGGCTTTTTCTATTGCACATTATCCACGATCCTTCTCGACGAATCGGCCAATTCTGGTCGAAAGCGATATTTATATATCCAGATCGTTTGCCATAATAGAATTCTATAAGAACCTGTCCGAAAACTGTACTGAGAAGAATCTGCGAGCATGTGACCGGATTGCCTTATGGCGTAATAAACTGGATGGAGTCCCGGATCATTTGGATCAATTGTTGGTCGTATGTGCTGAATGCGGTTGTTGTAATCACAGAAAATTTTATTTTCACAAGCAGGTTCTCAACCGGAATGAAGTATATGTTATACCCCCGCACGTAACCCATACCCACTGCAGCCTTGTAGTAATAGTAGAACTCCACGAATGCCAGGGGTATATCGCTGTCATTGATCATCTGCCCGTAATTTACGATCACAGGCTTTACAGCAGGGCCATTGGATAATGCCGTGGCTATATTCACAGTTGTCCATTGAACTGCATTTAAACTCTCGGGAGCAGCTAACGCATTTGATAGGTACTTGTCCAAACTCATATCACTCTCGATATTCATCTGGGTCACATCCAGGTTATGCAAGTCGTGGTCCACAACAGCCATATAACTTAGAGATGTATCAGATGTGCTGCTGAGCTTCAATCCTTCAGGCATGAAAAATTGATACCCGTTGCGTCGGTCGATCACCAGGATCGTTCCATCATTCCTCGTGAAGGATTTCATCGGGATGATGGTCGGCGAAGGCGTGACCGTTGGGGTCTGTGTAATGGTCATTGTGGGTGTGATGGTGGGCGTATTGGTTATTGTAGGTGTGATGATGGGCGTATTGGTCGATGTGGGCAGCGGGGTGGGGGTTGGTTTACTGAAGATTTCTGAAGGACTGCAAGCCGTGATGGCTGAAAGTACCAGGACGAGAATAATGAATCTACCGGCTTTCATTTTGATATTCTCCTTGGCTGCTTTTATTTTTATTCCTGGATTCAACTACTTAGTGCAACAGGATTGATTTCATCAAGCATACTTCATTCGGCGGTAGAAAACCAAGGCTTTCCTGGGACGATCGTTCAACCGGTTCATAACAAACGCGAGGTCCTGTTCAGTATGATGCACAAAGCTCGATTTCTTTGGAAAATACTGTCTGACCAGTCCATTCGTGTTCTCATTAGTGCCACGCTCCCAGGAAGCATAGGGATGAGCGAAGTACACCGTTGTATTCGTTTTCTTTGCAATCCTTTCATGCTCAGCAAACTCTATCCCGTTATCAGCTGTGATCGTCAGAGGGCATACAGACACAGATTTCAGCAAATCAATCACAGCGTCCGCTACAGCTGGAGCTGTTCTTCGCTCCACCTTTTTCAGCAAGGTCAGGCGGGAAACACGGTCTACCAGGGAAACAATCGCTTGTTTGTGTCCTTTGCCAATGATCGTATCAACCTCCCAGTCTCCCAGCCGTTCCCGTTCATCAACAATGTCCGGCCGCTCTTCAATACTGACCCTGTTTGTGAGCTTCCCACGCCTATCGTAGCTGCCATACCGTTTTTTACGCCTTTTCTGACATCGTAGATGCTCATGGAGGTCTCCGCCACCATGTTTGTCGTTCAGAAGATATTGATAGATCCATTCATGGCTGATGGCCATGTCATATTCTCTTCGGAGCCTGCCCGATACTTGTTCAGGGCTGAGATCCTTCTTGATCATTGTTTCGACCTGCGTCCAGATGAAAGCATGGATCCTGGGTTTCGCTTTGGTTCGGCGGCTCAAGACAAACCGATGTGCTTGTTTCGGACGATATCCTCTCTGTCCACAATTGCACCTGATTTCCCGGCTGATGGTCGATTTGTGGACCTGCAGGATCCTTGCGATTTCAGATTGTGTATGATTCCCTTTCAAAAGTGCATAAATCTGGTATCGTTGTCCTTGAGTAAGCTGAGTGTATGGTTTCATCAGTGCTCCTTTGACGTGGCGGTCGAGAAGCAATGATGCTGCCGCAGCTTACTTCTTTTTTCCACCACCTAAGTTGCACTTACGAGATGAATCTAAGTATAAAAACAGGACAGACTGACACAAGAAACTGGATATTTATTCACAGTACAGCTGCAGACTACTGTTGAGACAATTCCAACGAAATCTCCCGGCAATTTGCAGAAATATCAGCACAATAAAAACTTTCCATATCCGGCATACCTTAAGGCCGGATCCTTCCTGACGAATTTCCGACCGGAATCTACGTTCGACACTTGCATCCGTATTTTAATTTCATTAAGATAAGACGTAACAAATAGTTCGACATTTTCAATTAAATCCTGGGGAGGCTGTACACATGGCTGATTACGACGCAGTAGTTATCGGTGCAGGTATAGGAGGGCTGTCGTCCGCTTCTCTCCTCGCCCATCAGGGCCTCAAGGTCCTTGTAGTGGAACAGAGCGGCCGTATCGGAGGATGCTGCTCTACTTTTGAACGCAACGGGTACCTTCATGACGTGGGAGCATCTATCGTTGAGATTATCCAGCCTATTGAAAAGATCTTCACCATGCTGGGGACCACCTTTCAGAATGAGGTGGACTTAATCCCCTGCGATCCCATCTTCTCAGTCATGTACCGGAACGGAGAACGGATAACCATCGAGAAGTCCCTTGAGGCGACCGGTGAGGTCATCTCGTCCCTGGATAAAAGAGACGGTGAGCGATGGAAGGACTTCTGCAACTATTTCTCTGAACTGAGCGAAGTCACAATAGACGCCCTTTTCTTTGACCCGGCCGACAACATGATGGATATGATGGCCCTGATCAGGAAAAATCCGAAGCTCCTGAAATTCCTGCCCACTTTCCTGCAGACCTATCAGGATCTTTTCCTGAAGTTTTTCTCAAGCAGCAAGGTCCTTAATACCATGGCCTACCAATCCCTCTACATGGGTATGCCCCCGGCCCTGACCCCGGGGCCCTTTGCCATGATCCCCTATACCGAGCATACCGGTATCTGGTATCCACGCGGGGGAATGATAAAGATTCCCGAAGCCCTTCTCCGCCTCGGCCAGAAGGACGGCCTCGAAATTCGTTTGAACGCACCCGTGGAAAAGGTCATTATCAGAAATGGCAGAGCCTGCGGCGTCAGGCTGGAAGACGGTTCGGAAATCAGCTCGAAGATTGTTGTTTCCGATGTCAATCCGCAGATGCTTTACCGTGATCTGGTGGGGCTGGAGCACCTGCCCTGGCTTATCAGGCGGGGTGTAAACAGCCTGGAACTGGGCAAGAGCCTCTGTATGATTTACGTGGGACTCGATGCCAAACCTGATCTGGAAGCCCACCACAGCTACATCGCTGTCTCAATGCGGGAGGTTAATGACTTCTGGACAGACCATGTGGAGACCGGTGTGATGCTGCCCGCCGAGAAGAACTACGGCCTGATCTGCTGGACCTCCCATTCGGATGACAGCCTGGCGCCGGAAGGCCATCATGTCCTGAATATTATTCCCGAGTCCTTTTATCGACTCAAGGATGGAAACTGGGATACCTTTAAGGACCAGTTCGTGGAAGAGTATATCGACTATGTTTCCGACAATCTGGTCCCCGGGCTCAAGGACCACATAACCCAGGTTATTTCCTCGTCCCCCCTGGATTATGAGCGTTCCCTCCGGCTTCCTGAAGGCGCGCTCTACAGCTTTAACCAGGACCTCGCTCATATGGCTGTTTTCAGGCCTTCGGCGAAATCCAATGCCATCAAGGGCCTCTATCTCTGCGGATCAGGGACCCATCCCGGTGGAGGTGTCCCAACCACCACGGCGTCGGGCATCATTGCCTTCAACAAGATCATCAAACATGAAAAACTCTAGGCTGAGGAGAATACAATGGTACTGCGAAGCTTGCTTGGTTTTATAATCAACCTGGTTGTTTTGGCCGTGATTGCCGTACTGCTGGTTGTTTTCGGAGTTCTGTACCTGTTATTCATTCCCTTTGTGGGCCTCCCCCACCACCGGAGAATGCAGTTGAGAGCACTCCTGCGCCAGATATGGGTCCTCCCGGCGAGGTACAGGGTTTAGGCAATCGGATCTCCTCCCCGGAGAGTGCGGTATTTGTCAAGTATAAGAGTAAAGGAATGAATCAGGGAATCATAGACGCGATAAGACAGACCCGACCTGAGTGAT
>JAFGNH010000122.1 GCA_016927115.1 Anaerolineales bacterium | reverse complement strand
CAGCCCGGAAAGAGTCCCTGGAACCTGCCCGTACCCCGGGTGAGGCCGGCAGGTATCGGGGCTGCGGTTCCTAAACTTCTTGACAGCATAGGGTTCACAAACTACAATTGTCCACGTTGCCGAGGTAGCTCAGTTGGTAGAGCACTCGACTGAAAATTGAGGTGTCGCCAGTTCGATTCTGGCCCTCGGCACCACCACAGAGGCTGTCTTTTCAGACGGCCTCTTTGTTTATACAGATATGTTTACCTTTACTGGAACTCTATCTCAGCGCCAGAAGCCTTCCTTCATATCGTCAGGTAGTCGGGCCCTTCTGGTTCAGGTTCAGCTCAACAGCGTTGATTCTTCTCCCCAATCGTCCCCATACAGAATTAAACGCGCCTTCCGGCGCAGATCATCAACAGGTTTCAGTTCTCCATCGCCATCCCGGTAATACCAGTGCTCCCAACCGTTGCATGGTCCACCCTCCAATATCGCCTTGCCCAACTGGTGAATGGACCCGGAAGCCTTCCCCATACGCAGCTTGCCATCCGGCCGTACCACGGCTTTATTGTTCTCCGCACGTTGAAAATAAACCGCCTCACCCGGGTTTAGCAATCCCAATTCCAGCAGCCTGCCGAACGGAACTCGCGGGGCAAGCCGTCGTTTATCACTCACATCATACAGAGCATCGTCTCCAATGGTATCCACACCTGCAATGCGGTCCATCGCCACTTCGATATAGGATTGCTCGCGTTCTATACCGATCCAATGGCGGCGAAGTGCTTTTGCAACTGCGCCAGTCGTTCCGGTGCCAAAAAAAGGATCCAAAACCACATCGCCGGGCTGGCTGGAAGCCAGGATCACACGATACAGCAGCGCCTCCGGCTTCTGTGTGGAGTGAGCCTTCTCACCATCCACCCGAATCCGCTCCTTTCCGGTACACAGCGGAAGAAGCCAATCACTGCGCATCTGCTTGTTGCCATGCAGTGATTTCATCGCATGGTGATTGAAACTATACTTCGCTCCCTGTTTCTTACTTGCCCAGATCAATGTCTCATGAGCGTTGCTGAAACGTACCCCGCGGAAATTAGGCATCGGATTGGTCTTTACCCAGATTACATCATTCAAAATCCAGAAGCCCAGATCCTGTAACAATGTGCCAAGACGAAAAATGTTATGGTAGGAACCGATGACCCAGATGGTTCCGGTTGGTTTAAGAATCCGCCGGGCTTCCTTGAGCCATGTGCGGGAGAATGAATCATAGTCCTCGAAACTCTTAAACTGGTCCCAGGAATCATTGACTGCGTCCACGCGTGTCAGATTCGGCCGCCACAGCTCCTGTCTTAACTGAAGGTTATAGGGAGGATCAGCGAAAATCAGATCGGCGCTCTCGTCCGGGAGCTGCTTCATCAGCTCCACACAATCTCCATGCAGTATCGTGTCCAGTGGAAGGTGTTGATCCGACTGCTTTATCATCCCTTCGTATTCCCTGCCCTCTCTGGTATTAATAATCACATTCTCGCGCCAGTGTACTCTGAAGCAAACTGATCCGCAACCACGACGCGCAGGGTGCGGGTTCAAAATCGTTCAAACACAAAATCTCATCCACCCTATGTGCCCCACCACCAATTGGTGTTTCCGCTTTTTATCAATCACGTCTTAAGTTGGGGGGATTGAGGGGGGCACCCGCCCGCCTCGATACAAACCTATTCCGCATTGCATCCGGTTTACCCGTTATGCAGGGCGTTCTGCATCGGGAAGGTTTACCCGCGGGTCTCCATTTTCATCATTCACAAAACAATATTGAACGGATGGATGATCCCATCGATCGTGAAACCTTCCCTTATAAAACACTGCCTGTACGGGCGGGTTCAGTGGATCTACTTTTCCTGGGGAATTATACGGGGCCCACTACCCTTGTCTATTTGTAAAGATATTGGAACCCGCCCGACCAACCCCCAGGGCATCCCCAAACTACACGGGCGAGTCCATATATCTGGACTCGCCCGCTCTGTTTCCCCCCCGCACAAGGAACACCCGGCTTTTTAATGCAGCTTTATTCTTCCCTTGCTGCTGGACTTATTACTCTTCTTGCCGGAGCTGCCCCTGAAAAGCAGCCGCTTTACCAATCCGAACAATCCGGGAAGTATCAAAAGCACCAACAGCGGCGCCAGAAGCATGAAAAAGAATGGCCATGGTGCCATCCCGGCACTCTCGGGCACCACACCACCAGGGTTATAAACCGTCTCTTCCAGGGAGGACCCATCACCGGCTGATGCACCCATACTCTCCATCGGGTCCACCAGGTTTACCTGGATCGACCGATTTACCCCATCGCGCAGCGATGATGGTGACAGATAGCGGATCACATACTCACTCTGCAGTGCGCGGCCGTACAGATCATAGATCTCCTGCAGCGCCTGCTCGTCCGCAGCATAGCTGTACAGGCCGCCGCCGGTGTCCGCAATCTGCTGAAGCATCTCCTCATTCACGGCAGACATTGCCGTTTGATCATGCTCGCGGTTCCCAAACCCGATCGTCGATATTGAAACATCCTGGGGTTCCAGCGCCAGCAGCAGATCATCCAGCGTTGTCTGACTCTGGTTATCCAGCCCATCTGTCAGCACGATGATCGCCTTTCGGCCTTGTTCTCCACGTAGAATCACAAGACCCTGCTGCAGTGCATCCAGCATGGCTGTATCATAGATGCCTTCCAGGCTCTGAATACCTTCCCGGACCAGTTCCTTATCAACTGTGATTTCCTGAACGACTGAAACCTGTGTATTGAATGCGATCAAACCGATCCGATCCACATCACGGGTGGCGTCCACGTAGGAGAGTGCTGCTGCCCTGGCTGCATCCAGCTTGTTATCAACATTCATACTCCCTGAAATATCGATCAGCAGCAGGGTAGTGATCGGCGAAGCGTCACCAATACCCTGGATGGACTCGGGGAATATTTGCTCACCATTTTCCGTCAGCACGAGTTGATCTGGTTCAATACCGGCAGGTTCTCCGATCTGATCAACCACCGACACATACACAACCACTTCAGGGAAATTTTCCGTATCAACCTGTGTGATACGGGCTGAAAGATCCAGTTCCTGTGCCGACACTTCAGAGGCGAACAATCCCGGCGCCAGTGAAAAAAGAAGCGCCGTGCTTACAAGAATCATCCAATTCTTTTTCATCATTCACCTCTTCTCATGGTAGCTGAGATCTGTATTTCCCATACGGATGCGAGATCCATTTGTCAGCCGGGCAACCTCAACCTTCTTGTTGCGCACAAACGTGCCTGAAAGGCTGATATCCTTGATTGAAAAATGAGTATCCTCACCCAGCAGGATGGCATGCTGCGGCTCAATATCCGGATCCGGCAGGGCAATTTCGGCTTTTAACGAACTGCTCCCAATAATTGCACTGGGCCCATCCTTCCTGGCAAATTTATCAAGGATGAACTCGGATCCTTTCATCTTGCCGCTTTCAACTTCAAGCCATGCCTTTCTGAGCAGTGTAACGACCAGGGCAAGGAATACTCCCGCTGATGCACCCAGGAGCATCAACCCTACAGCCTTGCCAAGCACAAGGTCATGAAGCTGCTGCCGTGCCAGATCGAGCAGAAAACCGCCAACAAGGCCGCCAATCAACCCGCCCAGGGCACCCTTCCACGATTGGGTTCCACCCGTAATGCCCGCCGCAAGTCCCAGGAGCAGGCCAAACACACCCCAACCAAGAATTCTGGCCTGGATGGAACCACCCAACGCCATGAAGACACGCTCGGCGAGCGGAAGTCCCACTGCACCGCCAATCAACCCCAATACAGCAGTGATGAGACTCGATCGCAGCGCACGCAGCATACGGCTGCCTGCCAAAACTTCAACAGCTCCAATAAACAAACCGATGGCTGCGCCAATCACAGCGCCAACCAGCACTTCACTCATGTACAGGCTGCCCGCCAGCGAGTAGTCCAACGCGCTGCTGAACTGCCAGCCGCACAAACCTCCGATTCCACCAAGCACACCGGAATAGTAAATCTTCCAACCACTTTTCATGTCTGCATTTCCTCCTCAACAGGAATATCCAGACGGCGCCTGGTGAGATTCTGCCAGAACACCACACTCCTGCCTCTATTCGTCAATTCATAAAAACCAAAATAAGCCCTCTGGTCCAGAGTCCCATCATGCTGGCGAATAAAAAAGCCTCCAGCCCGACTCACCGGCTCAATCACCAGAGCTACCTGCCATGTTTCCTGGAAAAAATGCGAATGCAGCCAGGCATCATAATCTGAAAAGAAAATACCCATCCGCGGATGTGTATGGTACCAGCCCAGCAGCACCGCACCAGGGTATCGGGCTTCCATTTCAGCATGAAGCGCCACCTGACTGTCCTGGGTGAAGGTCAGAAACGCACTGCCGCGCTCGGTGAACGGTGCAGGCAGCGCCCCTTCCACGACCATGTACCGCTTCCGGCTCTTGTGATCCGACCGCAGCTGGCCCACAAGCCATCCACCTGCTTCATGATCCAGGCTGCTGCCGGCATGTACACAGCAGCGTAAAAACGCTCTCTGTGTCATAAAGACCTCAACAGTCGGCAGGGTCTCTTCCTTCGCAGCAGCCCAGTACAAAGACCGTGAGTAAGGAATATACCCACTCCTGATACCACTGTCTTCAACTGACCGCAGCCGAATTCGGTTCTCTCTCATACGAATACGGACTCCTCTGAGCATTCTATGCATCCACCGGGCGGGACCGGACTTATGCCGGTCCGGCAGCACCCATCCTGATCAAGCCGATCGACAAATCGGATTAAACGTTTCTATATCGATCGCTGCCGGGTGCTGCCGGGCTGCGAGACTCAACCTGCCGTAATATCAGCAGTGATCATCAACCGGTCTTCTTCCGGGATTCCCGCCTCTGCAAGAGTCTCATCCTCGCTCAACTCACGGCCAAGCGCCTTGCTGTCCAGGCGGTAGCTGATCGGCCGTCCATCCGGTCCCGTGGTTGGAAGTTCCAGTGTTGTAACCAGCTCCGGAATCAACTCTTTTATCTGAACATCATCCGGGACCGCAGCGCTGCGGCTCCCCCCCGATGGAAGTACCAGTGTCACATTTATCTCTGCCATTTTTCCCTCCGATTTTTTTGTAAATTTTTTCCAACAACCAGGCACGGCTTACCGAAGCCTGATTTTTGAAACACTCTTCTTCTGCGGCTTTACTTTCACTCGCTCCGGGCGCAGCAGCTCTCGCGTATCCACCGGAAACGTATCCGGGTGTTTCTTGCGGTATTCCCGGCACCAGCGAGCCGCCTCTGGATCCCATGGGAACGGCGGTTTGGTCGGATCATCATGAAAATTCTTATACTGCACCATCTCACCAATCATTAGTACAAGCCGGTCAAGTGAACGGCTGGCTGTCCACCAGGCTGCGTCAATACAGACGGAGCCATTAAGATGGTTGATGTTGGGATGCCAAATCGGTGTCAGCCACTTCATACCAGGCCATCGCTGAGGGTACTGGGCATGCAGGTAGATTTCGACCTGATGGCGGCTCCCGAATTTCGGCTTGCCCTGCTTCGTCACATCGACTATGCCCCGGCATGTGTACGTAACCACGTAGCGTTCCGGCGGAAGCCCCTTGCGCACAGATTCAGCCGTGAAAGAGATCAGGTCACTCCGGGCTGCCAGGTCCTGCATCAGCTTCAGATCGCCGCGAAGGCGCCTCATACGCGGGCTGGCATCCAGCGTCACTGCGCCGGCTGTAATATCAGCCGTCATCATCAACCGGTCTCCTTCCGGCACACCTGCAGAGGCAAGCGTTTCCTCCTCACGCAATTCCCGCCCGAGTGCCTTGCTGTCGAGACGGTAGCCCATTGGTCTGCCATCAGGGCCTACGGTCGGGAGCGTTAGTAACGCTGTTAATTCCTCAAGCAGGTCCCGTACAGGTGCATCATCCGGGATATCCGCCATGCGGGCTCCGCCGTTCGGTAATACCAGTGTGATCGATAAGTCACCCATTGTTCTCCTCGCCTTGTTGTTTCATCCCGATTTCATTCATGTTTGTGCGGTATCTGGCAAGAACCGGTTACAGCCCAGCAGTCCGCATGATGCCACGTGTGGCAGACCGGGCAGATTTTTACACCGCGCGGGTCCTTCTTTTCCACAATGTCCAGACAGTAAGGACATCGGTGTTCTTCCAGTCCGTTCAGGGAGATCTGCTCCCGGAGCACATGTTTGTTTTTCATCCTGGCTGCGCTTTTCTGTCGTGACTTCACAATAGTCAGCGGCTTCTTTGCATCTGACGCCGATGAAGTTCGTACTGCTGCAGCAGAACTTTTCGCCTTTTTTGCAGTCCGCGCCTTGCGTGCTGACCCAGCTTTTTCACGTCCTGATCCGCTGCGGCTTCGCCCACCCGTTTTCACCCTGGTCGATGGTTTCCGGACAGCTGTACTGTTCTTCCGGAGAAAGGCCGTCCGGTTTTTCATATTCTTCTTAACAGCGGCGACTCTCATTCGCACCCAGCCTTTTTGCGGCTGTGATGAACCTGTGGAAGCTTGCGCGGTTTGAATTGCCGCTCTCTCTACTCCAGCAGCTCCCAGACCGGTTTTCCGCTTGCGCCTGAATGCAAGCAGGAACAACCACGCCAGAGTAAAGCTGATCAGCAGGCGAATCAGATCATCCAGGCCTCCTGCTCCTGTAGCAGGATAAAGCCCCATTTTTCCGCTGGTAAGGTACCCGATAATCAATAAACTCAGCAGCACCCCGGTGCTCGCTGCTGCAATCTGCATCAGCAGTGTCCTCTTTCGCAGGATCAACCTGGAACCAAACCCCGCAGCCAGGCCAAGCAGCGCAGTCACCTCAAGATCCACCACCAAAAAATCAGCCGACCCGCTCAACAGCACCAGTGGTACAGCCACGGCCAGCGCTGCCATCCAAAGCTGCGTCAGCACTGTCAGAAGGGTGACTCGAAGGCAGTCTTCCGCCTCCAGCCGCAGCCAGGCACCGAGCTTCCTAATCACCATCCGCCTTCCCGGTCAGCCGGATCTTGCCGGCAGCTCTGTTGACTCTAAGCCGTACTTTCACTTCCGGACCCAGGCGGATACGATCCCTTAGTCCGGAAACATCTTCACTGCGGCCGCCTGTAAAATCTGAAAAATGCAGTGCATCAGGCAGATCGCCTGTCAGTTCATAAAAACGGTATTCCTCGGTATTGTAGGCACGAATAATGTGCAGCGGCGGAATGCCCAGGCTTGCCAGCGACCTGTCCAGGAAGTTCTCTTCGCCGGTCAGCGTATGAGTCAGTTCGGTCTCGCGAAGTATGCCGCAGTTGGGGCAGTGGCCTGCCTCAAAGCTGACCTCAGCGATCGGCTGGATAAGGCTCTCCTTCCGGCCGCAGCTGGGGCAGCGCAGCGAAAGCACCAGCTCCTGGTCCAGTTCGAGTACAGAATCCGGGCCGAGGTCGGCGTGCACCACCCGCAGCAGTTCTGCGGCAGTGGTACTGTCCGCCCGCATAGCCAACTCGGTAATCTCGCCGTATGTCCAGTGTGATTCGCAATCGTCGCGCACAGAGTACGCAGCCGTATGCATATCGTTGCTCATGCCGTTAAAATGAGTGACCTTCCCGGCATCCACTTCCATACCGTGTATCAGCTTGAGGGCTTCCTGGCACTGCATGGAACCGATAATGGAGGCAATTGTCGGCGTTGTAGGCACTTTGCCGAGGAGTACGTTGGCTCGTGCCAGAAGCGGGCACGAGTAGCGGAGTGCAAGGTCACGACGTGCCTGCTCGGTGAGTGTACATTCGAAACATGCCCCATTACCGGGCACAAAGGTACGAACCAATCCCAGCAGCTCCTGGATCGCCCCATCCACCCATGGTTTATCCATCCAATAGGCAAAACGGTTTACGGCCAGACGTGCTTCCCGATTGTCGAGGCACCCGACAATCACATCCATGCGCCGCACCACCCCCAGCCCCAGTTTCGTTGTTACATCACCGTGCAGATACTGGATATGAATATCAGGATTCAATTCCTTGGTTCGAGCCGCGGCTACCTGGGCTTTCTGGCGCCCGGAATCCACCTCACGGAAAAGAACCGAACGGCTGAGGTTGGCTGCCTCGATCTCGTCGAAATCAATCACGCACACATAGCCGACCCCCATCAGCGCAAAGTTCTTCAGCACCTCATTCCCCAGCGCGCCTGCCCCAACCACCAGTATTTTTGCGTTCTGCACTTTTTCCCGATCCCACCAGGAGATAAGATCAAAGGTTCCCAGACGATCCGTTTTAAGATTGGGGACCTGGAGGGGTTTCTCCGGCCCGGTAGGCAGCCGGCGTGGTCCAAGCGGAGAGGTATCCTCATCCAGCTGAATCCGTGGACGGGCCGGTTCTCCCTGTCTGCCGGCCAGCTCGCGGGCCCGTATCTCCCCTGCCTTGTCCAGTGACCGGCCGAACCAGCCTACTCCGGGCCTGGATTCGATCAGTTCATTTTCGGACAGGATTTTAAGGGCTTCCCGCAGCGTTGAGCGGCTCACTGAAAGTCTTTCGATCAGGTCCCTCTCAGAGGGAATTTTCTGCCCGGCGCTGAAAGCGCCGTCAAGGAGCTGTGCTGCCAGCTTTCCTGCGACCATTTCCGCCAGGCTGTGCCTGGAAACAGGATCCATACTCACGGTGTACCTCCGGTATGTTGGTCAGACCAGTACACCAGTAGTATCCCATTAAAAAAAACATATGAATAGGGTACGGAGGTACCAGGAAATGAAAAATCAGCCGCAAATCCACTGCTTATAGCTTTTTCGATGCCGCCCTATCGAATAACGCCCCTGGAAAAGGAATCGTTGCGGGACCTCATCTGAGACCCGGTCTGGATATTGAGAGTTTTATCCGTTTGAAGGCTGCCTCAATATCCAGACCGGGTCTCCTCCTTCCCGGTCCACCATCACCATAGAATAACACCCCAACCTCCCCCGAAGCCAAACGTTACTCTCAGCGCTGTCATTTTTCATAATGATCAGCATTCCTTTTTATGCAGTGTATTCAGTGTTTCAGCGTTCCCAGCATGATCAATCAAGGCCCCCATTCGGGGATTGACGGACACGGTTCAACTCCATACTGGGCTAAAGGAGGATTTCAATCCACGCTCCCATAAGAGGTTCATCCCCACGCCTGTGGGGAAAATTCAGGGTAATACCCGGGCGCATGGCCGATAAACGGTTCATCCCCACGCATGTGGGGAAAATCCAAAAATTATTACTTAAAGGTTACATCCGTCACGGTTCATCCCCACGCATGTGGGGAAAATCCTGCTTTTCCAAGGTTTCCCTGTCCATTGACGGTTCATCCCCACGCATGTGGGGAAAATGGATACCGTAAGGTACTAGGCTACTTCTATTTTCGGTTCATCCCCACGCATGTGGGGAAAATTTTTGTACTTGTCTACCTAACTCTTGCCACTTCGGTTCATCCCCACGCATGTGGGGAAAATGCAAAGCGCAGGCGGTATTTAACTCCGTCATACGGTTCATCCCCACGCATGTGGGGAAAATGACTGCGATGAGCACGGCGTCTACCATGACTCGCGGTTCATCCCCACGCATGTGGGGAAAATGGACATAACCTGCGCTAGTAAATGCCCTCTGTGTCTATAATGATGAGACAACTTCACCTCATAATTTAGTAGGGATTCGAAGGAGAACTGATGTCACAACAGGAAGTAAT
>JAFGNH010000121.1 GCA_016927115.1 Anaerolineales bacterium | reverse complement strand
GAGGTCGCGCTGGATGGGCAGGGGACCCCCAAATTCCATGATGCTGCCGGTGATAAAAAAGCATCTGATCTGAGGAGCACGCTGCGGCACATGGCGATTGGGGACTACAACCTCACGTTGTTAACGCTGTAACGCCCCGTTGTCAACGCTGTAATACCCCGTTATCAACGCTGTAACGCCCCGTTATCAACGCTGTAACGCCCCGTTATCAACGCTGTAACGCCCCGTTGTCAACGCTGCAACGCCCCGTTATCAACGCTGCAAAATGGCAAACGATGGGTGGAGAACTATTACGCTGCAGGACGGGGGGGCATGTCCCGCAGTTTTTTATAACGTGAATACGCAGCTTCCCAGTCTGCGGTATCCTTCGGTTCGTATGTTTTCATCGGGAAAGACTGCCGGACAATTTCACGGCCTTCTGCCAATGAAACAATCTCACCGACAGCAATCGCCTGAACAAGGATATTTCCGATAGCTGTTGCTTCTTCCAAACCTGCAATCACCGTCTTACCCGTCGCATTGGAAGCAAACTGGTTCAGTAATTGATTTTTTGAACCCCCTCCAATGATGTAAACAACAGGATATTCTTTACCGGTCAGCCTGTCTATCTGATCGGCAGCCCAACGATATTCCATAGCCAGACTTTCCAGAACACAGCGAACTACCGCCCCCTTTCCGGTTGGAACCTCCTGACCTGTTTCACTGCAAAACGATTGAATCTCCTCAACCATTTTTTCGGGGGCCAGGAAGCGGCTGTCTCCCGGGTTCACCAGGGGGCCGAATGCGGGAGCTGCCGCAGCCATTTGATTCAAGATGTCATAGTCGTAGTCCACACCTGCCCGGGACCACTGCCGGCGGCATTCCTGCAGCATCCACAAACCGACAATATTCTGGAGAAACCTGGTCTTGTTGCCATACCCGCCTTCATTTGTCATATTGGCTTTCAATACGGCTGGCGAAAGCATCGGGGTATCCAATTCCACTCCCATCAAGGACCAGGTCCCTGAGCTGAGGTAGATATAGTCCTTGTCTGTCGCCGGCACTGCCGCCACAGCGCTGGCGGTATCATGCCCCGCAACAGCAACCACAGGAATATTATTCAACCCAAGCTCAGCGGCCAGGGAAGACTGTAAAGGGCCTAATACCGTTCCCGAGGGTAGAATCTCGCCGAAAATATGGGTGGGGATTCCAAGGGATGAGAGCAGTTCGAGCGCCCAGGTCTTTTCAACAGGGTTAAAACACTGGGTTGTTGAGGCAATACTGAACTCGCTGGCTTTTTCTCCCGTGAGGAAAAAATTGAATAAATCCGGTATATTGAGGAAAGTTCTGGCAATGGAAAGGGCAGGGCTGCCGGATTTCACCATGGAATAAAGTTGATACAAACTGTTAATTTGCATCAACTGATTTCCAGTGCGCGAGAATACTTCTTCGGCTGAAACCACACTGAAGACAGCTTCCATCATGCCATCTGTGTGGCTGTCTCGATAGTGATATGGATTCTGGATCAGGCAGTCACTGGCGTCCAGCAGCCCGAAATCCACACCCCAGGAATCCAGTCCAATACTTTTGTAACTCTGCCCGAATTGATTCCCGGCCTGCCACAACCCTTTTTTGATTTCGCTCCACAAACGCAGAAAATCCCAGTAGAGATGCTGCCCAAGCCGAACCCCGCTGTCCGGGAAACGATGGACTCTGGTAAGCTGCAGGTTCTGGTCGTTTAAAGTCCCCACTATCACCCGGCCACTTGCAGCTCCCAGGTCTATGGCTAAAAATGTTGGTGGTTTCATACCAGCTTGATCCCATTAAAAGAGATGTCAACTCTATTCTAAGCTGGATTACGCCCTCTCAATCACCTCTGCCCATATATGTTTTGGGCATAATCCTGCATGGCGATAATATCTTCCTGAGAGATCAGGTGGGGAGTGCCGATGCTTTTTGCCAGAATGTAGATGTAGGCAGTTTTTTCTACCACCTGGCAGATGGTCAGAGCCATTGGCATATTGGGGCCAACCACCATAGTCCCATGATTGGGCAGAAGCACCCCGTTGTTTTTCCCTAATGCTTTCACGGCGTTCCGGGCCAGCTGCGTTGTGCCGGGAAGTGCATACTCGGAACAAACCATCTTATCTCCCACTATCTGGACAAAGTCCTCACTGATGCCAGGGAGTTCCATCTCGTTCACACCCAGAACGGATGAATACAGTGGATGGGTATGGATGACGGCATTAACATCGGGGCGTTCATTATAGACGGTGACATGCATTGCTTTCTCGACAGAAGGGACGCGGGAACCATCCACGATATTCAGTTCGCTATCCAGCACTACAATATCGTCTTCAGTAATTTCGCGGTAGTCCATTCCGCTGGGAGTAATATAGATCAGGCCTGTTTCAGGGTCGCGCAAGCTGAAGTTACCCCAGGTACCTACGGTCAATCCCTCATCCAGCATAGTAATACCGGTTTTAACAATAACTGCTTTTAGTTCGGATTTAATTTTTGTATTCATTTTTCCTCAATTTGACAATGATAGTCTGAAAGTCTGCTGCAGCTGTCTATACAGCTGCAGGAAGATTTGATACTGCTTTTCGTAAACAGGTGTGTCGTTATCAAAGAAGATCTCCTGATCTGTCGAAACCAGGTCTTTCACGGCTTCTTCATAAGAGGAAAACACACCTAAAGCTTTGCCGCACAGCAGCATGTTGCCCAGGTTGCCGGTGTCCGGTACGCTTACTGTAGCTATCGGTATGCGCAGGATTTTACCGAGTGTTTCCAGCCACACTTTGCTTTTCAATCCCCCGCCTACCGCTCTGACCTGATTGATTTTGATGCCCAGGGATTCCACTGCTTCAATGTTATTTCGCAAGGCAAAAGACACCCCCTCCATAATTGCTTTAATGAAATGGGTTTTTTCTGTAGTAAGGTTCAGCCCATAAAAAACACCGCGAGCTGCCGGATCCCAATACGGCGTGCGCTCCCCATTCAGATACGGCAGGAAGATCACGCCCCCTGAGCCGTCCGGCACTTCAGCGATATCCTGGTTATATTGTTCAAAAATATCCCCGGAGCTGAGGTTGTCCTTATTTCTGTCAAACGCATTTTTAAACCAGTTCAGCGATTCGCCCGCGGTCTGGGTAATCCCGACCGTTGCCCACCGGTCTCGCAGTGAATAGTTCCAGCACAAAGTCCTGAATTCCGGGTCTACCAGCGGGCGGTCTGAGCACACCGAGACCACCCCGGCTGTGCCGATAATCAGGGTCACCTGTCCGGGATTTGTCATCCCGGCCCCTAAAGCAGATGCGGAGTTGTCGCTGCTGCCGTTGGCAACCGGGATCCCTTCCTTGAGCCCGGTTAGTGCAGAAGCTTCCTGGCTTACGCAGCCCATAATAACGTCTGATGGGCGAGCTTCAGGGAAAGCAGCTCTCGGAACGCCGAAAAAGTCAAACATTTCCCGGGACCACATTCGTTCTTTCACATTGAAGAATAAAGTCCCGCTGGCATCGGAAGTATCTGTCACCATTTCACCGGTGAGTCTGAATTTCACGTAGTCCTTTGCAATCAATATCTTCGAAACCTTTGCCCATACATCGGGCTGGTTTTCGATCACCCACCGGATTTGAGGAGCGGTGTAGGTCGTGGAAGTGAAATTTTGCGTTTCTGCAAAAACCAGGGCTTTGGCTTTCTCATCACTGTTTATCCGATCGGCTATTTCTTTGGAACGCAGGTCCATCCAGGTGATGGCGGGCCGCAGGATGTTGTTATTTTTATCCAGATACACCTGGGTGTGCATCTGCCCGCAAATGCCAATCCCAGCGATCTCTTTAAAATCAGCAGGATATTTCTGTTTGAGTTCCCGGCAGTTGCTTATCAGCCCATTCCACCACTCCAGCGGGTCCTGCTCAGCGTAGCCTGGTTCCGGCGAAAGGATGGGGTATTCAACATACGCAGAGGCAATGATCTTGCCTTCTTCGGTCAGAATAGTTGCCTTCAGCCCTGTCGTACCGAGGTCAATGCCCAGAAACTTATTCATGCCGGCCTCCTTTTTTGTGGTCCCCGATTACTATAATAATTAGCGATCATCACAAAAATCAGGATAATTCCCCAGATAGCGATTGTAAGGAAATTGTTGACTTGCATGAGATTGAGTCCATTTGAGACCAACTGCAGTATCACCAGAGAGATTACCAGCCCGGAGACCTTTCCGAACCCGCCGGAAGCGCTTGTACCACCCAGCACGGAAGCCAGCACCGTCATCAGCAGATATGACTCGCCATAATCTGCTTTGGCAGAGTTAAACCGGGACATCATGATGATCGCTGCAACGCCGGCAAATAAGCCCGAGATAAGATAAGTCTTGAGCAGCACTTTACGGTTGTTTACCCCGGAATAATGGCAGGCTACGGGGTTTGAGCCATACATATAAATATTCAACCCCAGGCGTGACTGGGACAGGATCACCCACAAGATCAATACGCATACAATGAAAATGATCATAGGCATGGGAATTCCTGCCACTTTCCCGTTGCCGAGGAAAAGGATCAGCGGCGGGAAGCCAGAGATAACATAACCCTTTGTCAGGACAATGGAAATGCCGTTTACCAGGATCATCGTACCCAGAGTTGCCAGGATCGGTGAGACATCCAGGTGTGCGATCAACAAGCCATTCAGTAAACCGATAATCGCAGAAACAGCCAGTCCTGCCAGAATTGCGAGCAGGACAATCCCTGTTGATCCTCCCGCACTCATATCAGGCCCCATAAAATGTGAGAGCACAATGGCAATTGTGATGCTTGTGAGATTTGCCGAGGCAATGATGGAGAGATTGATCCCTGCAGTAAGCATCGTAATCATCATCGCGAGGGAGAGAATTCCTAATTCCGGCATTTGAAATGCCATCGATTGGATGTTTCTCGCCCGGAAAAATTGAGCGCCGTTCAATACGGACATCAACAAGATGATTCCAGCCAATGCCAGTAACAAAATCCAGATGTCAGATAATTTCCGTTTCACAGTAAATCCTCCAGCCTTACTCAACTTCGATGGCAACCTTCTGGTTCTTTTTCTTTTTGCGTTGAATAGCGCTTGCACTGACGCTGATTACGATAATCAGGCCAATAAAAACGTTGTACCAGAATGCGGGGATCCGCATCAGGGTCATTCCATTGTTCATCACTGCGATAAGAATTACACCCAGCAGCGTTCCCCACAATGTGCCCACGCCGCCGGTGAGGCTGGCGCCGCCAAGCACTACTGCCGCCAGGACGTCCAGCTCTTTCCCTACGATCGAGTTCGGCGCGACAGACTGCACCAACAAGGTCAGCACGACGCCGGAAATCCCGGCCAGCCAGCCCATGAAGCCGTATACAAAAAGCTGCAGCCGTAAAATGCTGAATCCTACTCGTTCGGCTGAAGTAGGATTGCCGCCCAGTGCGTATATACCCCGGCCGATGATTGTATAGCGGAGGATTACCCAGGCCAGCACAAACAGCACAATCCAGATTGCGGTAACAATCGAAAGCCCGTAGGTTCCTCCGGTTGGATTGGTCAATGTAAATACACGTACCTGTCCAAATTCCCGGAACCAGGTGGGCAGTGCATAGATCCACTTCCCGCCAGAGAAAACCGTCAGCAGGCCATAGTAGATATTCAGCGTGGCAATGGTAGTAATGATGCTGTGAATTTTGAAAAAGTGAATAATGACTGCATTGATAATTCCGAGCAGGATACCAATCAGGCTGGCAATCAGAAAAGCGGTGAACATGTTTCCACCATGCTTGTTGATGATCACGGCCATACCATACATGGCTACCGTGGCCGTCGCAGTAAAGGAAATATCAATACCGCCTGAGAGAAGCACGAATAACACGCCGATGGCCAGGATACCCATAAAGGAATAGCTTTTCAGCAAATCCAGGAAATTCTCCAATGTCAGGAAGTTTGGATTCACCATGGTGATGATCGCACCAAGTATCACAATTGCCAGGAAGACAATTGTTTCGTAACTGGAAAAAATTTTTTTCATCATTCAGCCTTTTTACCTGGATTGTGCGATGAAATCCTTAATTTCATCTTCAGAGGTTTTTTCGGTTTGGAATTCTCCAACAAAGCGGCCTTTGTGCATCACAAAAACCCGGGTGCAATTATGGTAAACCTCAGATAACTCATCGGAGATGATAATAATTCCCACTCCCTGAGCCGCAAGTCCGCGCACAATATCATGGATAGCCCCTTTTGCAGCGACATCCACACCAACCGTAGGGCCATCCAGAATCAGAATTTTCGGCTGTGTAGCAATCCACTTTGCCAGCACAACTCGCTGCTGATTGCCCCCGGAAAGGGTTTGTACGGGTGAATCCGCTGAGGGTACTTTAATCGTCAGGCTCTTGATACATTCATCGATACTTCCCTTCATCTTGTCCTGACTGATCAAACCAGCAGAATTGAGTAAATTTTTTAATATAGTGATGACAAGGTTTTTCCCTACAGACTGCTGCATCACCAGGCCCTGAACCAGCCGGTTCTCCGGGACATACGCAATTCCCAGCCCGATGGCATCCTGAACGTTATTGAGCTCCGTTGGCTTTCCTTCAAGCAGAATTTCGCCGGAAGCAGCCGGGTTCAGCCCAAAAATAGCCTGGGCAAACTCTGTACGCCCGGACCCCAGCAAACCGGTGATCCCCAGTATTTCCCCCGGATAGAGTTTTAGATTAACATCCTTAAAATTCCCGGATTTTGAGAGTCCGCGTACTTCGAACAGGGCTGTTCCACTTTGTAATTCGCCCTTGAACCGGGCATATTCCAGCTTTTTCCCGGTCATGAGCATGACCATTTTTTCATTATCCAGTTCTTTGCAAGGGAAGGTACCCACCTTTGCGCCATCCCGCAAAATGGTGATGCTCTCGGCAATTTCAAACACTTCATCCAGCTTGTGGCTGACAAACATCACAGAAATCCCCTTGGACTGCAAATCTTGCACTACCGAAAACAGCGCATCCACCTCTTTGCGGGTCAGGGCGGTTGTGGGTTCGTCCATAATGACAAGGCGGACTTCATGGGTCAGCGCACGGCAGATCGCTACAAGCTGCTGGTCCGCAAGGGATATATTTTCAACCAGCTCGTCCAAAGGCAGATTGGCTTTGATCTTCCCCATGGCGTGGGTGGCTATTTGTTCGATCTCTTTCCACTGGATAAATTTATGCCCGGCAGCAATAATTTCACCAAGCGCAATATTCTCGGCAACAGTGAGGTTCGGGAAAAGAGACAGATCCTGATAGATTACCTCAATGCCTTTATGAATAGCATCAATCGCCTGATAATCCTGGAGCTGTTCTCCGTCAATTGTGATGATCGCCCCTTCGTCTGGTTGAACAACGCCGGAAATAATTTTGATCAAGGTTGATTTTCCAGATCCATTTTCCCCAACCAGACAATGGATCTCTCCTTTATCAATATCAAAATCTACAGACTGTAAAGCCTGCACTCCTGCATAACGCTTGTTGATATTATTTAAAGAGAGGAATTGTTCTGTCATAAAAACATATCACTTTCATTTATAAAGTATCAGTAGTTCCTGTAAAATTGCAACAAATAAGGCCAAAAGTAAAGAGGGACTCGCCTTCAGCCGAGTCCCTCTTGATATCTAGACTTTAGAAACCCAGGTCAGCAGCATTATCAGCTGTAATGTCCAGCATGGCATCGACTTTGATGATATTGCCATCCAGCGTGATCACGCCCACGCCTGGAACATCTGCGCCATCAGCAATTGTGTTGCCGTCCAGCATTTGGACTGCTGTCCATACCAGAGAGTAACCCGCATCCTTCGGGTCCCACAGAATACCATGATCGAGAGAGCCATCCTCAAGGTAGGGAGCGGCATGGCCGGGGAGAACGGTGCCGACAATGGAAACTTCATCGATCAGGCCTTTTTCAATCAGAGCCTGAGCGGCTCCTGGAGGGCCCAGGCTGCCAAAGCCGATAATCCCTTTCAGATCGGGATAGGACTGGAGCAGGTCAAGCGTAGTCTGTCGGGAAAGCTCCTGGTCCTCACCGCAAGGAATTCGTTCGGTTACCAGTTCAAGATTCGGGTACATCTCGGCGGCGTAGGCGATGCCCTCGTCAGCCCAAAGGTTGTGCAGCGGTACAGTCAGGCCGCCAACAAAAATGGCGTATTGACCGCTGTCGCCCATGTTCTCAACCAGCATATCCCAGTGGTGTTGGGCAAAAGCCACATTATCAATCAGTTCCAGGTCATAGTCATTGCCTACCTGGTCCGGTGATTCATGGGTCAGGACGATGATCCCGGCTTCCTGTGCTCGTTGGAAGATCGGCTCCAATGCTGTGGCATCATTCGGCACTACCGCAATGGCATCTACGCCTTTGCTGATCATGTCCTCAACTATTCTTGCCTGCTGGGCCGGATCGGCATCTGCCGGGCCAACCTGATACGCATTTACGCCGAAGTCTTCTGCTGCCTGAAGCACACCTTCTTCCATCCGGTTGAACCAGGGAATACCGGTGATCTTCACAATGACAGCGATTTCGTAAGGTTCTTCTTCCGCAACAGGGGCTTCAACATCTTCCTCTGCAGCAGTCTCGACACTTTCAGCAGGCGCAACTTCCTCGACTGCAGGTCCACAGCCCACTAAGGAAACGCCCATCGTCAAGATAAGAACCAATAATAGAATCCTATGTGCCTTCATCTCTTTCTCCTTGTAAATTATTGGCATCTGTATCAATCAAGACATATTCTTGTTTCTATTGTTTGGAATCACCTCCTTTTTCCATGAATATTGGTCAACGCTGATTTTTGGTACCGGTAAGTTTTTCAGCCGTATATTGATCTGTAATAAGCACATTGACATAGCCACCAGATAATGCCCCCTGGATTGCTTCAAATTTCCCTCTACCACCCGCTACCCCAATCCTGCGGCCTATCTTCTGTAATTTTTCAATGGGAATTCCAACTACACGCTGGCACAAACTTGAATTCACCAGGGTACCGTTTTTGTCGAAATATCGGGACATAATATCCCCCACAGCGCCAAGAGAACGAAGTTCGCTGGTAACTTCATCTGATAAAAGGCCTGCCTGTCCCCATAATGTATCTTCTGCAATTGTTCCAATCCCCATAAATGCCATGGTCGATTCCTCAACTAAATCAAACACCTGAGCGACCTGGGGGTCTGCCATAAAGATTTGTTGAACCTGGGGGCTCTCTACTACACCAGGCGCCTGGAGCATGTAAGCTTCTCCTCCCAAACGCACAGCCAGGTTATGGGTTAATGAGGTACCGTGAATGTCTGTCATTTGAGGTGTAAGCCCGCCGTTCATTTGAAATACCTTGATACCTCTAATTCCAAGAGGCTGAACAGCGTCCACCATGGCTTTCATCGTTGTCCCCCAGGCAAATCCGATCACATCGTTGTTCTGGATCGTTCTTTCCAGATACACAGCAGCTGCTTGCCCCAGCTCTACTACAATTCCCATCGAGGAGTTGTAGTCTTGAGTAGAAATTACTATTGCTTCTAAGAGGTTGAACTGCTGTTCAAGGGATTTTTCAAGTTCAGGGTAAATGCCAGAAGGAACTTCAATATTTATCTGGACAACTCCCTCGTTCCTGGCTCTGGACAGGAGGCGGGATACGGTTGATCGGGAAATACGCAAAGAGGCTGCAATTTCTTGCTGTGTCATCCCCAGCTCAAAATACTTTTTTGCTACCTTCACCATCAAATGCGTTCTTGATGCAGTATCCAAGATTGGACTCCTGAAAAATTGCACATATGATCAAGTCTGGTTATATGTGCAAACATAGTAGCATAAAATAAAATTGGTGTCAATTTTGAATCTGTCACAAAATAAGTAGGGGGCACCTGGATCAGAGAGGTAACAAGTAGAAACCTGTTCCGGTTTGATTCACCATTGAACTGCTGGTGCTCCGGCACTTACGAAATTCGGTTTGGGTGATTTTCGGGATTCAAAATTGGACTACAGCTGGCTTCCTTCATTCTCTGAGCATGGTACAGGGTGGAGGATTTTACAGCTAGAAGTAGATCTAACGTATCCGAGGTCAGGGTCCAGCGACACCGACCGCAGCATTGATGATTCACTGATAAACAAGCTTCAGTGTTGTGACCGGGGCTTTTTGTCTGTTACAGAAAAGACAGAAAAGAGCGGCGCTCGTCCAGGCGGGTGAGGCCGGCGGTTTGGGCGGCTGCCAGCGCTGCCTGGTATTCCTCGCGTGTGATGCACCGGTTCAGGAGCGGGTGAAGGGCAGCCTGGTGGCAGGGGCGGTATTGATCCATCAGATTGAGATACGTGTCGGTGGAGATTTCTTCCGCCAGAAAGCGCACGATATCCGGTGTACCGGCGAGACCCCCCGGCAGCACGAGGTGCCGTACAAGCAGGCCCCGGGTGGCGATCCCTGATGCATCTATTTGCAAATCACCCGTCTGGCGGAACATCTCGCGGACCGCTTCTTGATTTATGCGGGGATAATCCTGTATACCGGAGTACTCCAGTGCCGTTTGCGCGTCGCTGTATTTCATATCGGGCATGTAGATATCGACAATACCGTCCAGCAGTGCCAGGGCTTCCGGGGAATCATACCCGCCTGTGTTCCAGACCAGGGGGAGCGATAATCCATGGCCTGCGGCGATCACGAGTGCCTCCAGGATTTCTGCCACGACATGGGAAGGGCTGACCAGGTTGATGTTATGGCAGCCCTGATCCTGCAGCGAGAGCATCAGGCCCGCCAGTTCCTCAGATGTGACAGGGCTTCCGGCGAGTGTCTGGCTTATATCGGCATTCTGGCAGAATACACAGTTGAGATTGCAGCTGCTGAAGAAGATCGTACCGGAGCCGAAGCGGCCGCGCAGAGGGGCTTCCTCGCCGTGGTGTGCACCATAGCTGGCGACCCAGGCGGTCTGCTGCATACGGCATTGACCAGGCCGCTGTGTGCGGGCGGTGCCGCAGCGCCGCCCGCATAACGTGCAGGCCTGCTGGATTTCACGGGCGGAACGGGAGCGGCCGGCCAGGGTCTCCCGGCTGAGCAAGCGGTATGCCGGCGTAAAACGATCCCGCCCTGTGTCCTTGTTCCTTTGCATACTTCCCTTCCGAAAGCACCCGGAAGACTCCGGCACTTCCGGGAAACATTATGTTATCAGGGGACGCAGTGGTCCGGTGGGTCTCCTGTATAGGTTGGATTGATGGCGGAGCCGGTCTGGACGAACGCGGCACCGTCCCAGGTGTGTTCGAGTACCTGGCGGTTGCATGGGCAGCAGTTGGGCTCGCCGTAGAGATAGATAGACTCTTCAAAGGTGATCATATCTCCAAGTTTGCTCCATTCCCCGTGTGTTCCCTCGTGTGAATATACATTGGATATACCTGAACCTGTCCACCGGTAGATCTCCAGTTCAAGGACTGCGCCGGAACCGGAGTAGCGGAGGGGGATGATGATCAGTTTCTTGCAGGTACCGAAGTTGTAATAACCGGCTTCATCCTCAATCTGGCGGATCATGGCATCGCCGCCTTCCAGGCTCCAGACGTTCGACCAGCTGCCGCTGACCCAGTTATCCACCCACAGGGTTTTTCCATCCGCCCCTGCATCGGTGATCCTGACACGCTGGTAGGTGCCGTCGCAGTTGAGGCTGATACCACCTGGTGGAGGGGTGGCTGTAGGCAGGGATACGCCTGGTGGAAGAGGCACATCGCCCGGGTCGCCATACCAGTCACATAAATCGACATCAGTGGCAATAGCACCGGCAACCAGGGGAATGGGAATGAGGCTGTGATCCGTGCAGCCCACATGCAGTCCGCAGGGGACAGCCTGGGAGTATGACCCGCCCAGGTTGTATTCATCACGCCAGATATATGCTACATAGGTTCCCGTGGGTAGCTCGATGCTGTACAAGCCCTGATTTTCGGCGATGGGCAGCTCGGTCACAACGTTTGTGGTGGTCTCCATAAAGTAAGCAGTCATCTCCGGAATGAATTCACTTGGATAACACACCCTGCCGCTGATCGTGCCGGTTGTTGGTTCCGGGGACTCAGTCGGAGGGACTTCCTCGGAAGGGATGAGTTCCTCTGTCTCTTCTGCGACAGCGGTCATTGTAGCTGAAACCGAGGTCGCTACCAGATCGGGAGGGGCTTCTGTAGGCGTACTTTCTGTTTGTCCGCATGCCAGAGAAGCGGCAGTCATAGCAGTTATGACGAGCAGCACATAGAGCACCTTCTTCGTGAGTTTCATCAAATACCTCCTCATCCGGAAAAATGCTTTCCGGTCCTGTTCAGCAGCAGTTCGCAGTACATAGTCAACAAAATGGTATGTGAAATCAATCTGCAGGCTTCACACCAAGATCAGCCGGCAAAACTGATGGCAGAGTTGAAAAATTTTCAAAGGTAGCTTCGGAAAAAGTCAGAGAGCACTGCTCCTTGAGCTGCAGGAATAGCTTGTTGTAACCCCGAAAGATACGGCAGCCCCAATCCAGCTGCAACTGTGCAGCCATATCTTCGACAGCCTGCATGGATGGGCCTTCGATCTCGACGAATGTGCCGAAAGGCAGTTCGTCAAGCATGATTTGCACATCCCCAATACAGAATGTCTCTCTGAAGGTTTCGTATTGACTGAAGCGTGTATAACCCAGTGCAGTCAGCATGCGGTGTGCGGCAGTCGGGTCACTGATGGTGAATTCGATTTCAGTACGTTCACCGGGGGTTTCGGACCCTTCCTTATACGTGAGCTGGCTGGTGGAACTGGTGCGGATGCGCAGAACCTTATGAGCGTGATTCAGGGACCCGTCAGCCGTATCGTATCGGTCATTCAGCAGCCGTGAACGTTTCTGGATTTGTTTTGCCCCAAGGCAGTACACACGATTGTGAATTTCATGCAGGTTAGAAACATAGAATTTGGCTTCAATTTCCTGGTCCATGTAATTTTCTCGTTGTGTAATGGAGTATTTTCTGAACGGATGCAGCTGTAATGGTGTTTTTATCTGCTGTGATTATGATACCTTAAGGATCATCATTCAGGCTACTCTGACAGAAAAAGCAGCGAACGCTTTGCAGGGATAGTATCAACCATAGAAGAGCATACAGGATTATGGAAAGAAGAACAACAAAGGGAGTGGAACGTGCTGCGTACTGGCTTTGTGTGAGCAGTAATCTCTCCCCCAATAACCAGGCCAGGAACACCGCTCCTGTGTACCGCAATACTGCTGGAATCCATCTGCGGGGAATCCAGAGCAGCACAGCTTCAACAAAAAATATCAGCCCCCATAATAAGCCGGATATGGGCAGGTACCAAAATGGGATGGGCAGATTTACAGGCGAGGGCTGCATAGATTGGCAGAACCGCAGTAGATATGTACTGCTGAGGATAAGGAAAAAGGCAAAGAGCCATGTGAGAACTGCTGGTCTATGGAATTTCAAGTGTGATCTTCCCCAATTGCTGACCATCGGCCAGGCGTGTGAACGCCTGCTGCGCCTGTTCGAGCGGGAATTGTGTATCCAGCACCGCTTCGAGTTCGCCCTGGAACAGCAGCTGCATAACCTGGTAGAAATCCTCACTGGTTCCCATGGTGGACCCGAGAATGGAGAGATGTTTACCGAAGATAAACCGGTTATCGATCTCGAGTGCCGGGCCGGAGGTGTTGCCGACCGTGAGGAGGCGTCCTCCTTTTCGCAGTGCCCGGAGACTCGAAGGGAATGTTGCGGCTCCAACATTATCGACCACAACATCCACTCCCTGCTTATCCGTCAGCTGGTAAACAAGCTTTGCCCAGGACTCATCTTCAGTCCGATTGATAAGCACATCAGCGCCCAGTGAGGCGGCCAGCTCCAGCTTTTCTGCACTGGATCCAATCACGTATACCTTCGCACCGGCCAGTTTGGCGATCTGGATGCCGGCAGTGTTCACACCGCCGGATGCGCCTATCAGCAGCACCTTCTCTCCCGGCTGCAGTCGGGCACGGGTGATCAGAGAGTGCCAGGCGGTCAGGAACACAAGGCTGGCAGCAGCGGCTTCCCGGAAGGAGGTGGAATTCGGCAGTGGGAGGACATTTTTTGCCGGAACACATACATACTCTGCACAGGTACCGCGCACTGTTTCACCAAGCAGATGCCAGTCCCGGCACATGTTATCCTGACCTGCAAGGCAGGCCCGACAGCGGCCGCAGCTGAGATTCGGATTGATAACGACACGCTCACCCACGGACAGACCTTCCACACATGTACCAAGCGCAGCAATCTCCCCGGCTCCATCCGCACCCGGAATATGGGGCAGATTGAGGTCCAATCCTTTCCAACCCTGCAGCACCCACAGATCGAGTCGGTTCAATGCGGCAGTGTGTACCCGCACCTGCACCTGACCGGGACCGGGCGATGGAGATTCCAGCTCTCCTGTTGACAGGTTTGAAATGTCTCCATGCTGTTTAAATAGGATGGCTTTCATCGGATACTCCTGAGTTCTGCCGGAAAAATGGCGGCAGTACAGGTTGGGGCAGGATGGGAACAGGCGGGTTCGCAGGAGATATGTGTATCATCCTGCTGATGGAATGGGTTTGTGGGAGTGTTTTCAAACTTCAACAGAGAAAACAAGGCAGCCTCTCGTTAGAATTCAGGCGGGACGGTGTAACTGATAAAGATTACATCATCATCCTTGCCATAAAACAGGCGCTCTTCGCCCTGTGGGAAGAAAGTGACCAGTGCCTGCAGTTCCTCCTGGCGTTCAGGGAGAATGATAAAAATCGTTTCCTGGAATCTTTTTATATCGGGAGGATCGACGATCGGTTCAAACAGGTCAACCCCCGTACAGTCAGGTGCGAGATAGGGAATGGAGCTGTGACTGAAGTAGCCCATCCGTCCCCCCAGAAAATACACCAGGGTATCTTCCGGTTTGTCCTGCAGGTATAGGGCAGCTCTGTGAGCGACTTCGGTATTTAAATCACCAAAGTTTCGGTCTGTGGAATAGTCGAAAAAGTAAAATCCCAAATCCGAACTCATGGCAAGGAGCAGGATCAGGCTCAGCGCGCCCAGAAACCAGCGCTGCGCACGCGGCCATAATCCACTCAGCCATTCGTAGACCTGGTGGAGAGGCAGTGCAATAATTGCGGCGACACATGGTGCAGTGTAGGGGAAGCGCTGGGCTGCAGGGGCATCTTTGCTGAACATGCTGATTCCGATGGAGCTGGCGAGCCATAACAGGATCCATATCACAGCCGGATCGAACAGCTTCAACAGCAGGATCCCCATGCCCATAAGGAACAGTGCAGCCGGAAGTGTGAGCAGCATCGGATGGTCGATGTTGTACCAGAACCGCAGATTGGTGGCAGTGAAGGCTTTAAGGCTGGCCAGGAACTGTTCCTTGAGGTTGGGCAGCATCATCGTCAGCACCTCTTGCGACAGCAGCGACTGGTCATCCGGCAGCAGCGTCACCCTGTTATAGGGAGCCAGGAAATCTCCGGGCATTTCGATGAAGTACAGTGCAAGCGGAAGCACAGTCACTATCAGAGCCAGCAGCAGGATAATGATGCCGGGTGTGGTGCCGCGCATCTCTTTTCTATGAAAAATCAGCATCAGGATCAGCCAGGCCAGGATCAGGATGATCAGTGTTTTACTGCTTGAGTAGAAGTACTGGCACAATCCAATCGCGATCCCTGTCAGGCCGGCATAGAACAGCCGGTGGTTTTTGAAATAACGAACAGCTGTACCAAATGCCAGTATGAAAAATAAACTGTCCCAGATATTGTTCAGGCCGATCCGGCTGAAGTGGATGTGGAAATGGAATGTGGCCAGGTAGGCGGAAGCGAAAATTGCTGTCCAGCGTCCGAAAGCAGGCCGCAGCGCCCAGTACGTTATGAGAACGGCCAGCGATCCGACCAGTGCCGAACTCAGGCGAAGTGATGTTATCGTGTTGCCCAGGACCCGGATAGGCAGAGATTGCAGGAAGTAGAAGAGCGACGGGAAAGAGAACCAACCAGTGCTGAAAATGTTATTCTGATCGCCGTTTATAAAGTGGACGGCAGAGACACCTGCCGACCCTTCATCCCCGGTGAGCAGCCAGGGGATGTTGTCAAGCTGTACAACCCGTAAGTAGAGGCCGACCAGGAAAATCACTGCAGCGATGGCTATTTCCCAGCGGGGGATGGCGACCTTGCTGCGTTGAAGCGGAAAGTTTATGGTGCCGAGGATAAGAAAAAGGACTGCGAAAATCCAGGCAGCTGCAGCAGGGCCGGGCTGGTGCATTAGCGGCTGCAGGCCGGCGAGGTGAGAAGCAGCCCAACTCAGCGGCAGGGTTATTGCCAGCAGCATGAATTGAACAGGTTTGATACCAAACCAGGCTGCGCCTTTTCGGAATGGAAGTGCCAGCACAGCAGGGAAGCGGCTGCGGGAAAAGCCGGATGCTCCCGCGAAAAAGAGATAGAAACCAGTTCCAATATATACCCAGCCGATCCACTGCTGCGTTTCCGGGGGAACGGGGAGCATCGCCTGCCCGAAGTAAAGCAGCAGTCCCCCGCACAACAGGTAGCCCGGAAGAATTTCCGCCATCGTCCAGCTATCCGCAGGTGTTTTTAAATCCAGAATGGAAAAGAACCGCCATCCGGCGATCGTCTTGAAGATGTCTCTTATTTTCTTTATAAGCGGCGAAAATGGCCTGGACAGAGTAGAAAGCCAGGATTCGGCTGCTGTGTCTGGTCCTTGATCGGCTCCAACCTTTGTTGGGCGTGAATGCTGGCGCAGCGAGCGAATCCAAATAGCTCCCAGTAGTGCCAGGAATCCGGCAGAGAAAAACAGGTTGACTATCTGTATAATGCCCTGAGGTATTGGAATCAGCAAAGGTATTCTCCATCGCTCCGGGATATGGATACAATAACTATAGCACCGCTGGCGCATAATAGGAATCTGCCACACTATGTCAACGAATCTCGATTCTGATAAATTTTGAGTGGGGAGGAGCTGTTTTCAATACCCTGTTTCTACAGTCCGGCTTCCGGAAGAGTTTGCTTTGACGGAGGCGACCGGCGCGGGTACAATGGCGCTATCCCGTACCCAGGAGAGACCTTCTGTGACTGATGAGATAACACCAGAGATCTTCCAGCATCTTGTGGACCTGGCTGCCCTCGAATTGGATCCTGAGGAAACAGACTATCTGCGTAAAGAATTAAACGGGCAGCTGAAGGCAATCAGTGAACTGGAAGCGATAGAGGTTGATAACATGATCGAGATCACTTCCCACGGTGTCCCGTATACCAAGGCGATTCGCCCTCCACTCCGGGAAGATATGATTAAACCCTTTGCGAATCCTGAGGCGATTTTGGCACAGGCACCGGAAGTCGAAGAAAATTACATCGTTGTTCCGGTGATACCTCATACGGAGCTCGAATGAAACAAAAACTCAATAACCAGCCGGCACATGTGCTGGTGCGTGCGGTGAAGAAAGGTGAGTATTCGGCCGAGGAAGTGCTCGATGCCTCCCTGGAACGAATCCGGGCTGTAGAGGGGCGACAGCCATCACTGGAGCCCTATAAATTACAACCAGGTGATCGGGAAAAGGTTCACGCTTTTCTTACTCTGACAGAGGAGCGGGCACGCAAACAGGCCCGTGAAGTTGACCGGAAAATTGCAGCCGGGGAAGACCCCGGTAAACTGGCCGGTGTTCCATTCTCGGTCAAGGATATTTTCTGTGTCCAGGATACCCCTTCGACCGCAGCTTCCCGAATTCTTGCCAATTTTGTCGCTCCATATACCGCCACACCGGTGGAGCGTCTTGAGGCGGCAGGGGGAGTGAATATCGGAAAGGTCAATCTGGATGAGTTCACTTATGGCTCTTCCAATGAATCCTCTGCATTTCTGCCGCCCGTGGGTAATCCCTGGGACCCTTCCCGGGTTCCGGGAGGTTCTTCCGGCGGCAGCGCTGCTTCGGTGGCAGCAGGTGAATGTGCACTTTCTCTCGGTACGGATACGGCTGGGTCCATCCGGCAGCCGGCAGGCTTCTGCGGCGTGGTGGGAATGAAACCGACCTATGGCCGTGTCTCGCGATACGGCCTGATTGCGTTTGCTTCTTCTCTGGACTGCCCTGGCCCGGTTGCACGCGATGTTACGGATGCGGCACTAATGCTGGGAGTCATAGCTGGAGCTGATAAGCGGGATGCGACGGCAGCTAAAATGGCAGTGCCCGATTACATCGCAAACCTTGAACGGGGTGTAAAGGGAATGCGTATCGGTCTATCTGACGATTACTTTAAGGTGAAATATCCGCACCCTGAAACAGGAGAGCTGGTAGAGCAGCCAATCCAGCCCGAAATCAGGGAAAGGGTGCTGCACGCAGCGGACAGGCTGGCGGATGCCGGGGCAGAAATCATAGAACATGTCCCCATGCTTCACACACATTATGGAATCCCGGTTTACTTCGTCATTTCCCGGGTGGAAGCTGCTTCCAACCTGCACCGATATGATGGTGTGAAATATGGATACCGCCATCCTGGCCAGGTGCAGGAACTGGCTGAACTGTATCGAAAATCCAGGGGCGAAGGGTTTGGCCTGCAGCCGAAACTGCGCATACTGATGGGAATGTATGTCTCGGCGGCGCAGTACGAGAAAAATTACTATCAGCAAGCGCTGCGAGCCCGGACCCTGATCCGCTCTGATTTTGAGCATATATACGATCCGGAAGGCCAATACCGATTGGATTGTCTGCTGAGTGCTACAACACCAACGACGGCATTTAAAATAGGCCAGGTTTATGGTGACACTGTGCTGATGCAGTATGCGGATTTACTCACTGTACCGGCCAATCATGCCGGAATCCCTGGTATTTCCGTCCCGGCAGGCTTCGATTCCAACGGCCTTCCCATAGGAATCCAGTTCCTTGGCAGGGATTTTGATGAGCAAACGCTGCTGCAGGCAGGCAGGGCTTTTGAGATAGCAACCGAAAGCGAGGATTGGCGGCAGATGCGTCCGATGGTCCTGCGGGATCTTTCGTGATCGGGTGGAAAACGGGTACAAACCTGTACGTAAAGAAGAGGGTACATTGATGACAGAATATGAGGCCGTGATCGGCCTGGAGACCCATATTCAACTGAATACTAACAGCAAGATCTTCTGCAGCTGTAAAGCGGATTCGTGGAACGATCCTCCGAATACCAACATCTGCCCGGTGTGCACCGGGCTCCCAGGCGTGCTGCCGGTTCTCAACCGGAAGGTTGTTGAAAAAGCGGTGCTGCTGGCAGCGGCCATGCATGCCGAAAAGATTGCCCCGGTTTCATATATGGATCGCAAGAATTATTTCTATCCAGATCTTCCCAAGGGATATCAGATCAGTCAGTATGACTGTTCCATTGCGAAGGGAGGGTACCTGGATGTACCAATGCCTGATGGTGAGATGCGCCGGGTGCGAATCCACAAGCTGCACATAGAGGAAGATGCAGGAAAGACTGTTCGCCAGCGTGACCGCCGCTGGATTGATTTCAATCGCTGCGGTGTTCCGCTTATCGAAATGGTAACGGAACCGGACCTGCGAAGTGCGGATGAAGCAGCGCAGTACGTGATCCGGTTGCGTCAGCTGCTGCGCTGGATAGGCGTGTCGGAAGCAGATATGGAGCGCGGCCAGCTTCGCTGTGATGGCAATGTGTCTATTCGTGAAAAAGGATCCACGGTACTGAATACCAAAACGGAAATCAAGAATGTCAATTCCATCGAAAATCTGCGGGATGCAATAGCTGCTGAGATCGCCCGCCAGATCCGGACTGTTGAAGCGGGTGATTCTGTAAAACCCTGGACGCTGGATTGGGATGATAGCACCAATACGCTGCGGAAAATGCGGTCGAAGGAAACGGAAGCTGATTATCACTATTTCCGTGAGCCTGACCTGCTCCCGGTTGTGCTGGAGGATGCGTGGCGGGAGGATATTCTCAAGGATCTGCCGGAGCTTCCTCTGGACTGCAGGCAACGTTTCATGGACACCTATGACCTGCCGCAGTATGATGCTGAAATTCTCACCGAGGACCGCAGCAGATCAGAATATTACGAGAAAACCGCAGCGGCTTTCGGCGGCGATCCAAAAATTGTATCGAACTGGATGATGAATGACGTGCTGCGTATGCTCCGGGACAGCGGGAAAAGCGCAGGTGAACTGAAGCTGAGTCCTGAGTATCTGGCGTTGATTATCCGGGCGGTAGTGGATAACCAGATCACCTCCAACACCGGGAAAGACCTTCTTGAGAAGGTTGAAGAGAGCGGTCGCAATCCGGAAGAGATTATCAAGGCTGATGGTCTGGCGCAGGTTTCGGACGACAGTGCTCTGCGGCCTGTAGTGGAGGCATTGCTGGCTGCCAATCCTGAGCAGGTGGAAGCATACCGAGGCGGCAAAGAGACTCTGATCGGATGGTTCGTCGGACAGGTGATGCGTGAATCGCGGGGGAAGGCGAATCCGCAGTTGGTACGGGAGATTCTGGAGGAGCTGCTCAAGGAGTAGGGGGCAGGCTCCAAGGAATCTATCGAAAACAGGATAGAAAAAATATCAAACGAACCATGCAGAAAATGGATCCCTGGAACCTGCCCG
>JAFGNH010000120.1 GCA_016927115.1 Anaerolineales bacterium | reverse complement strand
TGGTTCCTCTTTGTTATGCAGATTTCCTGACTTCCATTCTACTTGCTTTGGAGTATTTACCCACACTAATTAGCGAGGAACCAAAAAAGTATTTCGTGACCCGGGTTGTAGTCTGCAGCACAGCACACTACTTTTTGAATGAATCCTGATACGATAATCTACCCATCAATCGGTAAGGAACAGCCCTATGTATGATCAAATAGTCTCACTCTATGCAGAAATTTTCCCCTTAAACAAGGAATTTATGGCATTCCTTCCACCCTATCTGGGTCCAGCTGGATCCACCGTGCTGGATATGGGCTGTGGTCCCGGGGACTATGTCGATATGCTTTCGCGCCGGGGTTATCGCGCAGTCGGGATAGACAGCAGCCGGGAGATGATCGCGTTTGCCCGGCAGAACCGGCAGGGTATCTTTATCCCATTTGCTTTTGAGGATGTCGGGGATGGGAGAATGGAAGGCTCCTATGACTGTATCTATTCCATCGGAAACAGTCTCTCCTATCTGTCTTCCGAGAAACGCCCGGCTTTCCTGGCAGAAATTGCATGTATTCATGAGCAGGGCGGACAGCTTATCATACAAGTGATCAACTGGGATCAATATTTACACAGTGGTAAAAAGGAATTTTCGGTTAAACAACTTACAGACGGCAGTACGTTTCATCGATGGTACGAACAGATTTCGAAGTTCATGGTTATGTTCCACACCGAGCTTCGCAGCGGTGGGGATGTCCTGCAGGCATGGTCGGCGCCGCTGTATCCCATTCCCTCCGAGCTTTTCCTGGAGGAGCTTGTGGATACCGGATACTCGATCAGTGGTGTTTATGGGGACTACCGGAAAGCATTGTTCGATCCGATAAATAGCCCGACGTTTATTGTGACTGCCGGACGAAGTGGTTGATACCATTACTCAGCTTCTGGATATCCGGTTCAGCATGGTAATCTTTTCATTGGTTCCAATAACATCCATATCTGCGTACTTTGTCATGAACTGTGCATAACTGGTCATAGCGCCGGAGACGGATTTCCGGTAAAGTTGCAGGGGTTGATATGGGTACAAAACTACCAGCACTTTCGTCCGGAAGTGGGGCAGAGAGATTGAACACAGACCTGGAGACAAATAATTCCAGAATGGAGGAGGAAACATGATGAAAGCCCTTGTTGTATATGATTCATATTTTGGCAATACAGAACAGATTGCAAAGGCCGTCGGCGTTGGGCTGGGGGCTGGCGAAGACAACGTGAAAAGGGTTGGGGACGTGGAGGTTACCCTATTGAAGGAAATAGAAGTCCTTGTTGTAGGATCTCCAACGCGTGGCTTCAGACCATCAGAGAGAACAGCGCTCTTTCTGAAGGAACTTCCGACGGGTTGCCTTTCAGGTGTACGAATTGCCGCGTTTGACACCCGTTTGGATCTGGACAGAATTGAGAAAAAAGCGCTGAGGTTCATTGTCAAAACCGGGGGCTATGCGGCAAAACATATTGCCGCAGATCTTCAAAAAAATGGCGGGCAGCTAGCTCTCCCTCCTGAAGGATTTCTTGTTATCGGTGAAGAAGGTCCATTATTGGATGGAGAACTGCAGCGAGCAGAAGCATGGGGGGCGTCGCTGCTGGAGGGTTGATCACAGACCGGCGGTCTATACCATCCGGGCAAATATCGTAGAGGAAGAGGCTATCATGCTTTCCAACTGGATCTGGCATGAAATCTATCAGGTGCCGGCCTGCAATGTCCATTGTGTTGCCAGGCGGGAAGCAGCAGTGTCGTTTTTATGGATATCACGAACAGGAAGAGGTACACCATATGCCAGAGAGGAAGAAGTACACGGATCGAGTAGTCTTTCTCACAGCAGTCTGTTCAGCCGGGCAGGTGATTGGCGCCCGCATGCTGCAGGACAGTATTCGCCTGTTCACCGGGAGTTTTTGCAGCAGCCCGCTATGGATCTATACGACCAGGGAGACAGAAACCGATTGTAAAGCTCTCGCGTCCGGCAGAACGGAAATTATCCTGCTGGATATTCCGGAGGCTGCCAGGAATGCCTGGTTTTCCGGGAAAGTGGGTGCCTGTGCACAGGCGGAGAAGGCTGCTTCAGCGGGAGTAGAGAGGTTGATCTGGGTGAGCCCGGATACCTTGTTTTTCCAGCCGCCGCATGAATTGGATATTAAAGAGGGAGTTGATGTAGCAGTGCGCCCTGTGCATATCACAAATGTGGGTTTGAGGGCTGAACAGCCGCTGGACGTATTCTGGTCAGGCGTTTATCAGGTTGTGGGAGCAGAGGAAGTTACACAAACGGTTGAATCGTTTGTGGACAGGCAGATTCTGAGGCCGTATTTCAACTCTCACCTGGTTGCTGTGGATCCCCGGAGAGGGTTGTTCCAACGCTGGCTGGAATTCTTTACTTTGCTTGCTGCTGATGAACAGTATCAGCGAGCCGCCTGTGATAACGTCCCGCATCGTGTCTTTCTGCATCAGGCTGTACTCAGTGTACTGCTTGCCGGGGTCATGGCGGAAGAAAGGCTTTTGATTCTTCCGCCCAGCTACAGCTACCCATATAACCTTCACGACCAGATTCCCCAGGATCGCAAAGCACATTCATTGAATGAGTTGGTGTGTGCGGCGGTGGAAGACCGCAAACTCGATCCGGATCAGATAACAGATATTGAAATAGCAGAGCCGCTTCGCTCCTGGCTTTCACAGCACTGTCAGAAGTGCTGACATCATAGCCGCCGGCAGCCGATTCTGAACAACCTGCTGGTGGTACAATCCATGGAACTCTTTCGCCAGCCTGGCCCCTGCACTCCAGTCAGGCGGCAGAATCCACTATTCCGGCAGGACACCCATGGATACATCGTCACATCCCTTTACAGAAAAACCACATCTCACCCTGCTGCGGTTATCCTTTCCCGTTCTGATGTCCATGACAGCTGAGCCTTTGACGGCACTGGTCGATACAGGGTTTATTTCATCGCTCGGCGTTGAACCGCTCGCTGCACTGGGCGTGGGCACATCAGCGCTTTCCAGCATCTTCTGGATCTTCAACTTTCTAGGGGTTGCCACACAGACGGAAACAGCGCAGAGGCACGGCAGGGGAGAAATTGAGAAGGCAAGCCGTACAGCAGGGCTGGCGCTTTTGATGGCGGCAGGATTGGGCCTCGTATTGACAGTGGCCGTGTTTCCGTATGTTGATGAGCTCGCCGGATTGCTGGGGGCTGCCGGTCAGGTTCGTGCCCTGGCCGGGGAGTATATGAGAATCCGCCTGTTCGGGGCACCAGCTGTGCTGATCATGCTGGCAGCATTTGGTACATTGCGTGGACTGCAGGACATGCGCACACCGCTGTGGATTGCTGTCGGCGTGAACGTCTTGAACCTGGTGATGGATCGGATACTGATTTTTGGCCTGGGACCTGTCCCGGTTATGGGTGTCGCAGGATCGGCCGCAGCAAGCACCATCAGCCAGTGGGCAGGGGCATTGTCAGTACTGGCTGTGCTGGCCCGTAAACCCGGGTTGAAAAGACCAGAGCATGTGGGCGAAATGCTGCAGCTGCTTCGTGAGGGCTGGGATCTGTTTGCACGAACTGCGCTGCTGAATCTATTCCTGATTATCACGACGCGCAGCGCTAATCTGATTGGAGCGGAAGCCGGTGCCGCACATCAGGTAATACGCCAGGTGTATGTGTTTACTTCCCTGTCTCTGGATGCATTCGCTATGACGGTACAGACACTGATCGGCTATTTCTTCGGTCGCGGCGACCTGGTGAGGATGAAGCAAGCTGCACGAATTTCCATGTTCTGGAGTCTTGGGACCGGGGTCGTACTTGGTCTTTTGATGTGGTTGGGTCGCAATATTCTGATTGCCTTGATGGTTCCGCTGAGTTCGGTCGGTGTTTTTCTGTCTGCATGGGCGGTTTCTTCAATCAGCCAGCCCCTTAACGCTGCAGCGTTTCTGACAGATGGTGTCCATTGGGGAACCGGGGATTACCGTTTCCTGCGCAACGCCATGCTCACTGCTTCCCTTGTTGGTGTTGCGGGTATCTTGATGCTGGAGCGAAGCCATGCTGCCACACTCGAAGCGGTCTGGATCGTGACAGCTATATGGGTCGGACTGCGTGCCCTGTTTGGTGTCCTGCGGATCTGGCCGGGAATCGGATCGAGCGTATTTGCCCAAAAAGATACTGCGATTCGGAATGGTTCCGGGTATTAAACCCTTTGGTGCATCTTTATACGTCTGCAGAAGGCTGCCTGTAATAAGAAACACCACCAGGAACGGCGGCGGGTTGTTTTCGTGGATTGTACATTTATGGGTGGATACGTTACGAATCGGATCGATGACTATGTTGTGGAATCTGCCAGGTATACTCCGCACAACGTTTGAACGTTTGCAGCGGAATACTCAGGGCCGCAGCTCTGTTCCTGAGAACAAACGCTTTATATTGTCGTAATGGCGAAGGAACAGCATCAAGGATGCCAGACAGGATGCCAGGATGATGGCTTCAGGCATTTTAAGAAGTGTGGCAAGAATCGGGATTGAGATTCCCAATGCCAGGGATCGGATAGACACGATCGGGGTAACAAGCCCCAGGAGGTAGAAAATACTGATTCCTCCCAGAACCGGAATCGGTGCAAGAAGAAGAAAAGCACCAATCGTTGTATTTACACCTTTTCCACCGCGAAAACCAAGGTAGGGGGTGAAGTCGTGCCCGAGAATAGCGGCAAAGGCAGTCGCTGACCAGAGCATCGATTCCTCAATTCCAATCCGGATATGGCGGCTGAGCACCAGAACGGCCGCAACAGGAATGACGCCTTTCAGGATGTCGAGACCCTGGGTGATTTTCGATAAGGCTGCGCCGGCAGCGCGGCGTACATTGGTGGAACCAATGTTACCGCTGCCGATTTTACGAATATCAAGCTTCTTATACTTTTTCACCAGAAGGTAACCAAACGGAATTCCGCCAATAAGAAAGGCTACAATAATACTTACCAATACGATAAGATTCATACTTGCTCTACCTTTTCCCTTCGGACAGCCGTGCAGTTATTTTGAACTTTCCATTTACATACATGCAGGAGCAGAAAGTTGCATGTCAACCCAGGTCCCTGGTGTTTTTTTGAAGAACAAACCGTACACCGGACCATACCTTTATTATACCTGTTTCGGCAGCTGGAGTTTCCAATCGGTTTGACAGTAACATATCCGGAATAACTGCTGGTATCACTTACATTAACCCGAAAATTGGGAAATAGTTCCTTCTCACGATAACCTGGGCATGTTCCGCACCTGACTCCCCGTATCTTTTCCTGTGGTTTCCCGGCTTTTACGGGAAATGATTTGCATATTGGATCGTGTTGTGTGAGAGAGCCTTCTCTCTAAGGACTGATGCCTGAAGAGACTTGATAGGCTGTTCAGCAGGTGGATTGTGCTGTTTAATATAACCAGCAAAACAGGATGGTGCGCGATGGAAAACCCAAAATTGAAGGATATCTATTTCTCACGTGAGTTTGTTGAAAAGCTGATTGATCGACTCTCATCAGAGACAGGAGAATTTAAAACCGCCTGTTTTGTGGATTGCCTGGAAAAGGAAGGGTTGGCAGAGGGCGAATTGAAGGAGAAGATGTCGGTTACGACACGCTGCCTCCATCGTGCGCTTCCCATGCCTTATCCGCAGGCGCTGGAGGTTCTGCGTAAGGTTGCACCGTTATTTTCGGGTTTCAATGCGATGGTATTTCCGGATTTTGTCGGAACTTACGGTCTGGAACACTGGGAGCTTTCCGTGGAGGCACTCAGGGAATTTACCAGTCTGTGCAGTTCGGAATACGGTGTCCGGCCCTTTCTCAATCAGGATCTGGACCGGATGATGGTTTCAATGCAAGCGTGGGCACTGGATGCAGATGAGCATGTGCGTCGTCTTGCCAGTGAAGGATGCCGGCCGCGCCTGCCGTGGGCTCCGGGTGTACCTGCGTTGAAAAAAGATCCCCGTTCCATACTTCCAATATTGGAACAATTAAAAAACGACCCGTCGGAGTATGTCCGGCGCAGCGTGGCAAACAATCTGAATGATATATCAAAGGATCATCCGGACCTGGTTCTCCATCTATGCCGGCAATGGTTTGGTGAAGGGGAAGAAACGGACCAGTTGATTAAACATGCTTTACGGACCTTGTTGAAATCCGGAAATACAGGGGCGATGAGATTATTTGGATTTGGAAATCCAGAGGAAGTGTGTATTACTAATCTGATCCTTTTTCCTCCAGCCCCCGCCATCGGTGATACTGTGGAGTACTCCTTTGATCTTGATGTTGAAGGGAAGGAAACCCTGAAGCTGAGGCTGGAACTGCTGGTTCGGTTTGTACGCAAGGGTGGGAAAACATCACAGAAGGTATTCCAGATCAGGGAAGGCAGCTTCGAGTCGGGGAATCATACAATACGGCGGAGTTTTTCTTTTAGAGATTTTTCCACTCGCAAACATTATCCGGGCGAGCACAATTTCACGATTCTGGTCAATGGTGTAAAGAAAAAACAACTGACTTTCGACCTTGCAGCGCAGTGATCGGCTGTACTACGCATAGATGAAATCTGCGTTTGATCCAATAATCATTTCCAGCTTCCTTATACAAGGCTGTGTTTTAAGATATGATGATGGCTATTCAAGGCGGTTACAGGAGAAATATCGATGAGTTTTGATTTTAGCAGTGTCAATTGGGTGGAAGCAGATCAGAACCCATACGGCCTGCGAATGCTGGATTGCAGAAGTGTTACCAGCAATCTTGTTTCCTCGAGCCAGGATCAGGCTGTTGTCGATCAATTTCTGCTGCTGAGATCCCAACAGGCGGAACGTCTCACTGGCCAGGCCCCTGAAGACAGTGTAACGCTGCCATGCAGCCTGCAGTATCCATCCATGGATAAACTGCCGAACGGACTGAATTACCGTGCGGAAGTTTTGGAGGATAAGTGGGATATTCTGCACACGGGTGAGTACCTGTACTTTCTGCGCAGCTGGACAGGCCATCTGGTTTTCCGGGCTCATCTTCTCCCTGCTGAAGATTCTCTCCAGGTTGATTGGATCCAGGTCGAGGCGAATATGCTTACAGAGGAAACCTCCTATAGCATCTGTCAGGTTGATTTCCTGATAAAAAGCCACCTCTACCGCCGCGAGGTTCCTCATCCCGTTCCGGTCGAACTTCCCGATGAGCTTTCTGATGTAGTACTGTTCTCGTTCAGCCAGTACGGCAGGTGGGCATTCTATGCATCCTATGAGTACACAGCAGCTGTTCGTCTTCTATAGGTAGCGTGTTGAACTCTCTGCTCCACTCCTGTTTGAAGAGTGAGAGTGTTGCAACGCTGAAAACTTAAAAAAATGATCGAACCATTTCTCCACTGAATAGTATTCTGAGTAAGAGGAACAATCTGTTCTGATGGAAGAAAAATATGTTTTCGATCACAATCCCGACAATTTCCTCCAATGGCGACTTTGTGGAATTTGATCTCTATGAGCTGCTTACTGCACTGCAGGCTCGAGCACTCGAAGCACGCTGGCTGTGCAGTGGTGTGGAATGTCTGGGAGCAGGAGCGGATGAATTAATGGAGTACGCTGCCTTCAGGGCGCCTATTTCAGGTACCAACCTGTACCAGCTTTCCCTGACGATTGATCAGATTCTGGCAGGTGTTTTTGAGGCATTTGAGGTAGATGAAAACAAACCGTGGCTGAAGATCAGAGTAGTCCATGATAAGAAGATAGAGTTTTTCTCGCTAAACCGGAACGTGCTCAACCGCGTTGCCAGATTATACCCGCAGGCTGCACAGGTGCGTTCACAATAGAAACCATTAAGTTTTTACTGCTGTCAGCTGATATGGATTCTGGCAGCATCCCTCCCGATAACTTCTGAAAGATTCCAGTAATTACCAAAAATTAATTTATTCATCCGATCTGGTTGAGGTCGGGATGAGCCTTTCCAGCTTATTTAAGTTACAGACAGTATGGAATGAGAAGTTGATTAATTACGGCTATCAGCGCGGAAGTTTCTGGTATGCTTAATAAGTGTTTCGAATCACCATGCTGTTCCGGAGAGGCTGACAATATGGCGGAAGAAACTTTTTCATCATCGGTTTTTAATTTTCCATGTACATTTCCGATAAAAATATTCGGAGAAGTAGCTGATGATTTTGAGGATATTGTGGTTTCCATTGTCTCGAAGCACGTAGCAGAGATTGACGGGAGTACTGTGAGTACCCGGCTGTCCAACGGAGGAAAATACCTGTGTGTTACGGTCACCTTTGAAGCACACAGCCGGGACCAGTTGGATGATCTGTATATGGAGCTCAATGATCATGAACGGGTCCTGATGCTTTTATAGTCCGTACAGTCCCCCGTTGTACAAAGGGTTTACGGAAGGATGATGAACAGGTGAGTGTTAAAACAGAGCAGGGTATGGGGTTACAAACGGCCACGTTGGGAGGCGGGTGCTTCTGGTGTCTGCACGCCGCGTTCAGCGAAATTACCGGAATTGTTGATGTGGTATCGGGATATGCGGGGGGACATATTAAGAATCCATCTTATGAGCTCGTCTGTACCGGCAGCACCGGTTTTGCTGAAGTTGTGCAGGTGAAGTTTGATCCTGATATGCTGAGCTACACTGAACTGTTGGCTCTGTTTTTCGCGCTTCATGATCCAACCACGTTGAACCGCCAGGGTGCAGATGTTGGTACGCAATATCGCTCTGTTATCTTTTACCATAATGAGGAGCAGAAAAAACTGGCCGAACAGAAGATGGCCGAATTAACCAGTGAGAAGGTGTACAGCAACTCAATAGTGACGGAATTAGCCCCTCTGGAAGTTTTTTATGCGGCTGAGGACTACCACCAGGATTATTTCGAGCGTAATCCGACACAGCCCTACTGCCAGGTAGTAATAAGCCCTAAGCTGACAAAACTGCGCAAGCAATTTGCTTCCAGATTGAAAGCAGCTTCAGACAGGCAGAGCTGATCCAGGGCCGGTCTGACCGGAGATAAACCTTTGTGGTGGCGATGCAAGCCGGATTTGATTGTTCAAAGAGGACTGTATGAAAATACAGTACTGGAAGGACGGCTGCTTTGAGACCATACGATACCATGCTGCAACGCTTCCATGGTGGAATGGTTCTCGATGTTGCTACAGGGCACGCGCATTTTCTTCTTTCCATTCGAGAAATCCTGCTTCCCAACTCTGTTTATGTTGGGGTTGATCTTCGCA
>JAFGNH010000119.1 GCA_016927115.1 Anaerolineales bacterium | reverse complement strand
TTACTGACCAACCGGGCTGCTCCGGGGATCTGTTGAGTCATCCTTAAAATCTGTGATGTACTCGTCCAAACCTCCGATGTGCTCGCCCGAATCTTCGATGTACTCGTCAGAACCTTCGTTGCGCCCGCTCCAATCTCCAATGGTTTCATTCAAACCTTCGATGTGCTCGTTTCAATCTCCAATGGTTTCATTCAAACCTTCGATGTACTCGCTCCAATCTGCGATGTGCTCAACAAACTCTCCGATGTCTTCATCCAACTCTCCTTTGTTTCCAGTTAACTTGCAGGAAAAACCGCTTATACTGCAGAAATGGTTCGAATATCGATGGCCGGGACATCCAACCCGCCCACCCTGAGTCATTCCAGTCAAAAACGTTTTGTCTAACAAGCTAAAAAACGATCACAAAAAGGGGCAAGAAAATGTTGGAACAACAAGTAGAGCTTTACCAGGAAGAAGGGAAGGAAGAACAGGAGACTGCACGCAAGGTCGCAGAACAGGATGTTTCCATTGAGGCCGGCATCGGGAACGCAGCGCTGCTGATCGAGACGATTACCGGCGATCCCCGGATTATGGGTATCCTCGCAGAAAAAGGATACAACGAGGAGGTGTTCAACGAAGGACGAACGCTGCTGGAAAACGCACGGTCGGCGTTCGCTTCAAGAGCCGCTGCCATCGCTGCGCAGCGCTATGCCTCTTCCCGGCTGGCGGGCACCGAAATATCCGCTGAAAAGGCGTTTACCGATTTCCGCCTTGTCGCCCGTGCGGTTTTCAAGGATGAGCCGGAAGCATTTTCAGCCCTCAATCTTAAAGACAGCCTGCCGCCCAACCGGAGCCAGTTTATCGCCAGGGCTCTTACCGCGATCGAAAACGCACGGCTCGAGGAATATACCGGGCGCCTTTCGCGATTCGGCTGCGACGAGGAAGGCCTGGCACAGGTAGAGGCGTCAATCTCTGCGCTCGAGACCACCGATGCGGGGCAGAACCAGCTGATCAGCGATGCGATGACCGCCACAGCGGAGCGTGACGCCGCCTGGGAGGCGCTCAGCGGCTGGGTGTCGCAGTTACGCGCGGTGGCGAAGACTGCGCTCCGGGACAAGCCAGACCTGGTCAAGATACTGGACGTATAACCTTTACCCATTATTTTTTAACTCAGGGGCGAAACAATATCGCCCCTGAGTTATTTTGATGAGTCTTGGTTGCACCTGCTGCCCAAGTTTCAGATGTATCGGCCAGGTATCCTGGACAAACCAATCTCATCGATTATTTTTGAGATTCATCGAGAAATTTCCGTGCGAAATGGCACAAGGTTCTACCCTCCATCTGTTTTCCCCCCTGTCTGTCCCCCCATTTCAATGGGGGGACTCGTGGGGGCTATTTCATGCCCCCACTCCCCCACGAATGGCACTATGGTTTGTACAGGTACTTTTGCTTTTCAAACATCATGGCTGCAGGACCATACTGTTCCACTCCGGATAGCCATCTTTCGATGGGATTTTCCTAATTCTTTCTGTGTAATCTGTGGTTTATCTACCCCCCGCAGGCCAAATCCTGCGGGAGGCTGTTGTTTCGCATGTTCACAACAGTGCTTACTCCACAATCACCCGGTCGCTGGCGCTGCGGCCGAAAACTTCCGGCGAGTACATTTCCTCAGCTTTCGCCGGCGGCACTACAAAGCTGCCCGGTGTGGTGGCCCGGGCAATGTAGGTGTATTCATACACACCGTCCCAGAGCAGCGGGGTGAAAGCTTCTGCCCGCTCATCACGCATGTTCTGATGCTCATACCAGGTACCCCACCACCACCAGCCGTAACGATAGTCACTGCTATCGGGATCCTGCGGTGTGCTGGCGGATACGGCCAGGGCCGGGTTCACAATCTCCAGGCCGGCAGGAAGCGGGTCGACCAGGGCCACATGGTAGCGCCGGTTATCGGCTACCATCGTCAGGCGGATACGGACCCTGGCACCGGCCCTGATATACCATGTCCCGTCTTCACCCTGCCGCACATCTTCCGGATCGTCCACTGCTTCATATACGCGCTGGACAACGAAGCCCATATCGATCGGATCCAGGTCCAGATCCTCGGGGGCATAACGCAGGCCGAGACGATAGTACAGGCGGCCGTCCCCATCCTTGCTCAGGATCAGATCCTGGGTCTCGCCGCCGCCATACGCTTCATCCACCAGGTAGGCCATGGGGATATCGGTCTCGATCCGTTCTGTCGTGCGGCCTTCAAAAACGTGTTCGCCTGCATAGGTCTCCCCGAGCCAGATGCGGGCGACAAAGTCCGGTGTCTGCGCCTCGAAGGTGTTGAAGTAGCGGTCGAGGGAAAGCAGCACAAAAACATTCTCCTGGGTGTTGCCCCAATGGCCGCGGGTGCGGTGAGCCTGCAGGCCGGTGACCAGTTTGGGAATCAGGTCGCTCTGCGGATTATCCCGGATCAGGGCGTCAAGCAGGATTCCGTCCGTCCGGCGGTTTGAACTCAGCAGCAGGTAGGACTGGTCGTCATAGTCCGTGGTGAAGTTGGCCGCCCCGGCTGTTTCAACCACCCGGTTGTTGATGTACAGGCGGATCTGCTCCAGTTCGGCTGCGGAGCCGGGATCATCGATCAGCGTCTGCCAGATCCAGCCGACTGCATCGAGCGAGAGCTCTTCCAGGCCGGCTTCACGCAGCAGGCTGCGGGCTTTTTCAGCATCCCGGTCGCCCATCTTGGTGCGGACTGAAAGGGCATAGGCGCTGAGGGTCTGGCGGGTATGCAGGCTGTACCAGGATGGATAGTAGCTTTCAATATCACGCAGGTAGTAAAGCATCCGTTCCAGCATATCCCCAGGCACATCAAAACCTTTCGATTTTGCCTGCTGCAGGGCATGGGCTGTGTGAATGGTGTTGAAGGGGATCGACTCCTGGCCGCGGCGCCAGTAGGGGAATCCGCCGTCCCAGTTCTGCAGCCCCTGCAGGCGTTCGATATCTCGCTGTACGGCTGCCTCGATATCAGCGGCAGGCGGAAGGCCTTCCGCCTCAAAGGCCGTGAGCACATCCCGCAGGGCGGCGATGCCGAGGATACGGGATGCGAGCTGCTCGGAGCACTCGTAGGGGTAGCTGACCAGGTAAAGGACAGCATCTGTCAGCGACTGCAGTGCGGTGGAGGAGGTGGTGATCTCCAGGCCGCCGTACTGGGCGAAGACGCCTTCCGGTGAAGAAACCGGCTGCGTTACAGCTCCCTCGTCGATAACCCCATAGGTGGCAAAGGCTTCGGTAGTGGCAGGGGTGTACACAGGAAGTTCCAGTGTGGCTGCATCTGCGTAGCTGCCCGAAACGGCAGCCACCTGGAAACGGGCGGTGCCTGCACGATCGGCGGCTGCGGGGAAACGCACCTCGATGCGGTCGTGGGCGGGCACATCCACGAGAAGGCCGTTATCACCGGTGAGCTCCAGATTCACAGTACGCAGGGCGACTTCGACGGTGAGGGGTTCGTCTGTCTGATTCTGCAACACCACCGGCAGTTCGAATACATCACCGAAATTGAGGAAGCGCGGCGCAGAAGGACGCACCATCAGCGGCAGGCGGCTGGTGAGGCTGGTTTCGGCCGAACCAAACTGGCGGCCGCCGCTGTCCACAGCCACAACCATCACCCGGTAGCGTGTCAGATTATCGGGCACATTCACACGAACACTGGCAGTGCCATCTTCAGCGGTACGAACCTGTGGAGCAAATGTTGCCAGGGGATTGAAATCCATGCGGATGTGGATGGCTTCTGATGCAGCACCTTCACCTCCCCACGCACTATCGGTACTCTCACCCACCATGGTAGGCATGGGCGCTTCCATGGCTGCTTCTTCCATTACTTCTCCTTCAGCCTGGCTCAGGGTATCCATTCCAAACCCGCCGCCCCGGTCTCCGGCGGCGGCCAGGGTCATGGGATCTACCAGGATGATGCTCGAACGGCTGTAGCGGCTTTCGAGCCAGGAGGGACGGTCCTGGTAGAAAGCGGCCAGGGGATCGCCGAGCTGGTAGCCGGTCAGTGCAAGGATTGCTTCATCCACTACCACAACCGCCAGCTCTGCATCGGATACCGGATTACCGTCGGCATCTTTCAGAACGAGGTTCAGCATGGTTTCGCCGCCGGGTTCCAGTTCCTTTTCATCCGGGATAACTTCCAGTGCCAGTGTACGCTCGAGTGGGGGAATACTGAGAGTGAGCTGTCCGCTGGCGTAGGCGGGGCGCGGGGCTACATCCGGCAGGAGTTCACCGGCGTCGTCTGTGCGTGCGGCAGACCCCACAACATCCACCTGGATGTTCAGGTTCGGGATGTGCTTTTCCTCGATCGGCACATGCAGCGTGCAGGAGCCATCCTCAATCGTGAAACGTTCTGTATAGAGAAGGCCGCTGCGGGTGACGGTAAGCAGGCCTTCGGCAGGCGAGAAAGGTGCCTGTACCAGGATTTCAGCTACATCACCCGGCTGGTAGGTTTCCTTGTCGGGAATCAGGGTGAGGCTTTCCTGTTCGACATCGCGAGCCGGCGCCTGCTGGCCTCCACTCACCCAGCGTGTGAAACGGCTCTGATTGCGGCGTCCCATGGAGTCGGTTACTTCAGCCGTGATCTGGTAGCTGCCGCCGATGGGTGTTTCGAAACTGCAGCTCACCGGTTCGGTTTGTGAGCCGACCGTACATTCCTGCACGTCCGCCTCCACCTGCTGCCATCTGCCGTTCTGGTATTTCCATTCCATACGGGCTGCGGTTACGTCGATGGGCCGGTCCACGACAGCTTCCCCATCCAGGTCGGTTACGATAAGTTCGATAGCTAGCGGGGTGCCGCGTTCGACAAAATAGCGGTCGCTGCGCATGCCGACATAATACTCGGCCGGATGGACCAGCAGGCTGGTGGTTCCTGTCCAGGCCTGGCGGTTGACATCATACACGGTACCTTCCGCCAGGACACTCAGCGGGCGCAGTGAGGAGGTTTCGTCAAAATCCATGCGCAGATAGTGGGTTCCTGAAGCGTCAGTCTGTCCGGTGTAGGAGGTGTATTCAGTCTCCGTATAATCCGATTCGTAATACCACCAGGGGGTCCAGCTTCCAAAGGTAAAATCGGGCCAGTTGGGCGGCTGATAGTGCCCGGGCGAGGTCATAACATTCCAGGAAACCTCGGCACCGGGGAGTGGATCGCCGGTGTAGTAGGCTGCTTCGACTGCCGCCACAGCATAGCCGCCGATGAAGACAGGCCCGGTGGTTTCTGTCCGGGCTGAGACTTCAAACTCCGGACGGCGGAATTCCTGTATCTGGAAACTGTGGTAATACTGCCGGCCGTCATCCAGCCCGCCAAGAGCGCCTTCGGCATTCAGGACAAGCTGTGCATAACCCAGATTGGTATTCTCGGGAAGTGTGAGGGTGAGGTCAAAACCGCCCAGGGCATTCACATCGATCTGGCCGTTGCCAATCTCATTGCCCTGTGGGCCATATAACTGGTAGCTGACAGTTTCGAGCTTGCTCCCGGCCAGGCCAACATCGCCATCCTGACCGCCGCCGATCTGTCTCAGCCAGCCCTTCAGGTGTACTTCCTCACCCGGGCGATACATCTGGCGGTCATCAAAGACAAGCCAGCGCAGCGAATCCTGCGGTGTGCGGCGGACCCAGCTCTCATCGCCCCAGTACCAGGTGGATGCCGGGAGCAGTGCCCGGTCACCCTGTTTTTCAGCAACCAGATAGGAGACACCGGAAGATGGAATATCGAAACGGACCGTGCCATCCAAACCACTGGTTTGGGAAGAGCCGCCCGGCCCGGATGTGATCCTGACATCTGAAAGCGGGGAGCCATCCTGCAGCGCGTTGGTCCAGACCACGATTTCACTGTGATCGACAAAGGCATCCAGTCCGATCCGGGTCACCTGGACCCAGACACGAACCGTCTCCCAGTAGCGGTCCTCTTCAAAAATGCCCTGCTGTGGTTTCGCAATAACAATGAAGTGGCCTGATTCGCCATCGATATAGTCGCTTAATTCAATACGGATCTCAGTGAGGGTATCCGCGGGGGTATCCAGCTGCATCACCCCATCCTGCACAAGCGTGCCCGGGGGATCGGGCGGGGTATCCGAACGGTCAAACTCATACATGTATTCCTGGAACGCCGCCCAGTCGGAAGGCTGGACAGCATAGATTTGTACATCCAGTTTGTCGTAGTTGATGGAGTAGAGATCCAGGGCCGGATCGCTTGCGGAAGGATCCAGCGTGACAAAATTCTGATCCGGGCCTATCAGGGCAGACTGGGCGGAACCTACCTTGAATTTCAAGACCTCATCCCGGCCGAGTGTCTGGCCGAAAATATCCTGGATAGTCCCGTCCACGGTGACCCGGTATGTAGTCCGGCCAGCGGTTGCCCCGCTGATCGTAATCATATCTTCGTAGATGTTAACGGAGGCGCCGGGAAGTTCGGGGCTGATACGGAGCATCTCTTCATCGTATGCACCCAGATCTAGAGGATTGTTAAACTCGATATAGAATGGCGTGAGAGGAGGGCAATCTCCGTCATACCAAGAGCATCCATGGTCCTCAATACGCAGGGGCGCGTACGTCTGGAAGCTGAAACTCTGTTGATCTGTGGTAAGCAGCGCTCCCTCGGCTGATGGAGTTCCCGGGCCGATCAGAACCAGAATATCGCTGTCTAGCGGGAGCTGTTCTTCTGTTTTGAAAGCCAGCCAGCGGCTCTCGGCGGCCGAGTCTATCAAACCCCGGACGGTTTTATCGTTTGCTATCTCTTCTTCAGTAGCCAGCCTGATACTGAACTGCTGATTCCTGGCTGTGACCTTGATCGTGGCCAGCACAGCCTCCTGATCGATGCGCTGATTAAAGGCCAGGAAGAAGAGTGGATCACGCGGCTGCGGTGAAACGGATGGATAAGTTTCAGTTAATAAAGCGGTGGGGGTTACGAAGGAAAATGTAACCGTTTCTTCCAGTACACCGCCAACAGCAGATAAGGTGCCTGCCGGGATGGTGACCGTATATTCTGTGGACATGGGTAAACGATCGATTAATTCGGAGTCCGCCTGGAAATTGAGTGTGCGGGTGCCCAGCCAGCGCCAGGTGCCGGGAGGTTCCGGTTTTATCTGCACCGGGATATCTGCGGCGGCCAGATCGTCGACAGTCGCCAGTTCTACCATGGGCTGGTTAAATGTGATATTCACAAACGGTGCGATGGGGACTTCCCCTTCGGGCGCGTAACGCAGCACCTCAAGCGGGCCACTTTCAACGGTTGCCGGGCCCATGTCCTCGTCGGGCGGGAACGATTGCGAGATAGTCTCGCCGGTACGGGGCGGCGGAATCACATCCTCAGGCAGCCGGAAATCCAGACTGGAATCCGGTTCAGGAGCCAGGGCCGGCAGGCGGGAGAGTATGGCCAAAACAGTATCAGCGGAAAGGGGTTCGCCGATGGCGAGCGGTACAGGTTCAACCTGCTCGGGATGATCCTGCCCCTCACTCAGGCGGACGGTAAGGGTAGTCCCGTCATCCGGGGCTTCTGTAGACAGCCCGCTCTCTTCGCCGGTTGAATCGATTTGAGCAGGAATAACAACACCTGGTTCATCAGACCCTGCATTCCGCGAGAACCACAGAACTCCCACGATCAGCAGGATAACAACCCCTATGAGTAGTAGCAAAAGGGCTCTAAGAGAAACACGATTCTGTTTTTGGGCCATGGCTGGGAACCTCCGTGATTTGAGCCATCTTTATACGGACTCAATCTTTTGAGCCGGTTCGGGATTTAGATGGACATACCCATTATGGATCAAAATGGCAGGGCAAGGATACAGATTTGTCCCCCCCCGTAAATGATCCGACAGGATTTCCTGAAGGTATGAACAAACTCTACTACCTATCATAAGAATAGACGAAGAAGAGTGCAAATTGGTTCCCGGAAAATGTGCGCTTTCCAGCAGCCGGACCGGCCTCTATACCTCTGGGTGATGGCCGTTTTCGGGGATACTTTTTTTATCTCTGCTGTGGATTTTTGATTTGTATCCAGATCCCGGCAGATGGCGGATTACGGACTCCGGATTTAATATACAATCTAACTGTATGGTCCTGTGCACACCGCAGCCAGGGAAGGACGTATTTATGGTTGAAAACGGGAAAAGAAAAGGGCTTTCGCCTCTGGTTATCGTGTTGATCGTTCTCAACGTTGTACTGGCGGTATGCCTGGCTTTGTCCTTGCGCACTGCTCTTCCAGCCCGGCAGGCCGCTCTCACGGAAGCGGCCTCCCAGACGATGAGCCAGGCTGAACTCGAATCGCATAAGCTCCGCCAGGAAATACGGCAGCTGGAAATCGAAAACGACCGGCAAAGCAGCCCCTGGCAGACATTCTCCTCCTTCGCCACCCTGCTTACAGCAATCGTTGCCGTGGCCGGTGTGTTCCTTACGATCTGGAAGCAGTTCCTGGAACGGGAGCGGGACCGTGAACAGCGTGAAGCCGAAAGCCGCCGCTGCCTCGATGAAAAGTTCTCATCCATCATCTCCGACATCGGTTCAGACAACCCTTCCCTGCAGGTCAGCGCAGCCATTTCCCTGATAACATTCCTGAGAGCCGAATACAGCGCCTTTCACGAACAGGTTTATCTGATCCTGCTGGCGAACCTCAAGATAAAACACAATCAGCAGGTGAACAGACTTCTGATACAGGTCTTTGAAAAAGCTGTCCGCCTCAAGCTGGAAGCCATGCGAAAGATCGACGACAGCCAGCGCCTGGACCTGACCAGCACGAACCTGTACCGCATCGATTTATCCGGCCTGGATTTGAGTAATGCGGACATTGCGTTCTCCACCCTGGAGCTGGCCAATCTGGATTCGTCAAACCTTTCCAGAGTCAAAGGTTATGAGGTTTCTCTGGAAAAAGCCAAACTCACGGACGCTTTTCTGACAGAGGCACGCCTTGCAAAAGCAAATCTGAAGGGCGCCCATCTGCATCGTGCCAACCTTGTGTCTGCAAACCTGAAAGAAACCCGGTTAAACGGTACGCAGTTCTTTCAGGCAAAGCTGCAATCAGCACATCTGGAGAATGCCGAACTCTTTGACGCAAAATTTGAACAGGCAGACCTGAATGACACATACTTCCAGGGGGCGAAATACAACGACCAGACGTTGAAAAGTATAATCAAAGCACACAACTGGGAAAAAGCTCATTATGACGAAGACGTGTTGTTTAGGTTAACTGAAATCCAGCAGAATTATTCCCCCTGATTCAGCAGCAGGTAAAAACAGGAAATGCCCGCAGCAACCGGATCACACGGCACCGGCACCTGTGGAGATGCCGGCACAATGTCACAATGGGTCACCACGGGCATCTTCATAGTATAGAACTTGAGACCCGAAGTCAATCATCAATAGCCGTTTGGAATTAGCGAGATTCTGTATGGATACGGTCCGGTAATACGCACCCACTCACACCGCCTGTCCCCACATTCCGGCTCAGGATGACATGTCAAGTGTAAATATGTCATCCTGAGGCAGAACGAGTGACGACTCTGAATGAGCGTACGTTTCCC
>JAFGNH010000013.1 GCA_016927115.1 Anaerolineales bacterium | reverse complement strand
CTCATGGAAACTCCTTTCCTGTTGACCAGATCTTAACACTTATGTCGACAATTTAAAAGTCCCCTCCGAGAATGCGATTCCCCTGGCTGCTAAATTGGCAAGCAGGCCTTCCGTGGTTTTCCATGATAAGTATAGCGTATGAGATCAAAACGTTCTTGAATGGGAGATAGTGGTCACCTGGAAATTTCTGATTGCCACATTGAGTCCCGGAATCAGTCCGGTACATTTTCCTTCAGCTCCTTGAGCCATAGAACAGCTTCAGAATCACTCGGGGCACGCCAATCCCCGCGCGGGGAGAGCGAACCGCCGGAACCAACTTTCGGACCGTTTGGCATGGCTGAGCGTTTGAACTGGCTCAATTTAAAGAAGCGGTAGAGGAACACATACAGCCAGTGCTTAATTTCTGTGAGGGTATAGGCATGACGTTTCTCAGCAGGGAAGTACGGTGGCCATAAACCCTTTTCCGGATCACTCCAGGCAGCCTGGGCAAGGAATGCAACCTTGCTGGGAAGAAAACCAAAGCGAGTGATATAGTAAAGGAAAAAGTCATGGAGTTCGTATGGGCCGATAATTTGTTCGGTCCTTTGGGCAGGGAGGGCATCTTCACCATTCACTTCCGGGATGAGTTCAGGGGAAATTTCGGTATCCAGGATAGACTGCAGTATGTGAGAAGTGGTTTCATCAAACTGCCTGGCAACTATTGTCCATCGAAGAAGATGCTGGATCAGCGTTTTGGGAACAGAGGCATTAACGTTGTAATGAGCCATCTGATCTCCAACGCCGTAGGTTGTCCAGCCGAGTGCCAGCTCACTCAGATCGCCGGTGCCCACAACGAGCCCGTCGTGGAAATTTGCCAGCCGAAATAGATGGGAAGTTCGTTCTCCAGCCTGAACATTTTCAAACGTTACATCATAGACTTCTTCATCCCTGCTGAAAGGATGGCCCAGGTCTGTGAGCATCTGGCGGGCCGAGGGCCGAATGTCAATCTCACCGGAGGATACCTGCAGCGCCTGCATCAGGTCTGATGCATTCTGGTGGGTTTGCGAACTGGTGGCAAATCCGGGCATGGTATAGGCGAGAACGTTGGTTCTCGGGTATCCCAGATTGTCCATTGTTTTCGCTGCGACGATCAACGCCTGTGTAGAATCCAGGCCGCCTGAAACTCCAACGATAACTTTTTTAATCCCGGTTGCAGCCAGCCTCTTTTGCAATCCCTGAATCTGAATGTTGTAGACTTCATAACAGCGTTCATCGAGAAGGGCGGTATCTGCCGGGACAAAGGGAAAACGCTCAAAATCCTTTATCAAAGGGATTGTTTCTGATGGGGGGTGGAACGTGAATGGGATACGCCTGATGGCTGAAACTCTGTCAAGGTAAATAGCCGCAGAATCATGGAATGTTGTTGAACGCATGCGGTCCTGTGCCAGACGCTGTAAATCCAGGTCTGCGTAGATCACCTGGCTTGTTGTTTGAAAGCGCTTAGAACACTGTAGAAGATCGCCGTTTTCATAGATTAGAGCGTACCCATCCCAGGCCAGATCAGTTGTGGACTCGCCGAAACCTGCAGCTGAATACAAGTAGGCGGACAGGCAGCGAGCGGAATGCATTGCGCAAAGTTGGCGGCGGAAATCTGCTTTACCTATTGTGATATTGCTTGCCGATAGATTGGTGAGAATGGTGGCGCCTGCCAGCGCCGCCCAGTGGCTGGGAGAAATGGGTGCCCACACATCTTCGCAGATTTCTGCATGAAAACAAAAATCCGGTTGAACGCTGTCCTGGAATATCAGATTGCTGCCGAAAGGTATTTTTTCTTCAAAAAGATGAACATGATCCATGCGAACGGAACTGCCCGCGGTAAATTGACGTTTTTCATAAAACTCTCGGTAGTTGGGAAGGTATGTCTTTGGAATGATGCCGAGAATGTTCCCTCTGAATACCACAACAGCACAGTTAAAAAGAGCACCTGTAAAGCGCAGTGGGGCTCCTGCGATGATCACCGGTTTGAGTGACCTGCTGGCTTCTTTAAGTCTGTGCAGCTGATGAAGGACCTCATGCAGCAGTGCATCCTGATGAAACAGATCTTCATTGGAGTAACCGGAAAGGCCCAGCTCTGGAAAGAGAACCAGTGCGGCTGCATTTTCTGATGCAGTTGCAGCCAGTTTTAATGTCTCTTCTGTGTTGAAGGCCGGATCAGCCACCCGGATGGAGGGAACACATACTGCCGAGCGTACCATACCGTGGTGGTAGATGGAATCGAATTTATCCATAGTTGCTGACCTTCTTTTCCGGTTTTCAGCAGCCCGAACTGCCAGTGTGTACCATTATAGCACTGGACAAAAGTGAAGGGCATTTTCCTGGATCGGGTTATTTATATGGTTTCGTTACTCACTCAGGAAGCGGATTTTCTCCCACGGCTCAAGGTTGTTTTTCGCTGCCAGGATTTCACGGAGTTCGAAAATCTGGTCACGAAGTGTGGCAGCCTGTTCAAAAGCCAGGGATTCGGCCGCAGCCCGCATCTGGTCTTCCAGTGAACTGATCAGGTTATTGATTTCATCCTGGGGCAGATTTTCAACAGGAACACCGGAACCGGCATGGTATTCACCTTTCTTTTCTGCCACTAACTCTGCAGTGAGCTGGTTGGTAAGATCCCGGACCGCTTTATGAATACTGACTGGTTCGATACCATGTGCTGTATTGTACTCAACCTGGATATCTCGCCTGCGGTTGGTTTCATCTATGGCAGTCCTCATCGAGTTTGTAATGCGGTCTGCGTACATAAGAACTTTCCCGTGTACATGGCGTGCAGCTCGACCGATAGTCTGAATGAGGGAAGTGCTTGACCGTAAGAATCCTTCCTTGTCTGCATCCAGGATAGCTACCAGGGAGACTTCCGGAAGATCCAGACCTTCCCGAAGAAGATTGATTCCAACTACCACATCGTACACACCAAGGCGGAAATCCCGCAGAATGGCGACACGCTCAAGCGTATCGATTTCCGAATGGAGATAATGCACCTTTACATCAAGGTCCTCAAGGTATTGTGATAGATCTTCTGCCATTCTTTTCGTCAGCGTAGTTACCAGTGCCCGCTCCCCTTTTTCTATCCGGGTGTTGATCTCACCAAGCAGGTCGTCTATCTGGCCTTCAATAGGGCGGACTTCGATTTTCGGATCAACCAGGCCGGTGGGGCGGATGATCTGTTCAACAATAATCTCTGTTTTTTGCATTTCATACGGGCCGGGGGTTGCAGAAGTATATATAACCTGGCTGACCCGGTCTTCGAATTCATCAAAAGAGAGAGGGCGGTTATCAAGCGCTGAAGGAAGGCGGAAACCGTATTCCACAAGGGTTTCCTTACGGGACCGGTCGCCAAAATACATGCCGCGGATCTGGGGGATAGTCATGTGGCTTTCATCAATCACCAGCAGGAAATCATCCGGGAAATAATCAATCATTGTGAACGGTGGCGAGCCTGCAGACCGTTGGTCCAGATGACGGGAGTAGTTTTCGATACCGGAGCAGTATCCCACCTCACGCAGCATTTCAAGATCGTAGCGCGCCCGCTGTTCGAGGCGTTGTGCTTCAAGCAGCTTCTGTTGGCTGGTAAACTGCTGCAACCGCTCATCAAGCTCGGTTTCAATGTCACGGATTGCAGATTGTAATTTCTCTTCATGGGTGATGAAGTGTTTTGCAGGGAAAACGGAGATTGAATTCGCCTGGGAGAGGATCTCGCCGGTCAGATAATTGAATTCGATAATCGATTCAATCTCGTCACCGAAAAAACCAAAGCGATACGGGGTATCGTTATAGGGTGGGAAAATTTCAAGAGTGTCTCCCCGAACACGGAATGTGCCCGGTTTTAATACAGTGTCATTCCTGAGGTACTGGTTAGAGACCAGCTGTCTCAACAGCCGATTACGCTGGTAGTGTTCACCGATCTCCAGATTTACAGCTCCCTGTTCGAAAGTTTCCGGATTTCCCAGGCCATAAATGCACGATACGGATGCGACAACAATCACATCCCGTCGGGAAATTACTGAAGCACTGGCAGATAGTCTCAACCTTTCGATTTCTTCGTTGATATCAGTTTCTTTTTCAATGTAGAGATCGTGGCGTGGAACGTACGCCTCAGGCTGGTAATAATCGTAATAGGATACGAAATACTCGACTGCGTTTTCCGGAAAAAAATCCTTGAATTCAGAATACAGCTGGGCAGCAAGTGTTTTGTTGTGCGCAAGTACCAGTGTGGGCTTCTGTGTCTGCTCGATGATATTCGCAATAGTGAACGTTTTTCCGGTACCTGTAGCACCAAGCAACACCTGGTGGTTTTCACCGTTTTTAACACCTTGTACGAGCCTGGAGATGGCTTCTGGCTGATCGCCTGTTGCTTTATACGGAGCTTGTAAGTGGAACTTTTTCATGGAGGATTATTCCATAAGAAAATTGGATTCGAACAATCGTTCTGAATTATAGCACGATTATCCTGTAGGAATCACAATAGAAGTAAACGGCCTAGTAATCCTGGGTGGCTTGCAGATAGATTGGATTGCTGTAAATCCAGCCACGGTTTTTCCCCTTAGAAAAGGAATAGACTTCTACGCGGTAGATGCCAGGTTTTGTAACAGGGAGTACTGCGTGGCTGGTGGCTCTCCATGTGTGGAGTTCCATGCCATTTCGCAAGAGACGAATGTCTGCAGCAGCCGGCAGGCGTATTTGCATCGTGACACCAAAACGAATTGTACTTGTTTGTCCCATCTGAATGGTGCCATGATCGGATTCAGCCGTAAAACGGAACCCGTCTGACGGGTGGTGCTGATCGTTTGCCGGGAAACAGGAACCATTTTTCAGTGCATCAAGGATTCGATCCCGATCCTTTTGCACATCCCCTGTTAGTGGATCGGCAGTAAGTACATGAGTGTTAATGGCTCTGAAGTGGAAATCATAGGGAAAGAGAGTTCGTGTAAAAGGCCCCATTGAGTAGGAGCCGGCATGTGCATCTGCTCCTGCTATGGCAATAACTTTTTGTCCAGTATTCAGCAGACGATCCCAGATGGCCAGTGTCTGGGGGAAAGGGGCAAGAGCTATCCGGCTGGGAAAATAGGCATACCATACTGCAGAGAGAATGGACGAAAGACGCCCTTTGAACTCAGACATTGCATTCCAGAGTTCGATACCGGTATATCCATGCACTCTCCAGTCAACCCAGGAGAGATTGGGCTCATGGAATCGAGGTGCTTCAGGGTCATGCGGATGAGCAAGAAAACAGAGACCGCCAGATTCTCTAACAGCATCGATCAGTTCCTGTGGGTCCGGTGCTTTTTTTGCCAGTTCGGCACCGGCACCATACACAAGCAGGTGGTTTTTTTGGGGATCACGGACAGGATCGTGGATTTCTTCACCTGCAAGCAGAAGGACCTTTTTTTGATTAGAGTAGTAGTAGCCATCCAGGCCTGAAACCCAAACGTTGTGGTCGGTGGTGAAAACAAAATCCAATCCTGCATCAATAGCAGCCCGGGCAACGTCATCATGTGTTCCACTGCCATCAGAATAGCAGGTATGTACATGCATATTTCCACGATATTCGTACATATGTGTGTCGATTTCTCCTGAATTCCGGCATTTTAACAAAAAGGTCAGAGAAACTATACCATGTTTCAACTATGCTTTTCTCATGGAGGTATACAGGAATATATTCAGGTTGTGACTGCAGTGTGAGGGCAGGTTATGGAAAAGGGGGACAGCCCCAAACTGTTTATGGAATCAGTATAGGATAGAATCCAAAAAGGATGGGTTTCTCTCCGGCGCGAGAGGAGATGTATGAGGTATCCATTTCAGATCAGGCTGCTTGAGATGATAGAAGTATGGTTTCCTGACAGCTTGATATAAAGTTATGAAATAAGATATACTACCTGTAGCAAAGTACATATGAATGGGGGGTAGAATTCACCGGGATGTTGTTGGGGGAAGAATATTAATCATCGTAGAAGAAGTGCGGCGTTTAGTATAGAAGGAAGGGAGAAAGATCTTCCGGATGAACAAAACCGCATATTAAAAAAACCGCCAGAGGCTCTATCGACTCTCTAAACAACATATCCTAAGGAAGGAGGGAATCGGAGAATTTCCGAGTGCGTTTGGCAATCAGAATTGGAAAAAGGGTGGATGATATAATATGGGCATGCAAAAGATGATGGAAGGAGTAGTCGGATGGAGACCACCAGCCGGGAATTCCTGGATTATATAAAGAATACCAAGGGTAGTTCTACCAATACAATTCTTGCCTATCGATCAGATCTTGCACAGCTTAATAAAGTTTTCAGCGAGGAACTCCAGAGAAAGGCGAGCCCTGCGGATATACGTATTGAAACCATTCGGATGTATACAGAGTGGCTTTCTGAACAAGGGTACCGACCTGCAACGATGGCAAGAAAAATTGCTGCCGTTCGATCTTACATTGACTATCTGGTTCGGTTTGATATTATCAAAGATCCGGGTATGGACAAGATCCTGCAAACGGAATCCACACCGAGGAGGAAGCCGCGAATCCTGACGAAGGATGAGATTCAACGGCTTTTAGAAGCTCCCCGGGAGAAAAAAACACCACGGAATATTCGTGATTCTGCCATCCTGGCAGTACTCTTTAAAACCGGGCTGCGCGCAGCTGACCTGGTTGGACTGCAGATGTCTGACCTGGATCGCGAGGCGGGGATGATTCTGCGGGAAGAACCGGAGACAAATCTGAAACTGGCGGACGCGGGTGCGATTCTTGAGCAATATCTTATGGAAGGAAGACCTCATCTTGCAAGGAATCGGGAAGAAAATGCTGTATTTCTGAACCAACGAGGTAGTCAGCTGAGCAGGCAGGCGTTGTGGTTGATTGTAAAACGGTGGGCTAAAAAAGCTATGCTGGGAAATGAAGTATCGCCACATACGCTGCGCCACACATTGGCATATTCCCTCCTGCAGGAAGGCGTGAGTAGAAAGGTCGTCCAGAGCATTCTTGGCTTGAGCAGTCCCAATTCGATCCGTGTTCTGTCAAAATTGGATGAGAAAGAGGAAACTGAATAGCATGGACTTTCTAACAAGTGAAATAATCAACAAAGCTGCAGAGTTTCTGCAAGAGAAGTTTCCTGTCAGTCCAAAAGTTGGAATGATTCTGGGGTCAGGCCTCGGGCCTTTTGCAGATGCCGTAGAGAACAGTGTACAGGTAATGGGAAAGCAAGTGCCCGGTTGGCCAGAATCGACGGTGGAGGGCCACGTAGGCCGTCTGGTATGCGGTACGCTTGAGGGGGTCCCGGTTTTTGTCATGCAGGGGCGCAGTCATTACTATGAAGGGCATGAGATGACCCGGCTTGGTCTGCCTGTCCGAGTGATGCAAAAGCTCGGCGCGGAATACCTGTTTGTCACAAATGCTGCCGGAGCTGTTAATCCGAATTATAAAGCTGGTAGCCTGATGATCCTGAATGATCATATTAATCTGCTGGGCATGGCCGGGGTTAATCCACTTCGGGGACCGAATCTGGATGAGTTTGGCCCGCGGTTCCCCGATATGAGCCGGCCATATGATAAAGAGTTGATCAAATTTGCCCATAACGCCGCCTCAGATGCAGGTGTGTCCTGCCACGAGGGGGTTTATATCTGCCTGGCAGGTCCATCTTATGAAACCCCTGCAGACCTGCGGTTCCTGAGGATGATAGGCGTGGATGCAGTCGGGATGTCAACGGTACCGGAGGTAATCGTAGCACGTCATGGTGGCATGAAGGTATTGGGTATATCCGGCATCAGCAACAAAGCCAATCTGGATGGTTCGACTATCACTACTCATGAAGAAGTTATGGAAGCAGGAAGGGTGATTGTTCCTAAGTTGACATCGATCCTCAGAGGTGTTTTAAAACGGCTCTAGGATTGTTAATATGGATGAAGTAATCACCCTGATCAGATCGTTGCGTATCTGGTTATATGCTTTTTTCGGTGTACTGTTGGTGGTCAGTCTGCGGCTTATTCTGCAGAAAGTCCTGGAATACCGGAATGCATTCTTCAGGCTGGAGCGTGAGATAGCAGTAAAGAGGTTGACAGGGATGTCGATTTTCTTTTCTGTTTCCCTGCTTCTGCTGGTTGTTACGTTTCTGACAACTACATTTACTAATCCTGTAATAAAATTGGAACCCACGCCCACGCCGGCTCCGACGCTTGCCTTTCTCGCCGTTCCCACTGACAAGGCAAGTCTCACTACTGGCATAGACACCGCTGTACCTGTTGAGGATGATATTCTACTGGTGGGGTGTGATCCAACTGTAGCAACAATTCAATATCCCGAGGATGGGGATGAATTAAGCGGTGTAGAAAATATCATAGGCACTGCGAATATCCAGAATTTTGCGTTTTACAAGTATGAATACCGATCGATAGCTGGAGGGTCAATCTGGCGTTCGATATTTGCGAGCACTGAGCCAGTAGTGGAGGAAAAGCTTGGCACATGGGATACGGGCCTCGTAAGTGAGGGAGATTATCTTTTTCGCCTTGTAGTAGCTGATACTGCGGGAAATGCTCCCTATCCCTGTGTGATTCAGGTACATATCACTGCTGAGAACGATTAGATCCTGTATGAAGGAGAATGGGCCTTTGAATAAAGAGGTACAGATTCACCAGGCGATATCTTCAGATATCCCGGCATTAATGCAGCTGGATCATAATTACAGCACAGATCATGTCTGGCAGATGGGTATGCGGCAGAATCTGGAAGGCGTTATTGATATTCATTTCCGTGAAATTAAACTTCCGCGCATTATGCAGGTGACATATCCACGCAACCCTGAACTCCTGGCGGATGAATGGGTACGCAGGTTGCTGCTTCTCACCGCTGAGGAAAATGGGTATAAATGCGGATATGCAGCAGTTATAGAAGCTCCTGCACCAGGCAGTGTCTGGCTCACTGACCTTGTAGTGGACCTGAGGAGAAGGCGTGAGGGGGTTGGTACCCAATTGTTGAAAAGCGTTCTATCCTGGAGTGCTCTTGAAGGTTATAGCAGATTATTCGCTGAGGTTCAAAGCAAGAATTACCCTGCTATTTCATTATTCAAGAAATTTGGTTTCCAATTCAGCGGCTACTGCGACGCGTATTTTCCAGACCAGGATATTGCGCTGCTGTTTGTTGGTGATTGTGGGATATCAGGAAAGGAGCATTCCCACTGAGTTTTCTGTCAACCTTGCTTGTAGCTAATCAAATACTGAACGCAGGGAATGCAATAACGGCATTTTCGCTTCTGCTATATGCGCTGACCTTTAACTTAAAGGAGCGCATAGCGCGTAGTTTTGCTATTCTGCTCGCATTCGTGACCCTAGTATATTTTTTTGATGTGCTGGCGAGCACTTCAAGTACTGCCAGTGAAATCGGGATGTGGCTGCGTTTACAATGGTTTGGAATCGCTTTTATTCCAGCAGCATACATTCAATTAACAGACGCGCTGCTTGAAATTACAAATGGACGAAGTACAGTCTGGCGGCGATTTATCCATATCCCGGCGTTTTTACTCAGCTTTTTATTCTTCATCGCTGTTATGACAACAGATTATATTACGGGTGGTGTGCTTTCTTCAGGGCGGGCATCCTATCTTAAACCTGGTCCTTTCTTCTGGTTCTTTCTGGTCTATTTTTTGGCTGCACTCTGTATGGCCGGTTTTAACTTCCTTCAAGCTTATCGGCGTGGACGGACACCAACCAGTAAACGGCGAATGCGGTACCTTCTTGCAGGTGCGGTTGGGCCGGTATTGGGAGTATTCCCGTTCCTGATGATTGGTGGAGAGCTGATAGCCGGCTCAATGGTACTTTTCTGGTTTATTGTGGGTGTTACGACCATTCTGGTTGCAGGAATGCTGGTCCTTATGTCGTACTCGATTGCCTATTTTGGTATCAGTTCACCTGATCGTGTTGTGAAAACAAGACTGGCTCAGTGGATTCTGCGCGGTCCTATAGTTGCTTCCACAATGCTGGCAGCAAGCGTTCTAGTTAATCGAGCGAGCCAGCACTTCGGATTGGAGAACAGCAGGCTGGTCCCGTTCACGACTGTTGCAGTCCTGCTTGTATTGCAGTTTATGATCACACTTATCCGGCCATCCTATGAACGGCTGCTTTTCTGGAGTGAACGTGATGAGCTCTATAAATTCAAGCAGCTGGAAGATCGATTGCTCACAAGCAAGGATATGCGGCAATACCTTGAAGCAGTGCTTGATGCTGCCTGTGATGTAACCGGAGCCCGGTCCGGGTTTATCGGGGTGACGGAGCAGGGCGGTATCGGCATCGAAGTTGCCGTTGGTGCTGAAAGAATAGGTGAAAATCATGAAGTTCCCAGCCTTCTTCAAATTAGCGAAAGCGAAGAAGTGCCGGGTGTGGGGAAAATATTCTATTGGCAGAATTACCAACTGTTTCCGCTTCGGGAATCTGCAGGCACTGATATTATCGGGATTTTGGGACTTTATGATGCAGATGCGGAATTTATTGGATCCTCTGAAACGCTTGGAACATTAAAAATGCTTTCAGAAAGGATTGTTGTTGCACTGAAAGATCGTATGCTGCAGCGGGAGGTAATCAATGCTGTAGATCGACTGGTAATAAAGGTTGGTGAAGTGCAGGAATTACGCGCTGCTGCGACGTATACCGGACGAGAAGCTTTCAGCAGGCCGGCTCTTCCTTTTTCTACTGAAGCGGATCTTGTAAAAATGGTCAAGGATGCACTGATGCATTATTGGGGTGGCCCCAGGTTGACTCACAGTCCATTAATGCGCCTGCGTATTGTAAAGCGTGTCACAGAAGAAGGTGACGGAAACCCTGTCAATGGGTTGCGAGCCATATTAAAAGAAGCTATGGAACAGGTAAAGCCGGAAGGGGAGCGGAAATTAACACCGGAATGGCTCCTGTACAATATATTGGATATGAAGTTTATTGAGGGACGGAAAGTACGGGATATCGCAATGCGGTTGTCCCTTTCTGAAGCTGATCTATACCGAAAACAGCGCATTGCCATAAAAGCGATTGCTAATGCAATATCGGATATGGAAAGCGAAGAGATGATTGGGAATTCAGGGAGACTGAACTGAGAGTGAAGTATCCTTGCACAATTGCTGGAAATGAGTATTCTTAGTTACAGATATGCTGCTTAAAGGCATTAAAATAGGCAGGAAAAGTGTGAGGTGGGTGAAATGTGCGTCGATGAGCACGGCTGCAGCGGGGAAATGAATGCTCCGCCACCAATGGAAGAATCCTGGTGGAAAGCAGTTCTGGCTGATGAACAAAAGATTGAAGATAATGAAATTGATGGTACACAGCCCGAATATCATTCTCATCGTATGATGGTGGAAGAGGGGTGTGAAGAGGATTGGCAATGGGCACGCGCCCTATATGCCTGCGATGATACTGTTGAACTCTCTGTTGTCGGATTCAATCGGGGAGGCCTTCTTGTCGAAGCAAATAAGCTGCGGGGCTTTATCCCTCTATCACATATAACCGGTCTAAGCGGTGATGAAAGCGAATTCGATCGCGGACAACTTCTCTCTGAATATGTGGGTGATACACTGCAGCTTAAAATAATTGAGCTGGATCCTGAACGCGGCAGATTGGTCTTCTCTCAACGTGCTGCAACTGCTGGACCGGGCAGGAGGATTGAACTCCTGAATACACTGGCACCGGATATGAAAGTTTCCGGCAAGGTAACCAATATCACACAATTCGGCGTGTTTGTAGATCTCGGTGGTGTTGAAGGTCTTATCCATGTTTCTGAATTGTCGTGGGGACGAGTTCGACATCCCAGGGATGTTGTAGACTGCGGCCAGGAACTGGAAGTAAAGGTCCTGTCTGTTGATGTGGATCAGGGACGGGTTGCGCTCAGCCTTAAGGAACTTTTACCTGATCCCTGGGCAGAGGTTGACCAGCGATACGATGTCGGTGAGATAGTAGAAGGTCTCGTGACAAATGTGGTTAAATTCGGTGCGTTTGTAGGGATTGAGGAAGGTCTGGAAGGCTTGATCCATGTGTCTGAGCTGGGCGAGGGCAGTTTTCTCCACCCGCGCAGCGTACTGGTAGAAGGTGAAAAAGTCCGAGTCAGGATCATTCACATCGATGCTGCGGAGCGAAGATTGGGTCTGTCAATTCGTGGTATTCCCCAGACAGATATGGATGAAGATGTTGTCGAAAAGCCGATTATTCAACGGGATGTGATACTCGATCCCTGAATTTGACTTTACCCGTAAAGCGACCGGGCGCTGCGGGTATGCGCCCGGTTATGTTTTCTGCAGAAAGGAATTTCAAGCTGGAATGGATGTTGAGACAAATACCGGTCCCAACGGGAATGACAAACTGCAGCAGATCATTGCTTCTCTGAGTACTGGTGCGAAACACAGATTGCAGGAAATGGCAGCGTTGCTGTTTTCAGGTGCAAGCCTGATAACCGCACTTGGTTTAGTTAATGCCACCAGTGGGTTGGTGATAGATAACTGGGTATGGTTTCTTCGTAAGTGGCTTGGGTGGGGGCGCTACGGTGTGCCGGTGTTGTTTATTCTGCTTGCTGTCTGGAGCTATCGATTTAGATTAAATCGAGAGACCAGCATCCATTGGATACAGGTTATTGTGGTCGAGGTCTTTTCTGTCTGCCTGCTGGGACTGATGGCCAGTCTGACAGGTGTGAATTTGCTTGTAGCAGAGGCAGGAAGCGGCGGCGGACTGATTGGTTGGGGAATCGCAGTGGTATTGGAGCAGCTTATTGGTTCCGTGCCCGGGGGGGTGGTTCTTGCTGTACTTACATTAGTCTCCGGCTTTTATCTGTTTATGAGTTTCCTGGCTCCTGTAGTTGAACGAAATCACGAGCTTTTCGAGGAGATTACAACACTTCCGGAGGTGGAGCAGAACCTTGAAGCACCAGTTGACAGACCCTCACTTTTTCAACCTCGACGCAGGAATATTCCCGCTCAATTCCGGAAGAATTTCAGCGTTCCTGAGTTTCAGGATGAAAAACCTGCTTCAGTAAAGCGAAGAGATGAGCTGCTGCCGCCCCTGACGATTCTGGAAGATGCGCGCCTCTCTCGAGTGACTGATCAGGAGATCAATCGGGCAGCCGCAGTTATTGAAAAAACACTTGCGGATTTTGGCATTCCAGCGAGTGTTGTCGATTTCCGAACCGGTCCTGCGATTACACAATTTGCCCTTGAGCCGGGCTATATTGAACAGAAGACACCTGATGGGATACGCAAGCATAAAGTTCGAGTATCCCAGATTTCATCTCTAGCAAACGATCTTGCCCTGGCACTTTCTACCCCCAGGTTGAGAATCGAAGCGCCTGTTCCGGGGAAGGCATTTATCGGTGTAGAGGTTCCCAACCGCTCACCTGCAGTCGTTCGCCTACGAGGGATAATCGAGACCCAGACATTCCAGGAGTTTGAATCACCGCTGACAGTTGCTCTCGGGCGGGACGTTTCTGGAAACCCGGTTGTGGCAGATCTGGCATCCATGCCGCATCTTCTGATAGCAGGAACTACCGGATCAGGAAAATCTGTCTCAATTGCCGCTCTTACTCTGTGCCTGGCGATGAATAACACCCCCTCTGAGCTTCGCCTTGTTATGATCGACCCAAAACTGGTCGAGTTGGTGCGCTTTAATGGCCTCCCGCACATAATAGGGAAAGTAGAAACAGATCTGGAGAGGATCATCGGCGTATTACGCTGGCTTACCACTGAAATGGACCGGCGATACCTTCTCCTGGAAAGAGCGAAGGCTCGGGATCTGGCGACCTATAACCGGCGCAAACGTCGCGGCAAAGAGGATGAAATTCTTCCGCGCATTGTTGTGTTCATCGACGAACTTGCCGACCTGATGATGATGGCTCCCGACCAGACTGAGCATACACTGGTTCGTATTGCCCAGATGGCCAGGGCAGTTGGTATTCACCTGGTAGTTGCAACACAGAGACCCAGCACGGATATTGTTACAGGATTAATTAAAGCGAATTTTCCTGCAAGGATGTCATTTGCAGTCGCATCAGGAATAGATTCACGGGTCATCCTGGATACGTTCGGAGCTGAAACACTGCTTGGAAAAGGTGATATGCTTTATCTTTCAGCCGAAGCGTCTGCTCCGGTACGTGTTCAGGGTGTTTATGTAAGCGATAAGGAAGTCGCGTCACTGGTTTCCTATTGGCAGCAGTCTGATGGAGCTGTGCAAGATTACGAGGAAGACGAGGAAGCTCCCTGGGAGGAACTTCTTAAAAAGCAAATTATGATCGATGAAACGGATGAAATTCTGGACCAAGCAATAAAATTGGTTCAGCGTGAGGGAACGGCAAGCGCGTCGATGCTGCAGCGAAGGCTGCGCATCGGGTATCCTCGTGCAGCCAGATTGATTGATGAATTGGAAGAGATGGGTATTATTGGCAGAGCCCAATCCGGGGGAAAAACCCGTGAAGTACTGATCGAGGACTCAGATTTTCTTGAGGACGCTCCAGATGAATAATGCTTTAATCTACTGCTTGACGCAAGGGTAGTGAAGGATTAGCATTTGGTAATTATCCCCTACAAAAAGGAAAGAATGTGCAAGCAAAACCTTCTCAAGCAGAACACGTAAAAAAGACCTTTTCAGATTTACTTAGAGCTGTATTTCAAAAATTTCTTGAACGCAGTGCAAAAATTTTGGATTCGCTGGGTATAACACCCAATTTTATAACACTGCTGGGCGTGCTTGGAGCAGTTTTAGCAGCTGTACTTATTGCACAAGGCAAATTGTTGATCGCCGGAATTGTTGCAGGAACCGCTTCGGCGATGGATGCTTTTGATGGATCTCTTGCCCGCTATCAGGGTATTAAAAGCCCATTCGGTGCCTTTCTTGATTCAACGCTCGATCGCTATTCAGAGGGAATCCTCTGTCTAGGGTTGGGGTATTATTTCTACTCAATACAACGGGCTGATATGGTTCTTTGGGTGGCAGCTGCGATCCTTGGATCCATGCTGGTCTCCTATACACGCGCACGAGGAGAAGCAGCCGGATATTCTCTTCATTGTGGTCTATTCACCAGACTGGAGCGAACGATAGCCTTTGTCTTGAGCTTGATCTTCGGCCTTGTCGGACCTGGTATTATTCTTATCGCGGTCCTCGCTAATATTACTGCACTGCAGCGCATTTTTTCCGTGTGGCAGCAGGAGAAAAAACAGGTCCGGGAGGATGAATGAATTTTACTCCATACGGCATTGAGCTGGGTCCCCTGACGTTTCGTTATTACGGTCTGATCATCATGACTGGGGCAATGCTTGCAGCGCTTCTGGTGCGCTGGCTTTATGCTCAGATGACAGGAGGTGATGCGAAAGAATGGATCTGGGATGCACTTCTCTGGGCAATGGTACCGGGCGTGATTGGTGCACGGCTCTACCATGTGCTGACGCCTCCAAAAAGCTCGCTTGCGGTGGGTGTTGATACAGCATATTACTTCTCTCACCCACTTGAAATGTTGAGTATCTGGCAGGGTGGTCTGGGGATGCCGGGGGCGCTGATAGGGGGTATGATCGGCCTCTACCTTTACGCCAGGAAATCAAAGCGGCCTTTTCTTCGGTTACTGGATGCAGCGGCACCCGGAGCAGCCCTTGCTCAGGCAATAGGCCGCTGGGGTAATTTTATCAATCAGGAGTTGTACGGGCCTCCTACGACATTGCCCTGGAAAATTTATATCCGACCCGAAAACCGTATGGCTGGTTTTGAGCAGTATGAATATTTCCATCCGCTCTTTCTTTATGAATGTATCTGGAACCTACTGAATACCGCATTTTTATTGTTGGTCTGGAAGCGATGGCGCTCTGATCTGAACCAGGGTGACCTTGCCCTTATCTATATGGTGAACTACGGAGCAGGACGTTTCCTTCTTGAATTTTTACGGTTGGATTTTGTACCATTAATGGGAATAAATTTTAACCAGATGCTGATGCTTGGCCTGATTATAATTTCTGGCGTACTGCTTTTCACGCGTCACAAAAGGAACAGGCTTGAAGTGGAGATGGATACCGTCTGAGGAAAAATGTTCTTTTGGATTGTGCCCTTACAGCAAAGGAGCTCAGCAATCAAATTACTAATAGAAGCAAAAGGGTTAACAAAATATTTCGATGATTTCCTGGCTGTGGATTGTATTGACCTGGAAGTCTATCCTGGAGAGATCCTTGCCCTGCTGGGACCAAATGGAGCGGGGAAAACGACTACGATTCGCCTGCTTGCCTCTATTTTAAAACCCAGCTCCGGATGGACAAGAATTGACGGCGTGGATGTAATCACTCATCCCTCGGAGATCCGGGGGAAGATGGGCATTCTGACGGAGCATCACGGCCTTTATTCCCGAATGCGCGCAGAGGAATATCTCACCTTTTTTGGCGAGGCCTATGGTATGTCCTCCGAGCAGATCGAACGAAACATTGAGAAGCTGCTTGATCAGTTTGGGCTGGAGAATGTACGCAGCAGACGTCTTGGGGAGTACTCCAAAGGAATGACACAGAAGCTTGCGATGGCCAGGGCGTTGCTGCATGATCCTGCAATTGTATTGTTGGATGAACCCACCTCGGCAATGGATCCGGCCAGTGCCAGACAGGTTCGAGAGAGTATTTGTACTCTGAGGACCTCCTCGCGAGCCATCATCATTTGCACGCATAACCTTAATGAGGCAGAGTTTCTGGCTGACAAAATCGCAATCATGAGTGAAGGAAGAATCGTATCTCAGGGAACCATCGCTGGATTACGGCGAAATTTACTGGGCCGACCAGTAGTGGAACTGCGGTATAGAGGTGATGACAGACTCGTCAGGAGCTATATACCGGAAACTTTCGATCTGTTCTATACAGCACCAGGTGTGGTCCATTATTTTTCGGATAATCCGGATAAGGATAACCCTCGCATCCTGAACAGGTTATTCCATGAAGGCATCGACGTCCTTTCAGTTGCGGAGATCCGAAGAAGCCTTGAGGACATTTACCTGCAGGTTGTGAAAAACAATGGGTCTGGAGAGGCCGTGTAGGAATGGGAATATTTGGAAAGATTCAGATTCGAAAGAAAGCAAGAAACTCGTGGATTATTGCGAGGCGTGAAATCAGGGATCAGCTCCGGGACTGGCGGATTATTACCCCTATCATTCTAATGACCCTGTTTTTTCCGCTCCTTATGAATTTTACTGCCCGGGAATCCATCAACTTTGTTAATAAATACGGGGCGTACTTGATTGCCGACCGACTGCTGCCATTTCTCATGATGGTTGTAGGTTTCTTTCCAATTTCTATCTCACTGGTTATTGCACTGGAAAGTTTTGCGGGTGAGCGCGAGCGTAAGACGCTGGAACCATTGCTCGCAACACCTTTTTCTGATGAGGAACTGTATCTTGGAAAGATAGCGGCCTCGATTTTCATGCCCTTAGGTGCAGCATACCTCGGAACCATGGTCTATCTTATTGCACTGACTGCGATGCATGAGTGGGAGCCACCGGCGATCCTCCTGGTACAGATGTTCCTGCTGACGACAGTCCAGGCGTTTGTCATGGTAAGCGGTGCTGTGGTAGTGTCTTCGCAGGTTACCTCAGTACGAGGAGCAAACCTGCTTGCATCCTTTATTATCGTCCCTATGTCACAACTGGTTATCGGTGAATCACTGATCATGTTCTGGGGGCAGTACAATGTTTTATGGTGGATGGTCATTGGCCTGGTTATTCTGGGGCTGCTTCTCGGGAGAATGGGGCTACACAGTTTTAACCGAGAAGCCTTGCTCGGGCGCGAACTGGATGTGCTGGATCTGCGGTGGGCTGGCAGGACTTTCTGGAGGTCATTCCGAAGAGGCGGGGAAACATTTGGTCACTGGCTGCGCAGCGTTATCAAAGAAACCATGGTTCAGCTGCGTTTTCCAGCGCTTATTGTTTCCGTCTTTCTTAGTGTGGCTTTAGTTGTCGGGATACGATATGCCGCACAATATCCCCTTCCAGCTGACCTTATGAATTTTGATGGGTTGGGCAGCGGGTTCGAAAGACAGCTTGCATCTATTGGGCTTATTGGAGGGCAGGGCTGGTTATGGGTCCTGTGGAATAACACGAGGGCGATTCTGCTGTCTTTTATTACAGGTGTTTTTACTTTTGGAACTGCAGGGATTCTCTTATTGATGGCGCCGTTGGCAATTCTCGGTTATTTTATTGGAAATGTAAGCATGATGGGACAGCCGGTTATTCCTTTCCTGGTCGGGATGGTGCTTCCGCATGCAATACTTGAAGTTCCCGCTATCCTGCTTGGAGGAGCTGCGTTATTAAAAGCTGTGGTAGCGGGGATTAGTCCGACAGATGGCCGGTCAATTGGAGAAACATGGATTCTGGAATTAGCCGAATGGGCCCGGGTATTTATTGGAATTATTCTTCCTTTGGTTGTCGTTGCGGCCGCTGTTGAGATTTATATTACACCGAAAATCGCACTGCTGATTTTCTGAAGGTAAAAATATGAGTTCTGTTTGTTTCCTGGGAACATCCAACGCTGTGCCCTACATGAACCATGAAAATACATGCCTTTCTGTACACCACGCAGAAGAGGTTATTCTTGTTGATTGCCCAGCCTCCCCGATGCCGAGGCTTATGCAGGCTGGCATCGATCCACTGGATGTTAACCACCTGATCCTTACTCATTTCCATCCGGACCATGTGGGAGGTGTCCCGCTTTTCCTGATGAATGTATGGCTGATGGGACGAACAAAGCCACTAAACATTTATGGTATAGAAGATTGTATCGGGCGGTTGGAGCAGCTGATGGATCTGTACCGGTGGGAAACCTGGCCGGATCTTTTTCCTGTAAAGTTCATGCGGATCCCTCGTAAAGAAAAAACCCCGGTGGTACATGTAGGGGAACTGGATGTTTCGGCCACACCTGTGAAGCATATCATTCCAACCATTGGGTTGTCTTTCAAGGATACCCGGACAGAGGGAAAGCTTATCTATTCAAGTGACACAGAACCGTGTGAAACCGTAATTTCACTGGCCAAAGATGGTGATATCTTGATCCACGAGGCAAATGGGGATATGTCAGGGCACTCATCTGCTGCACAAGCAGGGGGTGTGGCTGAAGCAGCTGGTGTGGAAACACTGGTTCTAATCCACTACCCTGAAGCTATCTCTGAAAGTGAACTGCTCAAGCAGGCGGAAAAAACATTTTCCGGTGTTATACGAATTGCCCGGGATATGGATAGGATAGAATTCTGAATTTCCATCGGGTGAGAACGCAGTGGAATAAAATCACCAGGGATTAATTGGAAGGAAATACTTGAGAATTTTTGTATGGACCCCTATGGTAGAATTCAAATAATCTAAAATTTGGGTATGAGGAAGCAATGCCAGAACCAGGTTCAGAAGAATTCAAGATTGATTTTAAGGCTCCAGGTGATGAGGAGTCTTGGGATCCGGCCATTGGCAGACCATTGTCCTGGCGTTTTAATCAATCCGGCAGCGTTTGGCGTCCTCCCACGGATGTGTATGAAACCGACGACAGTATCGTAGTTGTTCTTGAGGTGGCAGGCATGCGGGGGGCAGATATCCAGGTTACTTTTGATGAAAATGTGCTCTATATTCGTGGTCTTCGTCAAAAGAAAGGAACAGCGCGAGCCTTTCAACAGATGGAGATTTCATATGGAGAATTCATGGCTGGAGTACGTGTGGCAACTTCTATAAATTCTTCTGAGATTGAGGCTACTTACAGCGATGGATTCCTGAAGGTTGTGCTTCCAAAAGTGAAACAATACACGATTAAGATCAGTGAATAATATTCCATTGTTTTGGCTTATCTTACCCCGATAATAGTACTCCATACACGCAGGTGAGTTACGTATGTCTGAGAAGAAAAAAGAACCTACAGAAGCTGTTATCCCGGTGTTGGATAGTCTCGATTCTGAAGAAATTCAAGAGACTGATACGAAGGGACCGGAGATTCCTGAAGAACTTCCTATTCTCCCTCTTAGAGGAGTTGTTGTTTATCCGCATACCGCGGTGCCTCTCACAATCGGGCAGACACGCTCTATCCAGCTGGTAGATGATGTAGTACAGGGAGATCGCCTGATTGGTCTTGTAGCATCCAGAGACCCTGAGCTGGAACTTCCGGGGCCTGAAGACTTGTATTCCTTCGGAACAGTAGGGTCCATCCAGCGACTGTTCCGGGCTCCCGATGGTACGATAAAACTTATCGTCCATGGGTTGGCTCGCTTTCAGATTGAAGAATATTCAGCTCTTGAACCGTACCTCAAGGCCAGGATTAATCTTGATCCGGAGATTGTAGAAGAGACCGTCGAAGCAGAAGCCCAGGTGCGCGCTGCAAAGGATCAGTTTGAAAAAATCGCCGAGCTATCTACCTCTCTTCCACGGGAAGTAGTGGGCAGCGTGGTCCTTCTCGATGATCCGCTCTACGTTGCCTATACCATTGCAAATTATCAGCGTATGGACATAGATCAATCGCAGAAGATTCTCGAAGAAGAATCAACTATTGTTAAATTGCAGATCCTGAATACCATTCTGACGCGGGAAATCGATGTGCTCACGCTTGGACAGCAGATCCAGCAGGAAGCCCGGACGGAAATTGAAAAAGTCCAGCGGGAGTATTACTTACGCGAGCAGCTAAAAGCGATCAAACGTGAACTTGGGGAAAGCGATGAGCAGCAGGTTGAAATTGAAGAATTCCGTATTCGAATCGAAGATGCACAGATGACCGAAGAGGCAGAAAAGAAAGCCAGGCGCGAATTGGATCGTCTTGAAAAACTGCCTACTGCCGCTGCTGAATATGGAGTCATACGGACTTATCTCGATTGGATGCTTTCTATCCCCTGGAGCAAGATGACAGAGGACCATATGGATCTTGCTCATGCGAGGGTTGTTCTGGATGAGGATCATTACGGCCTTGAAGATATTAAAGAGCGAATTCTTGAGTATCTTGCGGTACGAAAACTTAGACATGAACGCGGTGACGACCTGCTGGAAGAACAATCCAAAGACTATATTCGTCAAGCAAGAGAGGGTGTAATTCTTTGTTTTATCGGTCCTCCTGGTGTAGGAAAAACTTCGTTGGGCCGATCTATTGCCCGTGCAATGGGAAGAAAATTCGTGCGTATAACTTTGGGGGGCGTTCATGATGAAGCGGAAATTCGTGGACATCGGCGGACGTATATCGGCTCGATGCCGGGCCGCATTCTGCAAGCGCTCAGAAGAATTGAATCGAGAAATCCAGTCTTCATGCTGGATGAGATTGACAAAATGGGAACGGATTTTCGTGGCGATCCTGCATCAGCATTATTAGAGGTTCTTGATCCCGAACAGAATAGGGAATTCAGAGATCATTACATCGAAGAAGCCTTTGACCTGTCATCGGTCATGTTCATTACCACCGCGAACTGGTTGGATACAATTCCCGCTCCGCTGCTGGATCGAATGGAAGTTATTCGCCTTTCCGGATACACCGAAAAAGAGAAGGTTGAAATTGCTAAAGGGTATCTCATCCCTCGTCAGATTATTGAGAATGGCCTTCGAAAGGGAGAAGTTATTTTCGGTGATGACGCAGTGCTGGAAATTATTCGCTCTTACACACGTGAAGCTGGTGTACGGAATCTTGAGCGTGAAATAGGCCAGGTTTGCCGGAAAGTCGCTGCGCAGGTAGCGGAAGGGAAGGTTTCCGAGCTTGAAATTAAGGCTGACATGGTGAAGGAATACCTCAAACGCCCTCGTTATCTTGGCCCGGAAGAAATTACCGAGAGAACGGCTGTACCAGGCGTGGCAACAGGACTGGCCTGGACCCCCGCCGGAGGGGATGTGCTTTTTATCGAAGCAACAGCCATGGCAGGTGGTAAAGAATTTATGATGACCGGCTCACTTGGGCAGGTGATGCAGGAGTCAGCAAGAGCTGCGCTCTCCCATATTCGTACAGTATCGGATAGACTTGGAATCGAAACAGAGTTCTGGGCAGATCATGATATCCACCTGCATGTACCTGCCGGTGCACAACCGAAAGACGGGCCGTCCGCCGGTGTGACCATGGCGGCCGCTATTGCCAGTCTGGCTACTGGAAGAATTGTACGCAGTGATGTCGGGATGACCGGAGAAATTACACTGCGTGGAAAGGTTCTGCCGATTGGCGGGGTGAAGGAGAAGGTCCTGGCTGCACACCGATTTGGTTTGAAAAAAATCATCCTGCCGCGAAGAAATGAAAATGATCTCGAAGACGTGCCTGAGGAAATTCGTAAACAGATAAAATTTATTCTTGTAGACTCGGTCGAAGAACTTTTGCAGGCGGCACTTGAAAATAAAAGAAAAAAATAATCCGATTAGGTTCGTTTGCTATCCTGTGATGATGCGCGTTGTTGAAAGAGAAAGGCTTACTGGGGCCGGAATGGAGTTAAGATGGAGAGGTTAATGATAGTTGATGATGATAATACGATGGTATCCCTTCTTCAACTCCTGTTTGAGATGGATGGATATGATGTAGTCACTTTTTCCAATCGCGATTCCATTGTCGAAGATATCCGCAAGAATAACCCCGATCTGGTTCTTATGGATGTTTTTATCAGTAATGTGGACGGTCTTGAAATTCTCAAACAGGTCCGGGCTTGTGAAGATCTGAACGATATCAGGATCATTATGACCTCAGGTATGGAGGTTGGTGATAAATGTCACAGTGCTGGGGCTGATGCATTTATACTAAAACCATATCCTCCGGAAGAATTGATGTCGTTGATTATAGAGCTTCTGCCCGGACGTAAAAGCTCAACGTTTGTTGATTAATCAAATGCATTTCTCTACCTTACGAGCTGATTAGACTGCTTCATGCAGTATTTCCTGATGAGTGAAATCCCTAATGACCTCACATAACGAAGCTGAAAATGGTATCCTGATCCGTACTGTGAATTTTGTGGAGGATTATGAAACCCTGGCACGAATCTGGTCTCAAGCAGGGCCCGGAATTCATCTGCGAAAATCGGATGAGCCGGAGGAAATGCTGAAAAAGGTGCGAAAAGACCCTGAATTGTTTCTGGCAGCGGAGATGTTTGGTGAAATTGTGGGAGCTGTCCTGGGAGGATATGACGGACGAAGGGGATTGGTTTATCACCTTGCGGTAATAAAGCCTTTCAGGAGAAAAGGAGTCGCCCGGGCGCTTATGGATGAGTTGGAGAAGCGTTTGAAGCAGAAAGGGTGTATCAAGTATTACCTGCTGGTAACCAGGGACAATTACGGCGCACTCCGATTTTATGAACAATATGGCTGTGAAGTTATGGACCTTCTTACCCTGGGAAAGGATTTATGATGCGGGCGGGTATTCTTACCATTTCTGACCGTTCTGCTGCAGGAGAAAGGACTGATGTATCCGGCCCTGTACTGCAAAAGATCCTTGAGGAAGGTGGATGGCAGATTGTTCACGAAGACATTATCCCAGATGAAATCGAAACGATAAGAACCACCCTTATTGAATGGGCTGACAGCGGTGGAGTAGACCTGATTCTGACGACAGGGGGTACAGGATTCGGCAGGCGGGATTGTACACCCGAAGCAACAATGGCTGTTTTAGACAGGAACGCACCGGGACTGGCTGAGGCGATGCGGGCGGCAAGTTTACAAATAACTCCTCATGCAATGCTCTCCCGCGCTGTTGCGGGGATCCGGAAGAATGTTCTGATAGTAAATTTGCCGGGAAGTCCAAAAGGGGCCAGAGAGAATTTACAGGTCATTTTGGCTGCTCTTCCACATGCTGTACAGCTGCTGCAGGACGACCCACAATCAGAGCAGGGGCATCAACCCGGTCTTTCTCTGGGCCACGCTTGACAACATATTCATGTAACTATCCTTCTGAATGAATTCAGGTACTAACTTTACCTATACCCTGAGCTTTTCTATGCTTGAAATCCTTTATCCACACCAGGAATCCCCGATCTGCTTTATGGTGGAGGCGGAGCCCTGAAAGTGTATATGGTTGTGCTGGAGGATAGGAATTCGTGGCAGATCGCACGTATGGTACAAATGGTATAATAAGGATAAATAATATCCAAAAAATGATTAAGTAGGATAAGGAGAACAACATGGTAGAGAAGAAATATTCTGTGCCTGGCATTTCCTGCAAGCATTGTGTTCAAACCATACAGATGGAACTTTCTGATCTGGATGAAGTCAGTTCTGTGAAGGCGGATGAAACGAGCAAAGTGGTTACAGTATTGTTGAGTGAGGTCGAGGCAGAGAGCCAGGTACTCAACCTGTTGGAAGAAATAGGTTACCCTGCAGCAAAGGAGCTTACCTAATACTGTGGGACGCATTATAGAACATAATCTAAAGCTTGAGATTCCCATAATTGGTATGACCTGTGCAAACTGCGTAGCAGCGGTCGAGCGGAATTTAAAAAAGGAAGAGGGTGTCCTAAGTGCCGAGGTTAACTTTGCAACTGAGACTGCCGATGTTATCTTCAATACCGACAAAGTAGCCTTGCCAGATCTGGTATCCCGGGTGAAAAGGGCGGGGTATGGGGTGGCAATGGGTGAACTCGAACTTCGTCTTGAGTCCTTGTCTGATATCAGTCTTGCCAATGCATTAAAGAAACGATTAACTGAAGTTCCAGGTATTGTTCTTGTTGAAATTGATACGGTGGAACAATCTGTGAATATCATGTTCCTCCCTACAGAGCTTTCTGTTCAGGAAATCAAGAAATCAGTTGAAACATGGGGGTATACGATCCTCTCAGAGGGGAAGGTCGTTGGTGATGTTGAACAAGCCGCACGTTTGAAGGAAATCGGCCATAAGAAACATATGCTGAAGGTTGGCTTATTGTTCACAGTTCCGCTTTTTATCATTTCCATGTCGGTGGATCTTGGGCTGCTGCCCCATAGCCTGATGGAGACCGACTGGTATCCCTGGCTGTTGTTTGCCCTGTCAACACCCGTTCAATTCTATGTGGGCTGGCAGTTCCACAGAGGTGCGTACAATGCTCTGAGAAATGGCGCTGCAAACATGGATGTACTCATCAGTATGGGGTCATCCGCAGCATATTTTGCATCGGTGTTTGCATTGATTGGCGCCGGTAGTTCGCTGTATTTTGAGACCTCTGCAACGATTATCACGCTGATCTCTTTCGGTAAAGTGCTGGAAGCAGGAGCGAAGGGAAAAACAAACAAAGCGGTACGCAAGCTGCTGGAAATGGCGCCACAGCAAGCAAGGGTTATCCGTAACTCTGAGGAATTGGAAATTCCGATTGAGGAAATTATCCGGGGAGATATTGTAGTGGTAAGGGCAGGGGAAAAATTCCCGGTAGATGGTGTAGTAACTCGGGGTGAAGGAATGATTGATGAAGCCATGCTGACCGGAGAACCAATTGCGGTACTCAAGAAAGCCGGGGACAAGGTGGTCGGCTCGACTCTAAACCGTACGGGCTGGATCGAATATGAAGTCACTCACACTGGTGAAGATACGGTACTGGCGCAGATTATCAGGATGGTGAGAGATGCTCAGCGGAGCAAGGCGCCGATACAGAGCCTGGCGGATCGCATTTCTGCCATATTTGTTCCAGTAGTTGTTGGCGTGGCACTGGTGACGTTTATCGGCTGGCTGGTTGCTTCAGGTATTAATGCTGAGGGATTCCAGAGGGCCCTGATCAACATGGTTGCTGTGCTGGTTATTTCCTGCCCCTGTGCGATGGGACTGGCGACACCAACAGCTATCGTTGTGGGAATGGGGGAAGGAGCAAGGAGAGGTATTCTCTTTCGCTCGAGTGCTGCGCTGGAATTGACTGGATCACTTGATACAGTCATTCTTGATAAGACCGGAACCCTGACTGAAGGGAAACCCAGCGTGACAGATATTGTTGTCCTGGACAATTCGCTCAGCAGTGATGATGTGCTGTTGTTTGCTGCACAGGCTGAGATAGGATCCGCACATCCATTGGGGGAGGCTGTTCTTAACGCTGCAAGAGAACGTGGATTATCTCTGGTAAAACCGGATCGAGTCGCGACAACATCGGGGGCTGGAATCGAAGCAGTTGTTGAAGGAAGGATAGTTCTTGTAGGTTCCAGTGAATTTATCGCATCCCACCAGGTTGAGATGTCTGTAGGAGAACATGTGCTTGCAGATTTGATGGAACAGGGTAAGACAACAGCTGTAATCGCTGTGGAAAATCGTCTTGTGGGTGTGCTTGGAATAGCCGACGAGGTTAAGGAGGGCTCTTTTGAAGCTGTTAAGCTACTTCAGAAGCAGGGGTTGAAACTTTCAATGCTAACGGGCGATCACCATAGGGCAGCCGTTTTTGTTGCTGAACAGGTGGGTATAAAACCCGATGATGGTGAGAGTAAGAGCATCATTTCAGGTGTAAAGCCTGAGGGAAAGAAATGGATTATCGAAGAGGCACAGGAGAACGGAAGGATAGTAGCGATGGTAGGAGATGGCATTAACGATGCTCCTGCTCTGGCAAAGGCGGATGTCGGTGTTGCGCTGGGAACGGGTACGGATGTGGCGATCGCTGCAGCACCGGTAACAATCATCGGCTCTGATTTACGGGCTGTGCCGAAAGCAGTTTCTATAGCAAGGCGAACCTTGAAAATCATCCGGGAGAATCTGTTCTGGGCTTTCTTCTATAATGTGATCCTTATTCCTGTTGCTGCATTCGGGCTGCTAAATCCCATGCTGGCTGCAGCGGCCATGGCTCTCAGTGATGTTTTTGTCATATCGAACAGCCTGAGGTTAAAACGGATGAAATTCTGATCTCAAGAATCACAATATCATAAATACCATAGAATTTCATACACCTTCCCGGGTTTGTACTATAATTATTTTCTATACCTTAACCGAGAAGAATAATGAATTTAAATAATATTTCAATTGGTCTTGCTGCATTGGCTGGATTGGTATCGTTCTTGTCTCCCTGTGTACTTGCGCTTGTGCCTGCGTATATAGCCTACTTGAGTGGAAGGACTTTCCAGGGCAGCGAAGTTGTAGTTCGTAACCGGTGGGAGACATTTCTACACGGCCTGGCTTTTGTGCTGGGATTCAGCATGGTTTTTATTGTGCTGGGTGCGGCAGCTTCTGCGTTGGGCTCATTTGCATTTCAACTGAAGAAAGTCTTTACACTGGTTGGAGGGGTGCTGATTATCCTTTTCGGACTTTATACCCTTGAAGTAATCAACATACCGGTTCTGGGTTATGACCTGCGTAGACAGTATCAGCACAATCCAGCACATGGATACGCTTCTTCCGTTTTGATGGGTATCTTTTTCTCAGCCGGTTGGTCTCCCTGTGTAGGGCCAATACTGGGCACAATTCTGACAGTGGCATTAAACGGGGCTGAAATCAGTAAAGGGATTATTCTGCTTGCTGCTTACTCAGCAGGACTTGCTGTGCCATTTCTTCTAACGGCGCTTGGCCTGGGGAAAATAGCTGGCTTGCTTCGAACACACCAGAAACTCATCAAATATCTGACCTATGTGACTGGTGTGTTATTAATCATTATAGGTATCCTTCTAATGACCGGCACGATGGATCGACTTGCGGCATTGGGGACATTCCTAGATCTGGGGCTGTAAAGGTGAATAAATTAATATCCGGGAACGATAATAGAAGATGGATATGGGTCATCGGAGGCATTGCGATTGGCCTGCTCGCTGGAATTTTCTTTAGATCAACCAGTCCACAGGCAGCATCTGATCCGGAAACAACTGCAACAGCTCCTGTTGAAGCTGATCTGCAGCAAGAGGATAATCAAACAGAACAATATACCTATGCTGCTCCAACGTTCTCTTTGCCAGATGATATGGGAGAAATGGTAAATCTTGAATCTTTTTATGGTCAGCCGGTTCTGATAAATTTCTGGGCGTCATGGTGCCCGCCGTGCCGGCAGGAAATGGCAATATTTGAGGATCGTTATCGACAATACAGTGAAGATGGACTGGTGATTCTTGCTGTTAATACAGACGACAGTGAGGAAGTTATCAGAGAATTCAAGGAAGTGAATCAACTCAGCTTCCATCTGCTTCAGGATTATCAAAATCAAGTGATCCAGCAGTATGCAGTTACAGCATTACCTACCTCCTTTTTTATTGATACGGAGGGTAACATTGTGAGCCGGCATGTAGGTTTACTTACAGACGACCTGATGGATGACTATCTCAGTAAATTGGGGATTGAACCTTGATGCGAGCTACGCTGTTTGTTCGGGAATCATGTTCCCTCTGTGAGGAAGCAAAAGAGTGGTTGGCTTCTCTTCAAGACGAGTATCCACATGACCTTTATGTTGTAAATGTCGACCAGGATCCAACCCTGGAGAAAAAATACGGTGGGTTGGTTCCTGTTCTTGAAGCAGGACCTTACAGTCTGCAGGCTCCCTTCACGGAGACAGAAGTGCGTATTACCCTGGGGGCTTTGCAGGAGGGGAATTACGAAAAGCCCAAACTTACGGACTCTCAGCATAATCAGGCAGTGTTTGCTAATAAAGTGTTACTGCAGTTCTCCAGGCACTGGCTAGCCGTATTCAATCTTTTCGTGTTTATATTCGTTGGGCTGCCATTTCTGGCCCCTGTACTGATGAAGGCCGGAGCCGAACTGCCAGGCCGGGTCATATATAAGGTATATTCTCCATTATGTCATCAGTTGGCTTTCCGATCCTGGTTCCTTTTCGGGGAGCAGCCAGCATATCCACTAAAGCGTGCTAACACCGATTTTCTTTCTTACGAAGAGGTCGTAGGTGGAACTGCCGAAGATCTTTCTACTGCACATCAATACGTGGGAAATGAGATTGTCGGATATAAGGTGGCACTCTGTGAACGAGATATTGCAATCTACAGCGGAATTTTACTTTCCGGCCTGCTGTTTGCAGTTGTCCGCAAGTGGCTGAAACCACTGCCTTTATGGATTTGGGCAGTGCTGGGTGTTGCTCCGATGGGCCTGGATGGAGGATCGCAGTTGTTGGCTTTTGTCCCGTTTATGGATTTTCCTATACGGGAGAGTACACCGCTTCTGAGAACCATAACAGGTTTATTATTCGGCATTATGAATGTGTGGATGGCGTACCCATATTTGGAAGAAGCGATGAGTGAAACTCGAGCGCTGGTACTTACCAAACTGGCCAGGGTTCGGAATCAGGTATAAGGACATTGGAACTACTATTCAGTTCACATATACTGGGAAGTGGATGACTTTTTCGCATAAAGCTGGTTTGAAGTACCTGACGTTTAACTGCCTTGCTGAGCATGGCATTCGCCATGGTTTCTTCACACGTTCAGGTGGGGTGAGTAGTAAACCCTGGCATTCATTGAATACGGGAGCTCTTGTAGGTGATACAACGGAGAATGTTCTGGAAAACAGGAGCCGCATTTTACGCGTTATGGAAGCGGATGAATATTCACTCTTTGATGTATGGCAGGTTCATTCGGATCGCGTAGTGAAAGCCGAAGCACCTCGCTTGCAAAAAAAGATACAGAAGGCAGATGCTATCATAAGTGCCACACCAGGGATCACGCTTTTAATGCGCTTTGCGGATTGTGTACCTATATTGCTTTACGATCCGAAGCAGTGCGTAATAGGAATTGCACATGCAGGATGGAAGGGGACTTCGCTTTCTATTGCTGGTAAAACGGCGTCTGCCATGGCCAGGGAATTTTGTTCAAGAACAGAAGATATTATCGCCTGTATCGGACCGTCAATCGGACAGGATCATTATGAAATTGGTTCGAATGTAGTGGAGGCTTTCTCAAGCTTCAGTACCGAACAGCAGAGTAAAATAATAAAAAACCGTAAAGGCAAGACCTACCTGGATTTGTGGCTTGCCAACGAGCAGATATTGAAGGATGTTGGGGTTGATCAGATTGAGATAGCAGGGATCTGTACCGCCTGTAATACTTCAGATTGGTATTCCCATCGCGCTGAGCAGGGGATTACCGGAAGATTTGCTGCTGTGATAGGATTATAGAAATTAGAGCGGGGTAAGGAAAAACAGACAGTATCATGGACCGGCGCCGGATCTGTTCTTTTTTTCTGAAAAACGGTAAACTCCGCTTGGCAAAAACTCAGAATGAGAATAACATTCAGCATTGGATCATGTTGCGGTGATAGGTTTGACAATATACAGAGGAGTGCTACGTGCTTTATCTCATTAATTTAGTTCAGATCATTACTTCGGTATTATCATTACTGGTATTGATTGATATCCTTCTTAATTTTTTTATGGATCCATTTAATCCTATTCGGCGTACTCTTGATTCCATAGTGGAACCTATGTTGATGCCAATTCGAAAAATCCTTCCTTCTGTCGGGATGTTTGATTTCAGCCCGGTTGTTCTTATGATCCTTATTGAACTGGTATCCAGAATACTAATTGAAATACTTTATGCCTTTAGATAAGCAGGATAAGATGAAAAAGAAGTTTAATTTACATGATGGAAAACATGGTGCAGCACTGACAGTTCGGGTTACTCCTCGTGCAAGGCGGACCGAAATAGCTGATATTTCAGAGAATGGTACTCTCCGGATCAGAGTGGCGGGACTGACTCGCGATGGAGAAGCAAACACAATTCTGCTTGAATTCCTCGCTGGTGTTCTTGAAATACAAAATAATCGGCTTGATATAGTTGCCGGAGAAAATGGTTTGGATAAGATTATTTCAGTATTGGATATGTCTTCTACTGAAGCGGAAGGATTGATTGAAAAGTGGATCGACAGCCATGAGCCAACAGGATAGAAGGCTGCCAGAATAGAGTTTGGCACTATTCAAAAACACTGAAGATATTCCCTGAATTTAGATGGAGGAACTGGGGGTCTACATCAGTCTTCGAGGGCGAATTCCGAATTTTGTTGAACTTCAGTAGAGGTCTGTTTCAATAGAGAAAGTTTCCACAATACTTCAAATGCACTATCTTTTCGGTAAAAATCATCGCTGCGCAGATTCTGGTTAACTTCTGGAAGGAATTCATCATCTGCATACCATATTACGGCTTCTAAACCCGCAATACTTTCTTCAATGGATCCCTGAGTGATTGCGCGGCGTAAAACCTCCTGTGCAGCGCGTCCGCTGGGTACTCCAAGCCCCTGCTTTGCCGCAAAGGAAATCAACCAGGATAGCTGATGAAGATCTGCTTTCTGTGGGATGAAGAATAATGGGGGAGAAGCACGATGCTCACTGATCTGCAGAGCGGCATTCCGGACAACCCATTCATCATCGTCCAGCTTCAAGGTGTTCAGATATTCATCCACCCAATTCGCATGGACACGTTCCAATCCAAGAACAGCTGCTCGACGGACCCCTGCTTCCTTCATCTCCAGTGCGTCACGCAGCATCTGATGCCCCTCATCGATGTTACATGGGAGAGCAGCTGCAGCGATTCCCTGGGCTTGTTCGTTACCTTGCAGCAGCAGCCTGCCGAGAGTTTCAAGCGCACGATCACTGCCTAAGGCACTCAATGCCAGTGTGCAGGCCTGACGGACCAGTGGATTTGGATCGTTACGGATTGCCATTATGATTTCCGTGATACCGTCAATATAACCGATACCGCCAAGACCGAGAGCTCCTAGAACCTTGGACCTTGGATCTGGTCGCGAGAGCATATGTATAAACAGTTGTGATGCGTTTTGCTCACATGCATGGACCAGGGCATGTGTAGCTCTAAGGCGTAAACCGAAAGCATAATCTTCTTTGGAAATGATTTGAGCAAGCCCGGCCAGAACTGCGGAACGCCAAGTGGAACCCGGTACTGCCTCCCGGAGCCAGCGGGCACAGGACAGGATCTGTGATTGCAGAACAGGATTCTCTTCCTGCAATCGAATACGGACAACTTCGGCGCTATCTGTAAGGCCGGAGTAGTAGCGCAGAAGGGTTTCGCCGATTCCTGTATGAGAAAGAACGATTTCAGAGGGGATGCCTGCACCGGATAAAGCTTTTGCGGCCAGGAAAGCGCCTACAGCTGAGTTTGAAAAAAGGATACGCTTGTTAGTAGACCCGGTCCGGCAGAAACCGGCATTGATAAGATCCGGGATCGTCTCTCTCGCTGACTCAGTTAGTGTATGATTGCCGGCCAGAAAATTAGATATCCAGCTGAAGGCTGCCTGTTCCGCACCTTTTTGCTCAGGGGGCGATAACATTCTGTTCAGATAGGCTTGAAGAGCATCAACAGTTGAATTTCCACGCAGATCACCTGCATAGGCAGACCATGTACGCAGGGTACATTCCAATGGGGTAAGACCCATAAGGGTAGGTTGCAGCCAGCCATTGATCAGGGTTGGGTTAATATCAGCAAGGCGGCGTGGGAGCCTGGGCATAATATTCCGCTGCCAGGCGTTTTCCCAACGGTTGGTAAATTTCGCATAGTCATGGCTTGTCCAGGGCGCAAGCGGTACGGGGACGAGGGAGGCGATTTGGTACAGGTGCATTTGACACGGATCCCCGGTGGCAATAATTTGAATGCCTGGATAAGAAGCTGTGAAAGCCTGGAGGAACTGATTGAGGTTCTGATGTTCACTGACGGGAAGCTCATCAAGGCCGTCGAGCAGCAGAACCGCCTGTTCTTTTTGAACCTGCCGGGAAATAAGTGAGGATATCTTACGAAAGTTTTTGAAACTAATTGTTCGTTGAACCGCATGTAGAACTGCTTTGAGGGGATCTCTCGCTGCAGAATAAAGACGTAAATCTGCAGCATGAATGAGAATAGGGATCAGTCTTTTCTGACCTTCCGCTTTTTTAGGTGAAGCAAGCAGATAGAGTGTGATGAACATGAGGGCAGTGGAGCGCCCACTGCCTGGTTCACCAGTCAGCAGGATATTACCAGCGCGCCCAACCAGTTTCTTAAGAGGAATAGAAGGTGCGTGGTAAATAGCGGACAATGGGTTCCAATCGGGTAGTGTTGGGAGAACGGTAAGTGTGCTGCTGGATGTATCGTCCTCGCGATTTGGATCAGCGAAAGGAGGTGGTGTCAGAATATAAGGCTCAATGATGATTTCTCTGAGGTCGAACAAGGGGGCAGGGATGTGCATCCTGTCGAGATAAGCCGACAGCTGGTCACGATATGGATTGATCTCAGTGGAGAGCTCTGGGAGAGGAATGGAGGTTAGTTGTTCCTTGAGTTTATCCGGCATTTTGAGCAGGGCTGGCCAGAAGTTCCGGGCAACCCACGCGAGCAAAACACCCACCAGGATACCCAGGAGGAATTCAGGCCAATCAAAAATGAACCCGAAAGGGAGAAATCTCACGGAATGTTAACCTGCATATAAGATTCTGCTGCATTGACTGCAGCGGTGGATTTCATTGCCTGTTCGTACAGCCTGTACGGTAGAGCCTGCTACTACCATACCACAAATACTGCAGCTTCCGTCTGAAATGGTGCTGATAACGTTGCTGCCAAGTCGCTGTTGAAGTTCAGTGTATATCTCAATATCAGAAACCTGGATAACCGTCAGCGCTGCTTCTTTCTCGATAGCGAGTTTATCCAATTCCTTTTCCAGAGTGCCTTTTTCCCCGAGTAATGATTTGTGGGAAGATGAAGTTTTGATCTCCTCGATTTCAACTGCCTCTGAATTTTTCGTGAAGAGCTTCTCTGCCTCCTCCATAAAAATCATGGCTTCCAGCTGCTGGTCTTCGAGGGTTTCCAAATATCGTTTTAACGAAGCGAGCTCATTCTGGATGTCTTCCAGCTCTTTGGGATTCTTTACAGTACCACTGTAAAGTTTGTGTTCTGAAGCAGCGATTTTCTGCCGATGCATCGTCACATCATGTTCAGCGCTGTGAAGGCTGACTTTCGCTGTGGAAAGTTCTGCTTCAGCTTTTGCGGCCTGCGTACGGCGGCGATCAAGTTCAGTTGAATCAGCCAAAGTTGCTACAATAGCTGACAGTCTGCTCTGGATGCTCTTGATCCGTAAATCAATATCCTGAAGGCGGTTGAGGTTTGAAAGGCGGCTCATGCGCAAATTATAGGTTCTAACAGGGTTGAAGCGCAAGAAGATTGCTGGTGAAATTTAATAAACAATGCGAAGATTAGTAATCAACTGCTTTGCGGAAACTGCAGGAGGGCAGGGAACGGGTTTGTGAAATATTGTCGTAATAGTAAGGAAGAAAGCAGATGACCTTATCTGAAAGCAAAGAAAGAGCCACATCTTTTCCTTTACTTATAAAGAAATCATGGCCGGCTATGCTCACGTTCACGGCGGGTGTATTATTTATCGCCCTGCGACTGTGGGTGTATGATTTTAATCCATCCGCAGTCGCAGAAATTGGAACACGTTTCCGTGACCTTGACCCACAAGGTACCGAAGGCTACGATGGTCAGTTTGTGCTCTATATTGCACAGGATCTTTCGCCCGGGTCCGTTGCAGAGCATCTGGATGTTCCGGCATATCGTTATCAGCGTATTCTGCTGTCCCTGCTGGCCTTCGTGCTGTCGTGTGGCAGGGCAGAAGTAATTCCATGGATGCTGCTGGGGATCAATCTGGCAATTCACACAGCCGCTGTGTTCTCCCTTCAAGTCTATCTTGAGCAGACTGGATCCCGCCGCCATTATGCACTCATCTATGGATTGTGGGCCGGTGTGATGTTAACGCTGGGAGCAGACCTGCATGAAGCACTTGCATACGGGTTGGTTGTTCTGGGTTGGACTAATTGGCGCAGAGGATCTCGGTTGGGAGGATTCCTGCTCGGTCTTGCTGTATTGGCGAAGGAAACTACAATCTTATTCTGGGGGGCAGCGTTTCTTGAGGAGCTTGCTGGACTCTGGAAGCTTCGTGAAGGAAACACTCGAGATGGATTGCTCAAACAGATTATACAGAGGACTGTCTTATTAGTTTTCCCCGGAATCTTCTTCCTTATCTGGCAGCTCTGGTTGTGGACAATTTTTGGCAGGCCAGGGATTGGAAGTGGTGGGGCAATGGCCACTGAATTTGAGTGGATTCCATATGGCGGAATGTTTAAACTGATACCTTACAGCGGATACTATCGTAGTATTTTTGCACTTTACATACCAGCTGTAGTGCCCTCTTTATGGGGATTAATCGTTTCAATCAAAAAATTGTATGCCGGTGAGATATCAGGTGAAGTTCTGGCGCTTTTTTTGAACAGCATAATGATAATCTTTCTGCCTTTTTCCAGCTTCCGCGAACCATGGGCTGTTATTCGACTGGTAACCGGTGTGGTCCTTGCACTGGTTCTGTTTTCAACAAAGTATGAACAAAAAAAGGTATTGAACTATGCTATGTTTCTAATCGTATATCTTGTAATGCTTTTAAAAATGCTTTAGGCCTGTGTGTAACCAGTTCAGCGAGGATGTTTTTATTTCACCTCTAGAAACAACTATTCAGGCAAACAGCTTACTATTTAGAAAAAAACATGTCAGGCATGGTAAGCTTAGATCTATTCAGGAACATTCATGAAACGCTAATGGAGGGCAGCGGCACGATGGATACAGTGAAAGATTTTTTCTTACGACTGCGAGACAATGTTGAGAAAGTGATTGTGGGAAAACAGAAGCAGATTGAAATGACTATTGTAGGGCTGCTATCTGATGGCCATATACTGATCGAGGATGTCCCTGGCACAGGGAAGACCATGCTCGCGAAAAGTCTGGCAAAGTCCATCGGCTGTACGTTTAATCGAATCCAATTCACCCCTGACATGCTTCCATCTGATGTTACTGGAGTGTCAATATTTAATCAGAAAACGCGTGAATTCGAATACCGCTCCGGCCCGGTTATGGCAAATATTGTGCTGACTGATGAAATCAACAGAGCTACTCCGAAAACACAGGCAGCACTGCTTGAAGCGATGGAGGAGCGCCAGGTGACAGTCGATGGCATTACTCACAAAATTCCCCGCCCATTCCTTGTCCTTGCCACACAGAATCCTATTGAGTACAGCGGTACTTTTCCACTTCCGGAAGCCCAACTTGATCGATTTTTGCTGCGGATCAGGATTGGATATCCATCCCGGGCATCTGAAATTAAAATGTTAAGCCAGCAGAAAGAAATCCATCCGATAGACCAGCTCGAACAGGCTGTATCATTGGAGGAACTGCTCGGAGCGCAAAAGGAAATTCGGAAAGTCCGGGTAGCAGAGGAGATTACCGGTTATATCATTGATCTGGTAGAAGCGACCCGTAATCACGGGGAACTATACCTGGGTGCCAGCCCGCGTGGCAGCCTGGCTTTATACAGAACAGCACAGGCATTAGCAGCCATGGATGGCCGAACCTATGTCCTGCCGGACGATGTTAAAAAAGTCGCAGTACCTGTTCTCGCACACAGGATTATCATCGGCTCTGCCGCAATGATTCGGGAGATTGATTCCCGAGTTGTGATTGAGGAAATTTTGCGCAAAGTTCCAGTACCTGGAGGAGATGTTCGACCATGACATCGAGAGCCAGAGTTGTTCTGCTGCTGTTGGCTCTTTCCATACTCGGGGCTGTGACAACCGGATGGAATGCGTATTACAGCCTGAGTTATGTGTTCGGCGGGCTTCTGATAATAACTTTTATCTGGTCGCGCTTTATGTTGAATGGCGTGGTTCTGCGGCGAATACCGAGGGCGGCCCGGGGGCAGATGGGGCGGCCATTCTGGGAGACAATGCGCATAGCCAACACCAGCCGTTTACCTAAATTCTGGATTGGTGTTGAAGATCAATCTGATTTTCCCGGGCACCAGGGATCATCCATTATCCTGAAACTGCGCAGTGGTCACGAGCGACATTGGCTGGCGCGAACTCTTTGTGTGCGCAGGGGAAGGTTTCATCTTGGACCTACTACATTGAGCGCTGCGGATCCTTTTGGATTATTCCAGGTCAGGAAAAGAGTTATGGAGGCACAGAGTGTAGTTGTCCTTCCTATGACAGTACCGCTACGTAATTTCCCGATTCCAAGCGGTATTCTTCCAGGCGGTGATGCATTGCAAAAACCCACTCATCAGGTGACTCCAAACGCCACCAGCGTTCGGGAGTATGCGCCGGGCGATAGTCTTAATCGGATCCATTGGCGGTCTTCTGCGAAAATGAATCGTTTAATTTCAAAAGAATTCGAGCTTGATCCACTTACTGATGTCTGGGTAATCGTCGATGGAGAAGGCAGTGTTCAATACGGCGAACTGGATCCACACCAGTTTGATATCAGGAATATCTTGCCTGGCGCCATCAAGATTCCGGCAACAACAGAGGAATACTGTGTCACTGCTGCAGCATCAATTGCTTTTCATGTTCTGCAGCAGGATCGAGCTGTTGGATTTATTGGACACGGCCTCGCCAGGCATATCGTCCAGTCAGATCGGGGAGAGGCACAGGTTATTCGGATCCTGGAATCGTTGGCCGTGCTGGATGCAAAGGGATCTTTAAGTCTTCCGGAGGTCGTAAAGATTGAAGGAGCCCGAATTGCACACGGCTCTACAGTAATACTGATTACCCCTGCTCTCGATCAGAAAGTGACTACTGCAGCGAGAGACCTTCGCAGGCGAGGTGCTTTTCCCATGGTAGTTGCAGTGGATGCTTCCAGCTTTGGCGGCCCTGAAGGTGTACAGGGACTCATAGGTGTACTTGAACGCGAAGGGGTGCCGTTTTTGCTGCTTCAGAACGGCCAGCCCCTGGCAGCAGCGTTATCCGGCCCAATGCCATCGCGCCCTTATTTCCGCGCTGCCTGAACTTTTCTCATATAGCTCATAATAATAAAACTCCGGTAAGGCTTTTCCGGTTTATATATTGTATTCCTGACCACATGTGCTGGAACTTACATGAGTACCTTTTCTCTTTTCCACTCCAATGATAAGCTACTTGGGATTATCTGAACCGGCATGGCATATATGATTAAAAGGAGAGTAAAGTCTTATGCAATCAATAATTTTAATGATTGCTGTGTTTATCAGCGGGTTATCTTCGCTGGGAATGGAAATGGCTGCGTCAAGGCTCCTGGGCAATGTTTTTGGAACCAGTAATCTTGTCTGGGCGAATATTATTGGATTGATTCTGATATACCTGACAGCAGGTTACTTTATCGGAGGCCGTTGGGCGGATCGATCACCCAACATGCGCACCTTTTATCTTATTCTGGCCTGGGCAGCTTTTACGACTGGTTTAATCCCAATGGCGGCCAGGCCCGTTCTGCTACGCGCTGCTGCTGCTGTTGAAAATCTTGAAGTGGCACTGATGGCAGGGTCCTTTCTGGCAATGATCATCCTTTTTGTTTTTCCGGTTACACTTATGGGTTGTATTTCGCCTTTTGCCATCCGGCTGGCGTTAACCGATACAGAACATGCGGGAAAAATTTCAGGGAGGATTTACGCAATTTCCACTCTTGGATCGATTATTGGTACCTTTTTGCCCACTCTTTTTTTGATTCCCACAGTGGGTACATCCAATACATTTCTGATTTTCAGCGGATTACTGCTGCTGATGGCAATTATTGGCCTGGTGGTAAATGACCGTAAAGCTCTGCTGTACATCATCTGGATGCCTGTTGTCCTGATTGTGTTAGCACTGATATTTCTAAAAGGACCCATCAAAAGAACAACGGGCCAGATTTTTGAAGATGAATCCGCATATAACTATATTCAGGTTGTAGAGCGGGATGGAACACGTTTTTTAATGCTGAATGAAGGACAGGGGATTCATTCTGTTTATACTCCTGGTCAGGACCTGACTTCCGGCACCTGGGATTATTTCCTCGTTGCGCCATTCTTCAATTCACCTGCTGTTGATATGGAGTCTGTGGAAAGTCTTGCACTGGTTGGATTGGCCGCAGGAACTATTGCAAAACAGTATACAAATGTGTTCGGCGCTATCCCTATTGATGGTTGGGAGATTGATCCAGGAATTATTGAAGTTGGCAGGACCTATTTTGACATGACGGAGCCAAATTTGAATGCTGTTGCGTCCGATGGACGATGGGGGCTGAATCACAGCGGAAAAAGTTATTCGGTGATAGGGATCGATGCCTATCGTCTACCGTATATACCCTGGCACCTCACAACGCAGGAATTTTTTATGGAATCTGCGGAGCACCTGACAGATAATGGGGTTGTTGTCATTAATGTCGGCCGCACTCCGAATGACAGACGCTTGATAAACGCTCTGGCGGCAACCATGGGATCCGTATTTCCATCAGTACACGTTGTTGATGTTTCAGGGACGTTCAATACAATTCTTTATGCTACTGTACTGCCTACGGAACCAGAAAACCTTGTCTATAATCTATTGAGCTTGCAGGAAAGCGGAGCGAATCCTGTTCTTATTGATACAATTGAGCTGGCTATTACAAATCTTCAAGAGACACCCGCAGATGGTATGGTTTTTACCGATGATGTAGCGCCAATTGAAAAACTGACTAACGCTATTATTATTCAATTTGCACTCAATGAGAGTCTGGAAATCTTAAGATAGTATTCCAGTACGATTGGGAGGGGATTTTAGGATGGATCGTAATGAAGATGAGAAGAACGCTATGAAGGATATGGAAAAAACAGCGCCCAGATGGTTTCCACCGCAGTTGAAGACACTTATGATTGTAATCGTACCATTTCTCCTGATTTTACTTGCTGTACGGCTGATCCTGGCGACAGCATCTTTTCTCGTTTCTCTCGAATATGAACGGGCAATATTTCCTGAAGACCCCTATGGTTTTTCTACAGAGGATCGGATTTACTGGTCTATGGTGGATATTGAATATCTTATCGACAACTCCTTAACAATCGATTACTTCGATAATTACACTCTGGCAACTGGTGAGCCTATGCATAACGAGAGGGAGCTTCGTCATATGGAAGATGTAAAGAACCTTTCTGAGGGTTTCTGGATGACGGGGAGGGTCTTGCTGATAATATTTATTATAATGAGTGCGCTTCTGTGGAATCTTGAAAGCCCTTCTGAATTCGGCAGGGTACTTCGCGGGGGAGCCAGAGCAACGTTCTTGCTCATGCTCGCGGTTCTTCTGGCTGTTATTCTGGGGTTTGGTGATTTCTTTGTTGGCTTCCACCGTATTTTTTTTGAAGGTGATACATGGCTTTTCAAGTATTCTGATACCTTCATTCGTCTTTACCCTGAATTGTTCTGGCAGGATCTATTTATCTTACTTGCGATGCTCACAGCTCTTTCGGCGGGGATACTTGAATTCTCCGGCTGGAAACTGAGAAACCTGACTTCATGCTACGAGTTTTCATCCGATGATATTGGAAATATGTAATCCTGAAAATGGGTAAAGGATAAACCAATTTTCACTGTTTGCAGAGGTAAAAATGACTACAAAACAATCAATAAACGTTGAGAGATTTATCAAATCCTCCCGAAGAGCAAGAATAATATCCGGCGTTGGGCTTGCGATGGCATTTCTTGCTTCTGCTCTTTCAATCCTGACAGCTAATGCTTCCTCAACTTCTGAAAAGGAATACCTTCTGGTACTGACCATAATCCTGTGGGTATTGGCGTTTCTGGGTATGGGAATGTGGATTATTGGCCGGAAAGAGTTCCGAAAAGCCTCTGCACAGGGAGGATGGCTTGCTCAAACAGCAAATGCGCCAGGTCTGGGTTCTGAATGGGGGGGATGGATTGTACTCTTCACAGATCCGGTGGATGCGGAGCAGGTATATGGCCGTGCGGTACGAAGTCTGAGGGAAAAACCAGCAGGGTTTCCTGTCCGAATTGACCTGAGCTGGCTTAATGGCGATAATGAAATGATGCAGTTCGCTGCGGCTTTCTTCTATCCTTTGGGAGAAGAAAATAATGCTGTAGCTCGATTGAACGAATCAGCAAAGGAATGGACACAAACTTTCTCCAGTATTCAAATTCTCTCAGGTGAAGGTGCAAGGGAATTATATTTCCAGAAATTCCAGGGTTGTGGATCCAGCATGTGGCTTGAATAGAACGCCAACAGTATGAAGCATTCGGTCTCTCGCTGTTGGTAGTATCCCGGAATCGGGAGTTATTAAGAAAAAAGGCTGTAGATCGCTTTCACAATCTACAGCCTTTGTCATATCACTTTGCGGCATTACTCAAATGTTGTACAGATTGCGTAAGAATTCAATAACGCGCTGGTTCCTGAGTTATTCGAGGCGTATGTTCTCCACATCGTTGGATCAGACGTATCAGGTGAAGTGTTGTATACGAAAACGTCAGGATTTGAGACCGCTGCGAAGCCGCCGCCTGTTCTTAGTCCGCTGCTGCACTGAGCTTCGGCAACGTTCCATAGTCCATGGTTCACAGTGACTTGAGTTAACTTGCTGGTTGAGGAGGCTGAGATACCTGATACACAGATCGCATAGGCGTTGAGAGGTATACTTGATCCGGTCGTATTCTCTGCGTATATCTGCCAGCCATTACCGCTGCGTGAGCTGTTGTAAATAAATAGACCACCATCGTGCCGGCCGGCAAAACCGCCGCTGGTAAGCACTGAGCCAGCCGGGCAGGCTGCAACCGCATGCCCGATTGCTCCACCCGAAACACTGACCTGGTTCAATATCTGGCTCGAAGAACCGCTTGTATTATGCATGCATACGGCGTATGCATTCAACGGTTTATTGGATCCGGTGTTGTTCTGGGCATAAACACGCCAGCCATTTCCGCTTTTGGAACTATTGTAGATGAATAATCCATCCTGTGCGGCATAACCGCCACCGGTAACGATACTGCCCGACGGGCATTGTGCGGTGGAAGAGGCGCTCGAGCCAGCGGGAATGCTTTCCTGCTCAACCACATTGCTGATAGAGGGTAGCATCAGCATGATCCCTGGTTCAATTCCCCAAATAAACCCGTCATCATCACCTTCTTCCTCCGGAACTGTGATTACCACAATAAGATTAGTGCCGAAGAATGCACCATTGTTGCGCAATCGCCAGTAGCTTGTGTAATCATCAGGATCAGATGGCGCTTTGAGATTGACGCTTACGTCCACTTCTGACCCGGGTGATGTGTCCGGTACAGTTGTAACAGAGGGGCCGTTCATTTGATTTCCGCTTGAGTAGACCAACTGAACGCCATCCCAATCACAGGTGCCCGAATTACGAATACGCCAGGTTTTTGTAAAATCAGTACCGGCAGCAATTTCACTACCATCGGGGATGGTGACATCAGTAACAAAAGCAGCATTCATTGTGCATGGGGGGTCAGTGGGTGGGGCAGACTCCGTGGGGGGAGCGGCAGTTGGTGGAGAAGCAGTGGGAGGAGTCTCTGACGCAGACACTCCTTCACCTGAGCTATCGTTTTCTGTCAATCCTGCCACTTCGAGCGGCTCAACGACAATATTCAGGTAGGCAGGTGAAGAGATTGCATTCTCCACGCCATAGGCGACAACAGTGAGAACATAATTCCCTTCTTCCTCAGCTGTCCATTCGAATGTGCTCATCATACCGCTTTCGGTTGGATCTGAAGCACTTAATTCTGCGGCCTTGGTTCCATTAACAATTAGCTCAACACGCTCCATTCCGGGTTCGTATTGGGCAGCAATGGCAACCTGAACCGTTTCTCCAACGGAAAATACAGCGCCTTCCTCTGGGGACGTGATCACAACCAGTGGAGATTCAGCATCTGAGTTATCTTGAATCACAGTTGAAGGCCCGCAGGCCAATGACGCAATCAATAAAGAAACCAGTGCAAGGATCACATAAAAGTATTTCGCTTTTTGTTTAAACATCACATCACCTCCAGTATTTGTTTATTCGGTTCTGCTACTCTTATAACGGGGGAAATGGAATTTTGTGACAGGGAATCCCGAATAAATCTCTACAAGTAAAATCTACTTAAAGAATACATGATTTGGAAGGAAATGGTAGCTGTAAAAGGCATATGCAGGTTTCCCCCTTTGGTACAGGATTTTCTGAGAAACAGGATTGTTCCATTCGGCTTATAAAAAAAAGCCGAAGCAACGCTTCAGCTTTTTCCAGGATTTTCAAATTGTTCAGGAAGATTTATTTATGCAGCAGTTCTCATGCGCCGAATTTTTTTAATTTTCCTGCATGTCCGAGGAGGATAGGTAAGATATCAGTGCCCGGGAAAGTCCCCAGGTTACCTCTGGTACACCAGGTTTCACCGAATTGACTTTGATCGTCAGGCCGGATTGTTTCAGGAGCCCACAGCAGGAATGGCACCGGATGCCAGGAGTGGCTTTTCATTTTACAGGGCGTTGAATGGTCACCTGTGATGGCCAGGACATCTGGTTTAAGGGTCATAAGATCTGGCAGTGCCTCATCGACAGACTCGATTACATGGACTTTTGTTTCAAAATTTCCATCTTCTCCAGCGCTGTCGGTCTTTTTAATATGGATAAAGAAGAAATCATATTGGTCCCAGATTCGAGCAGTTTCAGCAAATTCATCTGCGGGTTTATCGCCGGCGAAGGTGCGAATGTCCATACCAACCAGCGAAGACACACCCTTATACATTGGGTAGACAGCTACACATGCAGCGGTCAGTCCGTAGGCATCTTTGAACTGTGGCAGACCTGGATCAGTGGAAAAGCCGCGAAGAGTACAGGCGTTTGCTTTGGGCTCATGCTTGAGTACCTCGCGTGCCTTCTTTAACCATTCATTGTAGAGGTCAGCCGCTTTCTGGGATCCGGGATCGCGTGCCACGGCTGGCAGTGTTTCAATACCGGTTTTCTGCGGGTCGGTATCTTCAATTTCTGCCTCGAGCCCATCACCGCGAATAACAACGGCAAAACGGTATTCCTTGACGTGCCTTACCTCAACTGAAACACCCGGTATTGTAATGGTGTTTAACTTTTCACATATGGGCTTTGCTTCCTCAGTGGAAATCCGGCCGGCACGCCGGTCGATAATCAGGCCATCTTCATCAACTGTGCAGAAGTTGCCTCGTGCAGTAACATCGCCAGCATTGATTTTCATACCGATACCCGTACTTTCAAGCACACCACGGCCAACTTCAAACTGTACGGGATCATAACCGAAAAGAGAGAGATGTGCCGGGCCGGATCCTGGTGTGATTCCCGGACGTACTGTGACAATCTGCCCCAGTGCTCCTTCTGCGGCCAGTTTATCCATGTTCGGCGTTTTGGAATGCTCCAGTGCAGTATGGCCCTTGGGTTCCATGGGAATACCACCAAGGCCATCCATCACAAGCAGAACAATTTTCTTCTTATTTTTCTGATTCAACAATTTCATGAGTTCAAAATCTGCCATTTTTCTTTCCTTCTCTCAACTGCATTCAGGTGTAGACAACATAAGGCCCCGCCCTTTGGCGGGGCCTGAAATTCGAAATATGCTTTTATCGGATGGCCGACTGAGCGCCTTCAACTTCAAAAAGATGCATGTTATCCATATTAAAGACGACCTTGATGGATTCGCCCATTTTAGCGGATGTTCGCGGGTCAACGCGGCCTACAAACAGTTCTTTCCCGCTTGTCATGTGGAGGTATATTTCGTTACCCATCAACTCGGTGACTTCCACTTTCGTTTCTACCTCGGCCGGTTTGATATTGGGCGGGGTGAAGTGCGGATCATGGATATCTTCAGGGCGGATGCCAAGAATAACGTTCTTGCCTTCATACCCTTCATACGTTGATAACTTATCTTGTGGAACAGGAACATTAAAATTGGTAGCTTCAACCGTAAGACCACCATTGGAGCGAACAAGCTTTGCATTGAAGAAGTTCATGGAGGGGGATCCAATAAAACCGGCGACAAAAACGTTTGCAGGGAAGTCATACAGGTTCTGTGGTGTTTCCAACTGCTGCAGGATGCCATCTTTGATCACCGCGATCCGTGTTGCCATGGTCATAGCTTCCACCTGGTCATGGGTTACGTAAATAAACGTGGTTGCCAGATTGGCATGCAGCTTGGTGATTTCGGCACGGGTCTGAACACGAAGCTTGGCATCCAGGTTAGAGAGAGGTTCGTCAAAGAGGAAAACCTTTGGCTCACGAACAATTGCGCGTCCGACAGCTACTCGCTGGCGCTGCCCGCCTGAGAGCTGCCGCGGTTTACGATCCAGCAGCGATTCAATTCCGAGAATTTCAGCAGCTACCTGTACGCGCCGTTTGATTTCTTCCTTTGGTGTTTTCCGCAATTTTAGACCGAATGCCATATTGTCATAGACTGTCATATGCGGATAAAGCGCATAGGACTGGAACACCATGGCAATATCACGATCCTTGGGCGGAACATCGTTGACGACACGGTCGCCAATAAGAATCTGACCTTCTGAGATTTCCTCGAGACCGGCAAGGAGTCTCAGCGCTGTGGTTTTTCCACAGCCCGAAGGCCCCACCAGAACCAAAAATTCCTTATCTTCGATCTTAATATCAAGATTATTTACAGCAACCACATCTCCAAAACGCTTCGTTACTTTTTCGTATGTTACACTGGACATGAGCCTTTCTCCTTCCGATCTGATATAGTGCCATAATTATACAACGTTACGTACGCCGCACAAGTCGGAGGGCGGTTTCTTTGTGTTTCCGGTGCGTCGATATTTTGTTTCGTTGACGGTGTTTTCCTTAAATGGTATAGTCATTCCGTGTCTGCAAAACGAATTAAGCGACCTCCCCGAAGGGCTGAGGGGCAGTGGGAACGGCTGAAACGGTGGTTGGAACCAGGGCTGGGGGTTAAGCGCTGGATAGTTACCCTGATTTTAGCCACTGCTCTGATCGGGCTGGGGGTGGCACTCTTATTGTTGGATATCTATCGAGCAAATCCGGGTTCAGAATTTCTTGCCGTGCTGAGCCTGGCTGTATTTCCGCGCTGGCTGAGGGCACTGCTTCTGGGCGGGTTTGGTCTGGTCATTCTGCTGGTCAGTATTTTTCGCCTGAGCAGGGCTCTGATTACACCGTTTCTGAAACCTGGCGACGAGGTTGTAGAAGTTGTTGCTGCACATCGCCGCCGCGGACGCGGACCACGGATCGTGGCTATCGGTGGTGGCACAGGTCTCTCAACACTGCTGAGAGGATTAAAACAATACTCGAACAATATAACAGCTATCGTAACAGTTGCCGATGACGGTGGATCATCAGGACGGCTGCGGCGTTCATTGGGCCTGCCACCCCCGGGTGACATCAGAGCCTGTATTGCTGCCCTCTCGCATGATGAGGATCTGCTCACTCAGTTGTTCCAATATCGATTTCGAGCCGGTGAAGAGCTCAATGGACATTCTTTTGGGAACCTGTTCATTGCTGCACTTTCGGGTGTAACCGGAAGTTTTGATCAGGGCGTTCTTGAAGCAGGACGTTTGCTCTCAATTGGAGGCAGCGTAATGCCTTCAACCCTGGTTGACGTAAACCTGGTGGCTGAAAAGGAACCGCTGACAAGTGATCACGAGATACGGATCAATGGGGAAAGCAGGATTTCTGATATTCCCGGGCGTATTTCCCGTGTTGAATTATCTCCTTCCGCTCCACCTGCCTATCCAGGGGCAATCAATGCAATTCTGAATGCTGATCTGGTAATACTGGGGCCCGGGAGCCTGTATACAAGTGTGATACCCAATATCCTCGTACCTGATATTGTCGGTGCGATCAAGGCAACCAGGGCTTTTCGTATGTTTATCTGCAATGTTGCCAACCAACCAGGTGAAACTGAGGGGTATAATTATAAGGATCACTGGCAAGCCATCGAAGATCATGCTGGCCCGGGTCTTATCGACCTGATGATCATAAACAATTATTATGAGGGGCGGCTGCCGGAAAATGTAGACTGGGTGAAAAATGGGGAAACGCAGCAGATGGATGTACCTGTGTTCAAAACCGATCTGATTGATTATGATAAACCGTGGCATCATGATTCATACAAGCTTGCAGAATCAATTATTGATCTGTTGGAAGAACGCACCGGACCGCTGGAAATGCTTCCAGATAATGAAGAGCTGAGTGCGGATATAATCGATATTTCTATGCATAAAGGAGCATATTATGGCAACAAAAATAGGCATTAACGGATTTGGACGAATTGGTAGACAGGTACTGAAAGTGATGAAAGAAAAGTACCCGAATGAATTTGATGTTGTCGCGTTTAATGATCTTGGCGATCTGAAAACAATGGCACACCTGTTCAAGTTCGACTCCAATTACGGAATTTTCCCGGGAGAAATTGAAGTAAAGGAAGATGGACTGGTTATTAACGGTGACTTTCTAAAGTCACTTTCCAATTCTGATCCTGAGCAGCTGCCCTGGAAAGAAATGGGAGTAGATATCGTAATTGAAGGGACTGGCTTCTTCCGCGACAGGGAAGGTGCCGGGAAACATCTTAAAGCGGGTGCGAAGAAAGTTATTATCACGGCACCGGCAAAGAAACCAGATATCACTATTGTTCTTGGCGTTAATAATGATATGTATGATGCAGAAAAACACCATATTATTTCAAATGCTTCCTGCACCACAAACTGCCTCGCACCCGCAGCTAAAGTTGTGCATGATACTTTCGGTATCGTCAAAGGTTTGATGACCACGATTCATTCATATACCAATGACCAGCGCATTCTAGATCTTCCTCATTCGGACCTGCGCAGGGCTCGTGCTGCTGCCATGAATATAATCCCGACCACTACCGGTGCTGCCAAAGCCGTTGCTCTGGTAATCCCGGATCTGGAAGGAAAGTTCGATGGTTTTGCCATGCGGGTCCCAACTCCCACGGTCTCAGTAGTTGATTTTGTTGCCGACCTCGAACGCGATGGAACGACTGAAGAACTGCATGCAGCTTTCCGTGCGGCAGCAGAAGGCCCAATGAATGGCATTCTTGGTTTCTGTGAATTACCGCTTGTGAGCATGGATTTCAAAGGCGACAGCAGGTCCAGCATCGTTGATGCCCAATTCTCATATATCATGGGCGGAAACATGGTTAAAGTTGTGTCCTTCTATGATAACGAGTGGGGTTATTCGGTCCGTACAGCTGATCTGGCTGCAATGATTGCAAAATCCCTCTAGTCAAAATTAATACCAAGGGCAGCAGACGTGTCAAAGCCGTCTGCTGCCTTTTGTTGAGAGGTGCTCTCGTGTTTGATAAAAAAACTATTCGAGATATTGATGTCAAAGATAAGCGGGTTCTTGTAAGGGTTGATTTTAACGTCCCTTTAAACGACGGACAGGTATCTGACGATACCCGTATTCGTGCAGCCTTGCCGACACTTAATTATTTGGCGGAACATGGCGCACGGATTGTACTTTGCTCGCATCTGGGCCGCCCAAAGAATGAACCGGACCCCGCGTTTACCTTGAAACCAGTCGCGGAAGTGCTATCCAAATTACTCGGGCGCAGTGTAAAGTTTGTTCCTGTGACTGTTGGCCCGGAAGCAGAAGCCGCTGTTGAAGCATTGAAGCCGGGTGAATTTGTACTGCTGGAAAATACTAGATTCAAGCCTGGCGAGAAGAAGAATGACCCTGAATTCTCAGCAGGCCTCGCAAAACTTGCAGATATATTTGTGAATGACGCCTTTGGTTCTGCACACCGGGCCCATGCATCAACCACCGGTGTAACCGAATATCTTCCTTCTGTCGCCGGCTTTCTCATGGAAAAGGAATTGAATTATCTCGGTAAAGCACTGGAAGATCCTAAACGCCCATTTGTGGCAATACTGGGAGGAGCGAAAGTATCCGATAAGATAGGTGTGATCGATAGCCTTTTGAAAAAGGCGGATACCTTGATTATTGGCGGAGGGATGGCCAATACGTTCCTCGCAGCGCAGGGCTATAATATGGCGGATTCCCTTGTTGAAACAGATGCACTCGAAACTGCAAAGGACCTTTTAAAAAAGGCTGGGAACCGCATACTCCTGCCTTCAGATGTTGTCATTGCAGATGCCTTTTCTGCTGATGCGCTGGATCGCGTGGTCTTAATAGATGAAATTCCTGCCGGCTGGCGGGCTTTGGACATCGGCCCTGAAACACTCAAACGCTTTGCGGAAGTAGCAGCAAAAGCAGGTACGATCGTGTGGAATGGCCCTATGGGAGTTTTTGAATTTCCGAAGTTTGCAGCAGGCACCATGAAACTGGCACAGGTTGTGGCGGACAGTAGTGGTACATCTATCGTAGGTGGCGGCGACTCAGCTGCTGCGGTACGACAGGCAGGCCTGGATTATAAAATCGACCACGTCTCAACCGGGGGAGGGGCTTCGCTGGAATTCCTGGAAGGCAAAGAACTTCCCGGTGTGGCAGCTCTAAACGACCGCTGAGATAGAAGCAAGTAAAGAAACGCAGCGGCTTGGTTTCAAGCCGCTGCATAGTTTTCCCAGGAAAGATGATCATAATTCACCTTACGCTTATAGTAGAAGCGTGGGGGCTGTTGTAGAATGAGCTTGTATTCTTTTAGGTAATTGCTGATCAAGATAAAGGCACGCATCAGTGTGTCGCTCCTGGAGATACCATGCCTTTCGCTAATGGAGAAAATGTTGGCTCTTATCGTATTCTGGCGAAATTAGGTCAGGGCGGTGTGGCTACTGTCTATAAAGCTTATCATCCAGCATTAGACAGACTCGTTGCAATAAAAGTTCTCCATCCGGCCTTTAAAGAAGATCCAAATTTCCTTGAACGATTTCGCCGGGAAGCGAGGGTCATTGCGAGGCTTGAACATCCAAATATCGTGCCAATATACGATTTTTCAGAGCAAAATGAACAGCCTTACCTTGTTATGAAGTACATTGAGGGGGTGACACTTAAGGCCCGCCTGGCTCAATCCCCACTGGATCCACAGGAAGGATTGCGTATCGTGGAAGCTGTTGGTCAGGGCCTCTCTCATGCACATGAACGGGGAGTACTGCACCGCGATGTAAAACCTTCCAACATTCTGCTTGAGAATGGCAGCGGAATCTATCTGGCTGATTTCGGTCTGGCTCGTATTGCTGCAGCAGGTGAATCCACACTGTCAAGCGATATGCTGATGGGAACACCGCAGTACATCTCCCCTGAGCAGGCTCAGGGAGAAAAGGATCTCGATCCGCGCACAGATATCTATTCCTTTGGTGTGGTTCTTTATGAAATTGTTGTCGGCAGGGTGCCATTCCAGGCTGATACACCATTTTCCATTATCCATGACCATATATATACACCCCTGCCACTGCCTACCATAATAAATCCCCAGGTACCGATTACGGTTGAACGTGTACTGCTTAAGGCTTTGGCTAAAAGCCGTAATGATCGGTTTGATGATGTTCAGAGCATGGTGAATGCCTTTAGAACCGCCTGCGAAGGTGGTGACCCCGGTATAGACAAGGTACCGGCAGCAGAAGATACCGCCCTCAACTACAGAGGCACTGCAGGTGAACGTACAGTGTCAGCACCAGTTGAATCTGCGATTCCAGGATCTCCACCGATTCTTGCTGAAAAACCCAAAAAATCAGGATTCCGTTGGGTATGGCTTGGTGTGGGAATTATTATCGCCTGTATCAGTGCGTTGGCAATTCTATCTCTGCTCAAGCCTGACAACATTCAGAGTGATCCTGAGAATGTTGTTCTTTCACATGAGCAAGCAGCAGCCCAGGAAGAAATTCTCGCTGAAGTTGAGAATTATGCAAACGCCGGCGAGGCTATTCGTGAGGCTGAATTACTTTCTGGCGACGGATTTCGCTATGCAGATGAAGGTATGTTTATCGAGGCATCCAGGGTCTTTATAAAAATTCTGGAAATCCCGGGTTTACCGGTAAATGATGTAAATTTTTATAAAGACCTTTTATTTCAAATGCTTTATCTTGCAGCCGGTCAGGAAGGTGATATGACCCCTGTACTGGATGAAACCCGCGCACGGCATGGAGATAACCTCGATCTTTATCCGGTTGAGTTGAGATCAAAATTATTTCTTCATGGTCCGGAACACATTATGGATGATATCAATCAGGCAGTGGAACGGCAGCCGAATAATTTGATCTACCGTATGCTAAGGGCAGAAGTGTGGTTGGGGGTTCAGAATGAAGAACAGTTTTACGCGGATACAGATTTTATTCTTGGTGCAGAAAATGTTCCGGAATGGATTCTAAACCATGTGGAATTTCTGCTGACAAAATTTGAGGAAACAAAAGAATTTTCCTGATCGCACAGAGAAAAATTTAATCCGGTTTTTACAGGATGGAGGATAAGATGATAAGAACACCGTTAGCTGCAGGGAACTGGAAAATGTATAAAACCGTTGCGGAGACATCAGCTCTGCTGGAAGAACTGAAACAAGGACTGGATTCGATCAGCGGTGTTGAAAAGCTGGTCTGTCCGCCCTTTACAGCATTGGAGACAGCATTCCGCATGCTTAAAGGCAGTTCTATTCATGTAGGTGCCCAGAATGTCTTCTGGGAGGAGAATGGGGCTTTCACAGGAGAAATAGCACCTGTCATGCTGAAGGAATTATGCACTTTTGTGATCATAGGGCATTCAGAACGCCGCATATATTTTGGTGAGACTGATGAAACTGTTAACCGCAGGGTAAAGGCAGCACTGGCGGCAGGCCTTCGACCGATTGTGTGTGTGGGGGAGACACTGGAACAGAACGAAGCCGGGCAGACAGATACCGTTGTCAGAACACAGGTGGTCAATGGCCTTGCAGGACTGAGCCTGGAACAGGCAAAGGGTCTGGTGATTGCCTATGAGCCAGTGTGGGCCATCGGTACTGGAAAAGCAGCAACTCCTGAGGGAGCCAATGCTGTAATAAAGGACAGCATCCGCAGTGCTCTTGCCGAAGTATGGGATAGAGAGCGGGCTGATTCGATCCGTATTCTGTATGGAGGCAGTATAAAGGCTGGTAATGCGGCAACCTTCTTCTCTATGCCGGATATTGATGGTGGCCTTGTTGGTGGTGCAAGCTTGAAGGCAGCCGATTTTATAAAGATCACAGAAGCAGCACTGGAATAGTTACTCAGTTTGCAGGTATTCCAGAGTTGGAAAATATTCTCAAAGTCGCGATGTGCATGATGCATCGCGGCTTTTTTTCCCCCTGTTTTTTAAGGCGGTTTAGAAGACTTCTTTTCGTCGAGTAATCTGGAGTAGATGCAATTGGCTTTCAAAACCGGCTTTTCAGAAAACAGAAAGAATTTGCCCCGCATATTCGTCGTAAATCGAAATAGTATGGAATAAAAATGCGCATAGCCATAATGAAAGACCGCATTTGAAGAGGAGCAGGTGTTCTACTGTGAATTTTTGCATCGAAACTGATAAACTGGCTCTAACCGGAAAAAGAAGAATGTTGTGTGAAGCAGGCATAGAGACTTGAACCTGCGGTAAAGCCGGAACCAGATTTGATTTCCTAACCCGTACCAAACTGACGATCTCCCGCATCACCCAGGCCAGGAACGATATAACCATTTTCATTCAAATTATCATCAATGGAAGCAATATGAATGGGGACGTCAGGGTGGTGCTTGTGTAAGGTGTTTATACCTTCTGGTGCGGCGATAACACCGACAAATTTGATCCGTTTGACACCCCAGCGCTTAAGAAGGTCAACCGTAGCAATGGCGGAACCACCAGTTGCAAGCATGGGGTCCAGGATAAGGCAAACAGACACCGTTGGTTCGATGGGCAGCTTATTATAATATTCAACTGGCTGGAGGGTGTTTTCATCACGGTACAAACCGATGTGCCATACCTCTGCAGACGGCATCAAACTCCAGACACCTTCTACCATTCCCAGTCCGGCACGTAGAATCGGAATCAATGCAATGGGTTCTTTCATTTCCAAACCCTCCGTGCGAGCCAGTGGGGTTTCCACGCTAACCGGTTTTGTTCGCATGTCAGCAGTAACCTCATAGGTTAGGAGAGCTGATATTTCCCGGATCAATTCACGGAATTTCTTCGGATCTGTATTCTTCTTGTCCCGCAGTTTGGTGAGCTTATGTGCGACAAGAGGGTGAGTGGAAGGGTATACATTAGTCATTATTTTTCGAAACCTCGCTAATTTGGTTTGACTGCTGCATTTTCATTCACCAGCCTGTGGAGTACTATCAGCGTCCGATCGTCTGAAAGATGCCCGTTGCTGAACTCATCGACATCGCTGCGAATTTTTTGGATTATGTCTGAACTGGTGCATTGATTCATTGTTTTACATACCTGCTGCAGCCGGTTTATGCCATAAAAAGTGCCCGGAGATGCTTCCGCTTCAGTAATACCATCAGTGTAAGCCATAAGCAAATAACCCGGTGGGATCTGGATCGAATGGGAGGTGTAGATGATTGATTCCTCGATGCCGAGCACCATTTCATGATGGTCCAGAATCTTACATTGACCAGAAGGGCTGGCCAGAATTGGAGGATTATGTCCGGCATTGGCATAGTGCAGGATATTCTGCTCAAGATCCCAACAGCCATAAAACATACTGATGAAGTGATCCACATTTGTGTTCGCGATCAGAAAACGGTTTACCCGGGTCAGGATTATTCCGGGATCCGAATACGTTGCCGCAACATATCTGAGCAGTGTTCGACTCAGAGCCATATACAGGGCGGCAGGCACACCTTTCCCCGATACATCAGCAATGATAAAGTCAAAAGAATTGGCGTTCCGTTCAATATTGGGGGGCTGCAGGAAGTCATAAAAATCGCCACCTACCTGGCGGGCTGCCTGCCAGGAACAGCTGATATCCCAGCCGGCAACCGAGGGGGTTTGGTCCGGCAGGAAACTTTCCTGGATCTTGCGTGCAAGAAGAAGCTCACGTTCCATTTCTCGCTGACTGGCTGTTTTCTCGATAAGCCGGGCGTTACTGAGACGGAGCTGGATCTGATGCCCGATTCCCTCAAACAGCGCTGATCGTTCCATAAGATTTTCAACCGCAGGAATCAAGAGAATACCAAGGGGTGTTTCATCTTCACGAAAGGCAATCGCATAAGTTCTTCTCGTATTGAAGATTGGAGTAAGACCAGGCGGCAGATGAAAGAGAAATATTCGGCCGCTATCGACTGTATCAGAAAGATCTGATACATCCAGCTTCCAGCTTGACTCCTCGTAAATCGTCCGAATTTGCTTTTCCAAGCCCGCAACTGGTCCAGGAACTGCCATACCGCTGTTATCAATAATGTAAAGTGCGGCCCAGTCCACACCAGCAAGAAGTATAAGGAGTTGGAGCACTGCGTGCAGGGCATCCGCAGTTTCTCCGGGTCGGGCTGCATTCTTTGCCACTTCTGATAGAACAGTTGTAGTCCACTCTTGCTTCTCAGTTCTGGTCTGCAGAGAGGATTCGTAAAGAGGGAAACTGAAAAGGCCTGCCAGTTCAGTCAGAAGTGCTTTTTCACCCTTTTTTATTCCGGTGGGGCTGGGCTGTCGTATCTCCAGGATGCCCGTGAGTCCGCCGGCACTGGAAATCGGTATGCACAGTTGCTGGATTGGATCCCCGCTGGCTGGATGAACCTTGATCTTCCGAACTGCAGCGGTGAGATGCGCAAGCTCTGGATTGTAGGTGTCCAGACCTGTTGAGTTTGTAAACCCGGGAGTAGCAGCCAGCGGGGAGGTCTGCTGGTCCTGGACCTGGTGCAGGCAGAGCTCCATCGAGGGAAGCATTTCAGCAGTAAAATCCAATGCCCAGCACAAGCGGTCAGTCATAGGTGAATTTGAGGTGAGTATCTGTACCAAGGTACGTTTAATCTGCTTATCGAAAGCGAGGGTCTGGTTCTCTTGAAGTGAGAAGGCTCCTGCCAATTGTCCGGATGCTGAGGTAGTGAGCAGAGAAAATATGCTGATAATCGGCTCCCAAGTGGCAGGCCGGGAAAAACTGAATACTGCAACCGTTCCCCACAGTCTATCTCCATTAAAGAGAGGGAAAACAATACCATAAAGTTCCCGGTCTGCGGGTACTGCATTTTGGAGCTTTTCAGGAAGCCGGTCGTCTTTTGTTGAGTCAAAGAGCTGCGGTACTCTGGTTTCCAGAAGTCTGTCCAGGAATGAATAACAGCCTGCCGGAAAGACTGTTTCAAAAGGAGGTTGCTTTTGACCCTCACAGATCCAGAGGAGAGATGAGAAACGTTTCTGGCTATAGCGCCCGGCGAGGAATATATCGATATTTAAAAATTGGGCGCAGGAGAGATAAAGTCCTTCACAGATTTCTTCAGGGTCAGAGGGGATCGTGGTCAGTCCTGAGCACAGGTCAGCGATATACTGCAGATCGACCTTATAATCCGACTTTGGTGAAGAGTCCTTGCTCATCATAAAAACCCAACCTCGGGGCAATTTCTGATTATCAGAGATACCATTAAATACCTGCAGCAAAAACAGGCAAAATTCATTGCTGTATATGTTTGATCAGGGTAAGAATATTCTGGCTGCTGGTTCGCTCATAAAGCACCTCGTCCATCACGCGGTGGATAATCCGCAGCCCCAATCCGCCTACGGGCGGATTCTCCGGAGACCAGGTGCTCTGTTCAGGCTTTAGAGATGCATTAAATGCAGGCGCCTCATCACTGAGAGTAAGCATGAGGCTGCCAGTAACAGTAGTTTCAATATTAAGGGTGATTTCGTGGTGAGTTTCACCACCGTATCCGTGATGAATAATGTTCTCACATGCCTCGGCTGCAGCCAGGGAGCAGGAATAAGCTGTAGTTTCATTAAAACCAGATTGCCGAGCTATCTCCTGTACAAGATCACAGAGTTCTGAGATCTGATTGTGATACGCCTGGATCGTTAACTGCTTCGGCTTCATCGTTTGATATCAATAAGAGCCGATCGCAGTCTCTCGATCTGGATAGATCTGGAACAGCACATCCAGTCCAGCAATCGACAGGCTCTCTCTTGCCTGAGTTGAGAGGCAGCAGAGGCTGAATTCACCGCCTTTGGACTGGGAATTTTTCCGTGCAGTTACCATAACGCGCAGTCCACTGGAGGAGAGGAAATCTACTTTGGATAAATCGAATATCAGGTTACTGCCAGTATTGGTCAGGGTGTTTTCGACAGCTTCTTCAAATTCGGCAGCTGTGTTTGAATCAATACGCCCTTCAACAGAAATTATTGACACTCTTTTAAACTCACGGATATTGATATTCACACTTCCTCCTTGTGATGGATCAGATACGGTTATGCAGTTCGGTCGGTAACAAAATATGCCAGATCAATCAGAGCATCCTTTTCAAGGCCTGAAGGGAATTCCGAGAGGGCCTGGATTCCTTCACTGATAAATTCTCTGGCGCGGGCATGAGTGCGTTCTATTGCATCTGAGGAGCGGATAGCCTCAATCAGATCGAGCATCGTTTGCCCGGGAATATTTTTATGGTTAAGGATATCGTTGACACCAGCTTGATTGGGAAAATCAGCGAAGTAGTAAATTGCGGGAAGGGTAATAATCCCTCGCTGGAGGTCTCCTCCAACGGGTTTACCCAGTGTGTCTGCTGCACTTGAGAAATCCAGCATGTCATCAATAATCTGGAAAGCACAGCCCACGGCTGTACCGTAGGCACGAACAGCTGAGACAGTTTCTTCGGATGCATTCCCCAGTAATGCACCTACTTCACAAGCCAATGTAAACAATGCAGCTGTTTTGGCATAGATACGATCATAATACATCGATTCGAGAGTCTGTCCGTTGACTGAGAAGAGCTGAGATACTTCCCCCACAACGATCGTCATGAGTGCTTTGGAGAATAATTGCATGTGTTCAATAGAACCTGAGATCGAAGCCAGATGTGCTGCTTTGGCAAAGATGTAATCACCGGTCAGAACGGTAGCTCCGGAAGACCATTGCGCATTCAGGGTTGGAATACCACGCCGCAGCAAGGATCCATCAATAAAGTCATCGTGGACAAGGGTAGCATTATGGAGCAGCTCGATTGCTGCAGCCATCGTCGTACTGCGGTCCAGCGGCGCATCAAACATCTTCCCAAAAAGAATGAGAAGCGTGGGGCGAACCCTTTTTCCACCGGCATCAAGCAGGTGGTTAAGCGCAGCCTCGATATCCGGATGTGTATCCTGATACTCCTGCCGCATAGCACGGTCTACGAGCGATAGTTCACTTTCTAACAAATTAAAAACATTTATGGATGTCTTATTCATGATTCAGGTCAAATAATAAATTTGCGTTCCTTGTTGTCGATGAAGCAGTGTTTTCTATTGTAGTATGAAATATCGATGCAAGCATCTCTGCAACATAGAAAACCCATTCAGGTTGATTCCGTTTCCCACGAAAAGGGTGTGGGGCAAGAAACGGCGCATCCGTTTCAAGCACAATGGAAGTCAGGCCAATCTCTTTCACGGTCGATCTGAGTTGATCGGCTTTTTTATAGGTTATGGGACCACCAATACCAATCAGGTAGCCCCATTCGAGAGCCTGCTGTGCAGCGGCAAGATCTGCTGAAAAGGCGTGCAGCACACCGGAAGGTTTCTGCCTGGAGGCTGGTATGTACCATTTTGCTAATTCTGCCAGAACATCCGATGTTGCTTCCCGATTGTGAAGGATTACAGGCAGGTTCATTTCAACTGCAATCCCCATCTGCGCGTGGAATGCAGCACGTTGTGCTTCCGGAGAAGAGTGATTGTGGTAATAATCCAGCCCGATTTCACCAATGGCTACAACATTTGGTGCCTGGGCTAATTCAATAAGCGCATCAGATGTACTATTGTCCCAGGTTTTTGCTTCATGAGGATGGACACCTACAGCGGCAAACAGGTTTGAATGGCGCGCTGCAAGCGATACTGCATCTTTACTGCTGGCAAGATCGATCCCCGGGATAACAATTTTTTGTACACCTTTTTGAGCAGCCGATTCAAGGACCCTGTCGAGAATCCCGTCGAATTCCGGCATATGCAGGTGGCAGTGGGTATCAATCAGAACAGGCAGGGCAGTCATGCAATCCCCAGCAGCTTCAATCCATCCTGAAGGATAGCCTGAACTTTATCTTCTTTTGTCGTTTCGCAATATACCCGCACAACTGGTTCAGTACCGGAAAAACGGACAAGCAGCCAGCCGCCATCCTCAAAACAGAATTTATGCCCATCAGTGCGATTGATCCCGGTAACCTTCAGACCTGCGATTTCTGCAGGGTCTGCCTTATCCATCCTGTCCATAAAGGCTTTTCGTTCAGAACCCGGCAGCTTGGTATCGATGCGATCGTAGTAGTGTGCCCCGACCTTGTCAAACAGATAAGCCACCAGCTCGGAAGGCTTCTTCTGGAGCTGTACCATCATATCAAGCAGGTACAGTCCGGCAAGGATACCGTCACGTTCCGGAACATGCCCCCGAAATGCATATCCGCCTGATTCCTCTCCTCCGATAAGGGCATCGACTTCCATCATTTTCGGAGCAACATATTTGAAACCGACACCGGTTTCAAAAACGGGTACATTATATAGCGTTCCGAGTGTATTCAGCATGGAAGTTGTGGAGAGTGTCTTGACAATTGGCCCGCGTTCACCACGTATTTCAAGCAGATAGTCTGCCAGCAGTGCATATACCTGAAGCTGGTTGACAAACTGTCCGTGTTCATCGCCCAGGCCGACGCGATCGGCGTCGCCATCGTTGATGATGCACACATCCGCGTTGATCTCAGTGGTATAGGCCAGGGCAGGATCGATGTTCGGTGGAATGGGCTCGGGCCGTATCATTTCAGGGAAGGTGGGATTACGTTCGTTGTGTATTTCAGTGACGACAGTGCTGCCGCCGGAAAGCAGTTCCGTGAACCAACCTGCGCCATTTCCCCACATCGGATCGACAAGCACGTGCAGACCAGCCTGGCGGATCGGTTCAAGATCGATCATGCGCTTGAGCTGCTCGATATAGGCTGGTGCTGCATCGAAGCGTTCGATGAGGCCTTTCTCAACAGCTTCAGCATAAGGGATTCGTTCGATATTGTCGTCGCTGTCTGGAATGGATGCTTCAATCCTGGTCAGGCCGGCAGGCGCAATTGCACCGCCATTACGGTCACGGACTTTGAAGCCGTTGTCGGATGGCGGGTTGTGTGAGGCAGTGATGTTAATAGCACCAGCTGCATTACGAGAAGGGACAGAGAAGGAGATCACCGGGGTTGGGGTGGGGCCATCTGTAAGATGAACCTTGAACCCGGCTGCAGCGAGAACTTCGGCGGCGGTTATGGCAAAATCTTCGGAGGCAAATCGCATATCATACCCAATGACGATCGGCCTGTCAGTGCCTTCAGTTTCGAGAATATATGCTGCAAAACCTGCAGTACAGCGGCGAACGGATGAATAGGTGTAACTATCAGCAATACGGGCCCGCCAGCCATCGGTACCAAATTTTATTCTTGTCTGCCCCATGACAACTCCTTATTGTCTTTATGAAGAGATTATACCGCGTTAGAAGGTCTGAAAAAGGAGATGGAGAGAAAGAAGTGAATGTCTACAGGAATTAACAGGATAGATAGGATAGCAAAATTCTTGGATGAAAAGAAAAGATAGAAAAAAAGGTTATAAAAACTGTTAATCCCCTTCATCCATATATAGAATTTTGGGTTATGTCTTTGTCAATGGTGTAAATCAAACCATCCTATACTTCCAATGCTATGATTGGCTCCACAAACCATGGAACCATTGG
>JAFGNH010000118.1 GCA_016927115.1 Anaerolineales bacterium | reverse complement strand
GCCGCCCACTCGTTGAATGTCGGGCTCATCGCCAGCGTATCCGCACCCCATGCCCGCCCGAACAGTTCCGCGGGACCCTGCCCCCACCGCTCCGCCAGCACCTTCTTCAGCAGCCGCGAGCGCTCGCTTTCCTCCGACATCTCCTCCGGCTGGAAATACCCTTCTCCCCAGGCAGTCTCCACCACCCGCTCATCACACCAGCCCAGCATCTCAGCCAACAGCACCGCCCCGGAGAAGCGATCCGCCCGGCTGTTCCACAGCCCCTGCGGAGCCGTCCTGTGTGCATACCCCGGCGAGCCGCCCGGCAGCTGCTCCGGCTTCATCAGCTCCGGACCATACATCTCTTCCAGGTCCACCAGCTCCACCCCGCCTTCCGGCGGCAGGATCAGGTTCGGACCGCTCAGGTCGCAGTGTGCCAGGCCGCGCTCCTCCATCCCCACCAGTGCAGCCGCCAGCGCTGAAGCGCGCTGCAACGATTCCAGCGGTGGAAGCAGCTCCCGGGAGAGAATCACCTCCATCCATGTCCGCCCGCTGATCCACGGCATCTGCACCGCATACGCCAGGTCGAGGTTTTCCCGGATCAGCGCCCGGTGCTGCGAGCTGGTGAGGACAGCACGTTCCGCTGCCCGCAAGCCCGGCAGGGCCGCCAGCGCCTGCAAGCGCTCCGCCTGCCCCGCCAGCCGCGGCTCGCAGTACTGGCGCAGGAACACCTTCAGCGCCCACAGTCCCCCCTGTGCATCCGCCAGCTGATACACCGTCCCGCGCCGCCCTGCCTGACCGTAGGCCATGCCCGGAGCGGCTGGGTGCTCGGAGAAAATGTAGGTGGAATCTGCAATAGTGATGGTGTCGTTCGGGTTTGGTCGGAAGGGCATCTTGCATACTCCGCTCACAAGCCTAATTTTTCGAAACGTTTTGGTCCTGTTGACTAAGGTTCGACCGGGAAAAGACTGCAGCATACTACTGCAAATCGGATACATCCCACTGGATCAGGGAATTATCCCGCGACAGTGAAGCCAGCGTGGAGCCATCCGGGGACCAGGCCAGCGCAACGACGCTGCCCAGGTGACCGGTCATCGTCCGCCACCAGTCACCGGTCTCCGCTTCCCAGATTTTAATTTCGCCATTCTCAGCCCCGGTGGCAATCCATTTTCCATCGGGAGACCAGGTTGTGCTGACAATGCTGCTGGCATGTGCCTGGATCCTCCATTCCCCCTCTCCAGCAGACTCATTATTTCCCTCACGGGAAACCACCCAAAGTATCCCTTCTTCTTCGTCATTCATGTATGTGTACAGGAGGGAATCCGAAGAGGGTGACCAATCTACATGGATGCATGAATTGCCAGAAAACTCTCGAATCGGTCCACCAAGGAATAAACCGGAAACATAAAGATACCCGCTGCAATAGCCGAATGCTGCATAGTCCTGGTCAGGAGACCATGAAAGCGAATGTAAACCCTCAGAGCTAAAAGGTGTTACTTCAAATATTTCACCACCATTGATTCTCTGTCCCACGATTTCTGAATAAGGAGAGTAGGACAGGAAGCTGTCAAGCATTGGTGAGAAGCTGATCCCTATCGGGCCAATATCCTGTTCTGCGTACATCGACAGCCCTACAACACGATCGATATCCGGCCAGCTCCGCAGGGTGCCATCCGGGCAGCCGACCAGGACAGAAGCACCATCCTCTTGCCAGGCGACAGCCCGCACACCATTCCCGGAGTCCAGCCAATCACATACAGTATACGACTGCATCCCCGGGGTTTCCCCTGCAGTCCAGATTTTGATTTCGTTATCGGACATTGCTGCCACCAGCTGCGAATTGTCAGGAGACCAGGCCAATCCCTGCTCGATCGGCAGATCCTCACTGGCGTAATGCGTGGTGACATAGACGGGAAGTGAGTGCACTTCCCTTCCACTGCCGGCGTCATAGATCATCAGTTTCCCATCATCGGTTAAACCAGCGAGCTGCGATCCATCCGGAGACCACTGCAGCAGGATGAAACGCTCAACCCCGGTATCTACTTGGACAAGTTTCTTGCCCTGCTGCGGATCCCAGGTCAAGCCACCATTCCATTCATCGTATATCACCAGGCTGGATGAATCGGGGGACCAGTCCATGGCTATCGGATCCCCCTCCAGATCCGGGAGCGAAAAAGCAATACTGCCAGATGCCACATCCTTCACGTATACTGTCCTGGTATCAACACCAACCGCCATCCAGCGGCTGTCCGGGGACCAGGCAAAGCTCTCGATATCAACCTCTCCTGCATTGAAAATGGCGTAGATGTCATTCTTTTCAAGGTCAAATATATTCACCCGGTCGGCTGAATTGAATGCCACCCGGCTGCTGCTGGAATCCCAGGCCAGGTCCGGCAGCCGTGGATCCACCTCCCGGATGAACCTGCGCTCACCCAGAAGCATATCCCAGATGATGAGGTTATCATCCCAACTAGAAATGGAGGCCAGGTAGCGGCCATCCGGGGACCAGGCAACGGCAGTTACAACATGCGTATGCCCTCCGTGAACAGCTGCTGCACTGCTCCGCTGGTTGTGCAGCGCATCCGGTCCGGCATCAACCCCAACCGGATTCGGTTCCTCCTCGACCACCGCCTCCTCTTCAGCCCCTTCATCCTCTTCAAGCGGCCTTCCATCCATATACGCAAGCAGCTCACCGTTCGATGAAGCCAGGATCAGAATATTTCCATCGGAATCCCCAACTGCCAGATACGCGCTGCCCGGTGACCAGGCGACACTGAGCAGTGGCAGATTAGACGGCGCGCACCACATCAGGTCCAGCGATTTCGCATCATGGATAAAGATTCCGATATCGGTAACCATGGCAAAATAGCTGCCCTCTGCAGAATATGCCAGGTCATTGAATTTTCCATGCCCGGAGCGAAGCAGCGCACCCGCCGGAGCCATATGTGCTTCAGGATCCAGGCTGCTTACAGAGATCCCGTTAAATGTTTCAGCTGGGAGAAAATAGTCTGCCGTCGCTGCTTCCGACGCCACTGGATCCAACCCGGTATCGGCGGGTTTCTCCCGGTCTCCAAACAGCCCTCCGGACCAAAGACCAATCCCTATCACCGCCAGAACGCCAGCTGCAGCCTGCCATGGAATGCCTTTTTTACGTTTAGCCGGTCCAGGTTTCTGTGCAGGCAGGGAGTCTCGCACCAGCGTTCCGGGTTTTAAAGCAGCAGATTTCACTGTGGTGTTCCGGGAAGACAGCCCCCCGGTGTTTTCACCTGATTCACAGAAAGGGCACACTGCAAGTTCTGCAGTAAAGGATTTTCCGCAAACCGGACATTTCCTCTTTTCCAGAGCTTCCGGATCAGGCAGCGTGGTTTCATATGATCTATGTTCCTGGTCAGATGTGCTTATCGATTTACTTGGCAGGGATGCCTCCTCCGGCAAAGCAGCCAGCCATTCAGCAAACATGGAGCAGTCTTTCAGCGTCTCGGACTCCCACGCCTGCTGGAAAACTTCAGCAAGATGATTTCCCCACTTCTCCTTCAGATATTCCTTAAGCAATCGATACCGTTCGCAGTTGGTACCCACTTCCTGTGGGTCAAAATAGCCTTCTCCCCAGGCGTTTTTCCGAATGCCTTCCTCAGACCAGCCGAGTATTTCAGCAATCAACACCGCGCCTGCAAAACGGTCAGCGCTGCTGTTCCATAACCCCTGCGGAGAAGTCTTATGCCCGTAACCAGGGGAACCACCCGGCACCTGCTCCGGCTGGACCAGATCCGGACTGTATAACTCTTCCAGATCAACCAGCGCTGCCTGATTTGCAGGAGTAAAAATCACATTCGGGCCGCTCAGGTCACAGTGAGACAGTCCACGTTCCTCCATGGATCCCAGAGTCAATAAAAGGGAAGATACCAGCTGCAGTACTTTTTCCGTTTCCAGTGCTTCCCCTGACATTAATATCTCCTGCCATGTCTTGCCATTAACCCATGGCATGAGCACTGCATAGGCCAGATCCGGATACTGGCGTAGCAAGGTCCGATTCTGGGTGCCAGTGATCACCGTGCGATGGCATACCTGCAAGCCGGGGATCGATGCATACCCGCGGATCTTCTCCGCCTGGCCCGCCAAGCGCGGCTCGCGGTACTGACGCAAAAACACCTTCAGCGCCCACAGCCGCCCCTGTGCATCCGCCACCTGGTAGACCGTCCCACGTCTGCCCGCCTGGCCATAGGCCATACCCGGTGCGGCAGGATGCTCGGTAAAAGTATAGGTGGCATCAGAAATCATGATTGTTTCGTTCGGCATGGGGCGGAAGGGCATGGAAAGCTCCGTGAAGGCATTCAGGATAGGGTATTCTAGCAAATCAAAAGGAATCCTACAAAGAGAACCGGTTTGGGCGAATGGATACCGGGCTTCCCTTCCGGATTTCGTTCAGATCCATTTCATCTCCTGGTTCCATTCCGATATCAGGACCCACAGGGCAGAAGATGCTTCTGAATCAGCTCAGGTAGATATTGGTGTCAAGGATGAATGACCACACACCTATCCTGATGCAGGATAGTGCATCAGGATAGGTGTGTTCCTTGTACCCAAAAAAGAGTTTGTTCAGTCCGACGGATAGGGATACCCCATCCGTGGAATCGATCGAATCGAAAGACCTACTGCTGATCAGCAGCTGCGAAACGGTCTGCGATGGCGTGCATCTCCTGGCTGACCTGGCCCAGCATCTCCACAAACTGGCGCATGCTCGTACGCCAGGTTTCATAGTCGCTGTAGAAGCGCTGCGAGGTCATGCCGTCCCAGTTCGGGGCGAGGTTGTTGACCGTGCTTTCCAGCCGCTGGACCATCTGTTCGGATTCCTGGCTGGCCTGGTTGAACTGGTTTGCCACCTGGTGTACTTCTTCGGGGGTTACAAGAATGCGTGCCATGATTTTCTCCTTGATTAATTGTGCCCGGGCTCTTCCGGGCTGATTACAGATTATCTGTCATAAAACCGCCGGCTTTTCAAAGCACCAGCGAATCACACCATGTCGCAAGCCGCTCACGCAGCTCCGCACTGCTTCGAGGCGCAAGAACCACACGGTCCTCTACCTCACCCTGCAGCGGTTTCATCTCCCAGTACCCGGTTTCACATTCCAGGAAGGCAAGACCCAGCACTTTCCACGGGACAGCTGACCGCTTCATGCCCACCAGGGTCACCTGTCGCACATATCCTGCCAGAGCATCCAGCAGGACCTGCTGATCTTCTCTCTCCAGTCCCGACTCAGCCAATACTCGATGTGCACCTTCCGGGTCACCGGTCAGCATACGGGCTGCGGCGTCCTTGAAGATCCGCTGCGGCAGCACCAGTTCGCTTCCCGAGGGAAGCCCTCTTTCCTTTAAAAGGTACCTGCCCAGCAGAGATTCCTCCAGCGGTTGTTCCTGAAGAGCCTCCAGCACCACTTCCCCGTCCAGCAGGCGCTGCTGCGCCAGCCCGGACTCATCGCGATGCAGCAGTCCAGCCCTGGTTTCCTTTGCCGCAGTCTCGTCAAACAACACGGTCAGCCGGGGTGTAGCCGCGCGCTGCAGCAGGGTCTGGTATGCAGGATCGATGCGGTACATGCCCTGCTCATTTAGCCGGATGACGCCCATCTCATCAAGGGCTGGCAGGATTTCCCCATCGATCTTCTCATGAATTTCCTCCACCAGGAAACCACGGAACGGGTCGCTGAACCCGAGGAGTGAATCCGCTCCCAGGTCCGAGAGCAGGATCACCGTCTGGTCCGGGGTCAGGCAGAGGCTTGTGCCGGCGGATGCCATCGGGTTACGCCATCACCGTCAGCAGGGCTGATACTTCTGCTTCGAAGGTTTTCCTGGATCCGGGCTTCAACGTGGCTGTCATCTCCCCATCCACTTCTTCCAGGCTGACCAGCCACATCCTCTCGGGGCCTTCGAGGGTGAGGAAGCCATGATCGGACTGTGGAAAGGTATTCCCAGGATAGGTCACCAGGAGCACACTGCCGCGCGAGCGGGCTGCTGCCAGGTCCTCTTTCAGCAGCACCCGTTCCTTTTCACCTACGCCAGCACTTTTCAGCGCAGCGTCCAACTGGTCCAGATCTGTCACACCGGTAAGATCTTCCAACTGGGCATACGGAAGCTGTACCGGACCTGCCTTGAAACCGGCATGTTTCTCGACGTCATAGAAATCCATGCCCCCCTGGATCACGTCCTTCATATCCTGAATGGTCGTAAGCTCAATCACCACCCCATATTCCAGGGCCTGTTCATAGAGCTTGCCATCCTTGAAATGATAGGTCAGGAACATGTCCACCGCTTCATTGGAGCGCCCAAAGCGCAGGCTATAGTCAGCAGCGGCCATAGCTTTCACACAGGACATGAAATCCGGATCAAGCGGCGCAGCCCCTTCCGGGTCGATATCCAGCAGGCCGCGGGCGATCAACGAATGACCGGCCGCATGCATCCGCTCGCGGGCCATGTCATCACTCAATTCTCCGAGATACGTACGAAGCAGCGCTTCCGACTGCTGCCCGGCGCCGGCAAGGCTCAATGCCAGCGCCCATTCTTCCACACTAAGCCGATACGGGTTGTCCACCACCAAACAGCCTCCTTCCAAAATCTCCACCTGCAGATTGGAGCGTGTTCATCAGCCCCGCTCCAACCCGGCTGGTCGCCTCTCCCAGCTGCTGCCCGACCCTGTATGAAGTTGCAACAGCTGCTACCGTCACCTGTTCCTGGAAGCGGACCACCTCGGCAGCGCCTTCACGAGCATGTTCCCACCACGATTGATCCTTTATCAACTCTGATAGCTGACCCCCAACCCATCCTCCAGCTACAGCGCCGACTTTGCCCCCGATGACTGCACCCGCAGCAGCTCCGGGCGGTCCAAGAAGCGCTCCGAGCGCACCTCCCAGTGCGCCACCGGCCGTCGCGCCAACAAAAGCGCCCCCAGCGGTGAGGGCGACATCCAGCGCTGTGTCCACCACAGTAGCACCGACAACTTTCTCCAAACCTTCATCCTGATAAGTGTGCCAGTTTTCATAGGCGTTAAGGCCACCTGCGAAAACCGCTGTAAAAATCGCTGTACTGCCAGCCGCTTCCTTCGCCATATGCGCAGGGATGTTGATGTTATTGATATGGTGCAGATTCTTCGCAACCCCTACTGTCTGGTGGACCTTGTGCCCTCCCAGTATGATCGAATGCCCGCTGTGGACTCCATCCTTAATCAGTTTCCCAGAGCGGACAACTTTAACAGTCTCATATATTTCATACGCTTCACGCAGATCATGACCGAGTTCAACCTGCTCCCGCAAGCCCAGTTTTCCCCAGGCCTGCATCCCCTTCTCCGCCAGCACGACTCCGGTCACACCCACGACTGCAGCGCCAGCCATCCAATTCGAGGCGATTGCTCCAATACCACTCGAACTGTGTTTATCTGCGTCATGAAAGGATTGTGCTTTCGTCTTAACAAAGGAGGAGAGATCCCCCGTCTCCTGTACCAGCTTGTGCAGCCCGGAGCGGGTATCCTGCCAGCGGCTTATCACTCCAGCCTGGCTTGCACCGCTCCAGGAAATATTCAACGCTGATTCCACCGAGCGCTGGATGCTCTCGATTTCGCCGCGCTTGCCGTACAGCATGCTTCCGAAGTTGGATAGTTCATTGGGATCAACTTCGATACGGGTCATCGACGGTCCCTCCGCTCGCTCTCCAGACGTTCCCGGCGCTCCGCCTCTTCCAAGCGCTGAGCAACCTGGTTAAGTTCGCGAGCAAGCCGTTCCAGGTTGTCAGCCTGGTGCCGAGCCGAACTCTGCCAGGAGCTGTGCCGGTGGTCGAACTCCGCCCTTGAGCGCCCCTGCCAGCGCATCCGGCCCAGAGTGCCGCTCACATCGCCGGCAACAGCCGAAAGTCGGATGCTGGCTGCTTCGCACTCGCGGGCAGCTCTGCGCAGTTCAGCAGGATTGACATCTATTCGAGCCATTCCACCTCCAACGTAAACCTGGTCAGTCGTTGACACAGATAATATGGCCACCTGATTGCCTGCTGTACTGTACTACTTGGCCAAGACCTTATCTTGTTTCCCTTTGATTAACGGTTCTTTTTCCATAAGGACAGCCAATTATGACAGATCCCCTATGCCTCTGCAAGCACCAGGACCTTACAACGAGCTTAACGCTCACACCAGCAAGATGTCAACATAGAAGTGGATCAATCTGTCAGCTCAACTGGGCAATCCGCTGGAATGTGAGTAAGGATCAGCATGAAAGAGCATGTTTCTGAAGGAGTATCCTCCGCCGGTACTTTCATTGAGCAGTGGCAGCCACACGGATCTCCCCTCCGCCGTATGCATTCGTGTGATTCAACACGCTGCATTTTGAAGCACTGTGGACACTGGCACCAGTGCAGACCTTGCGAGCAACCGCCCTGCGCGCCGGGGATGTCAGCACTCTGAAGCGAACCGATGTTCTTCTGGCCAAACAATCCGGCGGCCACATGCGGCTGGACGTGGCTAAAACCGGGCAGACCAGCCACATCGTGCTGGAGGATGCAGTCCTGACCTCAATCGACATCTACTTGAAGGAAAGGAGTGTCGTTTCTCCGTGGATCCTCATCCAGCAAGGCCGTACCGGTGACCCACCCCAGGGGAAGCCCTGGTTTCTGAGCCTATCGCCAGCGCAGGTACGGGTATGGTGCCTGGCTCAGCCCGGACTCGATCCGTTCCCTGGTTGTGGATCTGGTGGTGCGTGCTGGATATGGTCCTTCCCGGGAGCCCCTGTCCACCTACACCGTTCGACCCTGGGCTCAGAGACTGATGACTCAGGCGTTTCGATCGATCAGGTACAGACGATCCACGGAGCTCGGGCACAGACTACCAACGAAATGTTTGCATCGGAGTCCAACATCCCTGAGGTCCAGGGTTGGGAGCAGAACACCCAGCGAGGGAGATCATCTGCCAAAGAAGGACGACACACCTAAAGTGATGCCACCTATGTCTGTTCATCATATCTGTAATAGAGCCATCTTTTTTCCGGTCAATGGTGATCCAGATTCTTAAGGCCACCTTTGGTCCCAGACCACTACCATGACAGAACCCTGGATGTAACCTGTCGGTCAGGGAAATATAATGACACGCACCGAAGGAAAACCTGCGTTCCCTAACCTGGAAAAAAGACTGCTCGAATCCGGTCAGGAATCCCGGCTGAGCAGAGCCGGTCAATCAACAGTATAATGGAACGATTCAGGTTTCTGAAACCGGGAGGATCTCTCTGGCGTACACTGTATCCTGGACCCCAGCAGGAACTTCCTGCCCATGAAGAATGATTCTCACCTGAACCAAACACTCCGGTATAAGCTTGGAAAATACCTTTCAGCCCAGGGCCATGGAAAATGATTCAATGATCAATAACCATGATGGAAAAACATATGACGAGGACGATACCCAGCCTGGTTTCTGCAATTTCACCCCGGACGGACTAATCACACCCCTGCTCTTGCTTGACTATGGGGCTGTCCATTTCGGAACCAGGTATCAGCTCGCTGGATCCGAAGAAGTCACACGTTGGACTGAGTCTACTCTCTCAACGGAACAACTGACAACCATCATGGAACGATGGAAAGAATTCGATCGGATCCTGTTTGAAGGAAACGAGACAAGGTATGAAGAGGAATCCGTATATGTAAATCTGATGTTCCGATTTGATATTATCACCAGGTTGGCAAGGTGGCATGGCATACCTCTGAGTGAGCTGTTCCGCTCCTTGTTCGGTTTCACCTCAAACCATCTTGAAGTAATAGGTTCGCTCACTCAAAAATGTGGATCCCAGAGAGAAAATGATCTTGAGGGGATCCATGCCTACCCCGTCGATACTCCCTACCATGTCCAGCAAAAATCTCTACTTACTTCATGGAAGACCTTCATCAATCAGAGCAACATGCAGTGGAAGGATGTCGTGGTTTCTGAGTGTGGAAAACTGCTGATACTACTCCCAAAGGCAGTTGAAAGCCTGACCCGTCTGGACAGTGTGGATCGAAAAAGAGCATTGCGTTCAAGGATTTTTTTCAAGCCACGCCCGTAGGTCGCCACGAAGCACGCATGTCCAAACCGGACCCCAATCCACTTCTGCATCCAGCATCCTATATCCCCACGCAGACACCTCTAGAGTGCCGACTCCATGCCAAAAGGAAAACGCACAGCGGATTGTGCGGTTCTGCAAGCATGGATGCCTCTGAGTACACCAGGATACAGATTAAAACCAAACTCACCTCCCCGGGAGGAGGCCTTTCCAATCTGTTCGGTGCACCAATATTCCACTGATGACGTGAACCCAGCTGTAGGATGCACATGAAGGGTAATGCTATCAACAATCAGGTACACGTTCCTGAACAGTTCAACGGGGATTTTCCTTCAACCTGGCAGGATCTGCGCGATTTATATTCCCAAAAATCAGATCAGGAAAAAGTAGACAACCTCTGCGATAATATAAGTGGGGATTGCTTGATCGTAAGCAATCCCGCTTCACTGAACAACAAATACGGAGAGTTCTGAAGGTGGGCGAAACCGGCACCAATCTCGATGGAATCTGCTGAACTTAGAGGATTGCCGCCAGATGCGTAATCAACAACATTTGGCAATAGCCTCACTCGTAGTGATTGCACCTCAAATGCTATATATAATTGCTCTCCAAAAAAGTACTGATACCTCCCCCACCCAAAGCGCAGCACGTACAGATTGCCTCCATTGAGTGAATAACAAAATCAATCATGGGCATTCTTGACCGGAGAGACCCTAACCATAAAGCGGCGATCTCCCATTTCAGGTTTTCTCGATAACTTCCCTTACCTTCGTGCTCAATGCCTGGTTCGAGAACGGCTTCTGAATGAACTCCACATCTGGATCAAGAGCGCCATGATGAGCAATAACATTTGCGGTATAGCCGGACATGAAAAGACATTTGATACCGGGATGAATGTTAACCAGATTTTTGGACAAGTCACGGCCATTCATCTCAGGCATGACAACATCCGTTATAAGCAGATCGATGGAACCATGATGTTCAGAAGCCAGGCGGATGGCCTCAGTGGGGGTCTTTGCTGCCATCACAGCATACCCAAGATTCTCGAGCATTCTCAATACAACATGCAAAATAGACGGCTCATCCTCCACAAGCAGGATGGTTTCATTTCCACGCATATTCGGGGTTGCTTTCATCTTGTCTTTCTGCATTGATGTCCCGTCCTGAAGCCGAGGAAGATAGACCCTGAAGATCGTACCCTGGCCTGGCTCGCTGTACACATTGATAAAACCTTCGTTTTGTTTTACCGCGCCGTACACCGAGGCTAATCCCAAACCGGTCCCCTTCCCCTGCTCCTTGGTGGTAAAAAACGGTTCGAATATATGCTCCACGATCACAGAATCCATGCCACATCCGGTGTCACTCACTGCAAGCAGCACATATTCACCCGGTAAGAAACCTGCGTGTTCATGGCAGTAGGTTTCATCAAATGAGACAACCCCCGTCTCGATCGTGATTTTCCCAACATCGGCGATAGCATCTCGGGCATTAAGACACAAATTAGCCAGGATCTGGTCAATCTGGGAGGGGTCCACCCTGACCAGCGCGGGTTCTTTTCCGGGCAGCCAGGCCAGATCAATACCTTCCCCGATAAGTCGGCGCAGCATCTGTAACATACCCTCCACGGTCTCGTTCAAATCGATGATCCGGGGAGTAATGGTCTGCTTGCGGGCAAATGCCAATAATTGCCGGGTTAATTTCGCTGATCGCTGACCTGCCCTCTGGATTTCCTGCAAATCGGCAAACAGCGGTTGCCCCGGGTCCAGTTGATCCAGAGCCATCTCCGCATGACCAAGAATCACACCCAGCATATTATTAAAATCATGCGCTACACCGCCCGCCAGGCGCCCGACGGATTCCATCTTATGAGCCTGCAGGAGCTGGGTTTCAAGATGTGCCTTTTCCTTTTCAGCCTGCTTGATTTCACTGATGTCTCTGAATTCAACTACTCTGACTTCTTTGCCCTTGTATCTGATTTTCCTTGCCTCCAGCCGGATTGGATAGATTTCACCGTTTTTACGGACACCCTCCGCCTCGTAAGGCTTTTCATACCCGGCTTCAATATTACGAACAACCTTATCCCGCGTGTTCTCGGAGATCAGCATCAACCCATCCATCCCGATTAGCTCGTCATAGGTATAACCAGTAAGATCGGATAAACCCTGATTGCATTCCAGGATGAGACCTTTGTCATGAATAACAATCCCCCCGAAAGAAGCATTATGCAACGCTTTGAATCTCTCCTCACTTTCTTGCAGCTCCTGCTCGACCCGCTTACTCTCAGAGATATCCTGCAGAGTCACCAAAACCATGCGCTCACCCTTTACCTCAATGGGCGTTGTGGACATGAGGAATTGGAGTTCGCGGATCACATCGTCCTCCCCTTTGAATTGGTAAGGGGATTCGACCTGTAAGTAGGTTTTCCCTGTTTCCAGCGTATCAAGCACCGTATTCCGGATGATACACTGCTGACAAAAGGTACCAAATCCGCAGCCTTCAGGATCATCCAGCACATGCAGACAACGCAGAGCTTCGCCGCCGCGCATACCGAGCGGCTCCTCCGCATCCCGATCTGCAAATTGCGTTGCGAATCGATTAATTTGTTGAATGCGCCGTTCGGCATTCACAACCATCATGACCAGGGGAGCGTTGCGATAGATGGCACTGAGGAGGTCTTTTTGTTCAACAAGATCTAATTCCACCTGTTTAAGTTCACTGATGTCACGATGGGTTCCCACAAAGCGCTGCGGTGCGCCTTCTTCATTTCGCTCGACAATTTTTCCTTTCCCCTGAATCCATTGCCAGTCTCCTGATTTTTTCCTGAATCTGAACTTGACTTGAAAGAGGTCAACCTCGCCCCTCAAATGTTTTTCCGCTTCATTCATCACAGAATCAACATCATCGGGATGAACGCGTTGTTGAAATTCTGCAAGATCATAGGGGAATTCATCTACTTCATATCCAGACATTTGATAGTAGCGCGGATCAAAATATACTGAATTCGTTCTCAAATCCCAATCCCACATGCCGTCATTTGCGGCCAACATTATTTTTGAAAGCCTGTCTTCCCTTTCCTTCAGCGATACTTCTGCCTGCTTGTGCTCAGTGATATTCTGAAAAGAACCCTGCACTTTGATGATTGTGCCACTTTCATCTCTCACCGCTCTTCCGATGGTCCGCACCCAGACGCGCTTCCCCTTCCGTGTGAAAATTTCCATTTCCTCATCGTACGGAATACCCTTTTCCGCACAAGCGCTGAAAACCTCCGCAATCTTTGCCCGCCATTCTGGAGCGTAAAAGTCAATACCTTCCTGGACTGGCGGCGCATAGCCGCGGGGCATTTCATGAATATCGGCCACCGCATCCGACCAGGTGCAGATATTATTCTTCAGATCAACACTCCAGCCGCCAAATCCAGCTGTTTCACCGGCAATTTGCAGCAGCGTATAATTTGCTTCCAAAGCTTCCCGGTCCGCGCGTTCTTTGGTCTGGTCTCGGAACACCAGCACCACACCCGTAATCTCGCCAGCATCATTCCGGATCGGCGCTCCGCTGTCGGCAATCGGGATTTCACGTCCATCCCTGGCAATCAGGATGGTATGGTTGGAGAGCCCGACAATCTGACCACTTTCCAAAACGTGGGTGACCGGACTTTCTATCAGCTGCCAGGTTTGTTCGTTGACAATCCGGAAGGCGGTTGCCAGCGGCTGCCCGATTGCCTCTCCCTCGCTCCAGCCGGTCAATGATTCCGCTACCGGATTCATCGAGGTAACAAGACCGTCCATATCGGTTGAAATCACCGCATCGCCAACGGAATGAAGCGTGGTGCGGAGCGTTTCTTCGCTCTTCCGCAGCGTTTCTTCAGCCAGGCAGGCTTCAATCATGTACCCGATGAGCCGGGCTGTTGCATGCAGTCGTTTTTTTGCCAGATCAATGATAAATGGGGGGCGTGAGTCATATGCATCCGCTTCGCGAACGAGGTCATCATACTCAAGTTGATAGGTCTCAGCCAGCTTTCGGAGCTGTTCCGGATCTGTTGGCGGGTCTCCGTATCCGAAATTGATCGCCCCAACAACATTGCCCTGCGCAAGGATCGGAATTGCATAGATCCGAAGACCTCCGTTGCACTCGATGTCGATTGGCACACCGTCAGCAACAGACTGTTTGGAGCAATCCGTCCAGCAGGATTCATGACACAGCCACCGACCAGAGTCCAGCGCTTCAGAATTATCTGAAGTATTGCAAAGCCGGCGCGAGGCGCTGTCCAGCATTCGGCACCACCCTGAGGTGAAATTTCCGAAGGCGTAGTCCCCGTTTGCCTCGTAGATGGCTGAAGAAGTCCCCAGTAATTCAAGGTTGTCGTTTACAAACACTTCCAGATTCTCACGACCAATGGACCTCAGAATAAGGCCTTCTCGATTTAAATGTGTCAAATCACCGTAGTCTTGTTCTTGGTACTCGAGCATCACATTTCTCCTAATAATTAGCTACTCCAATCCTTACCAGGTCAACAACGTTCGATTCTGGTCCGATAAGTAGCTTTACCTTTTTCTGGCGAAACGGATCCTTACCCGAACATCTGAGGAAAGCCTTTCCTTTTTGTTGATCTTCCAAAATTCTCTATGAAGTGACCCCCATTAGCGGGACCTCACATCGACTAGATTAAGGTTAATTGGGACTGCAACCTCAGCTCCCCTGTCAACACCGAAATAGACTTCTGCTGGTGTTCTGTAATCCAATGCCTAATGAGGACGCTCATGATTATACATCAGGAAGTACACAGATAATCCCTGGAAGAGAACCAGAACCGTTTCGTACTCCTTGATGGACAGATCTTCATACTTCACCGATCTCCATCATCGCTCGCTGAAGTGATAAAAATGTTATCAAATGCCTTTCCTATCCCGTCCATGCTGATGTGGATTATTGCCACCTCCAACACGCATGTTATGGTCTATCTTCCCATTCCGCAACAAATAGGGGCATTTCTTGTGCTGGCCGTCCGGGGTCGGGGTGTTTTTCTTCGTCTAGATAGCCTGCAAGCCCATTGTTCGCATCAACTGTGCAATGCGTTTGCGGTTTACCGCTGGTCCTGCTTTTCGATGAATCCGTTCTTTCCTTTGTCGATAGCCAATACAGGTACTTTCATGTATTGTTTATCGATCATCTTTTTCAACTGGAGGATCTCATCGCCCTCCCTGACCGGCGGAAGATAGTACGTCAACCGGTTCAAGTCCAGCAGCTCACACTCCATGCGGACACTCGATTCTGGATAATTATTGTCGATGATCTTGCGCCTGGCCTCAATCGATACTGAAAGCTTTTTTTGAGCCACTCCAGCTCCATTTTCAGACGACGAATCTGCTCAAAGAGATCTGCCTCCTGAACAGCCTGGCCTTTCGCCTCCCGATCCATCTTGCGAGTAAAAATTCTGGCTCCTTCCTCGATCAGCTTGCTCTTCCAGCTCCTTACCTGATTGGGGTGAACCTGGTATCGGCTTGCGACTACTTGGGTCGTTGCCTGCTCTTCGGCTGCTTCCAGCACTACTTTGAATTCCTGGCTTTACTGTGTTTGTTTTCTGGACACGCCTTTCCTCCACAAGCTCTATAGCATTCCACTGTAATTTGTGGTCCATTTTTAGGGGTCACTTCACACATCACCTTTCTACATTCTCTCTCTATCCATAAGTATTGAAGTACGCGGGCAAGCTCTACTTTTCTCCTCCATCGTGCCGGGATTGTCCATACCTCAGAACAGTTTGTCAGAGTAGCGGATGGAAGAGATCCAAGCATAAAAGCCCAGCAAGAGTCTGTATACCGGCTGACTATTCGCCCATCCGATTTTAACCGGTTATCCGCAACAATCCTGCTTAATCCCCCAGCAGCACCAATACACAGTCTCCTCTGATCCACCTAGAAAATTCCCTCTTTACTTTCTGTTAAAATCATTGTATCATGTCAATAATTGAACCGTTTCAATCCTTGGAGCCATTTCATGCCCACTATTCGAGATATCGCCCGGCAGGCCGGTGTTTCCGTCGGAACCGTTTCAAACTACCTTAATAATCCCGATATCGTGGCAGAAAAAAGCCGCCAGCCGATTGAAGACGCCATCCGGATCCTCGGGTATCATCCCCACGCAGCCGCTCGAAGCCTGAAATCCAATCAGACCAACCGTATCGGCCTGGTGCCCCTGATCTCCCCCGAGCACAACCGTTCCATGGAACCTGGAGATCTGGCGTTTCTGGAATTCCTGTCAGCCATCAATACCCGGGCTGCCGAACTGGGCTACGCGGTCCTGATGCAGGCTGCCACACGCCCGGAAGATGAGCTTCATATCTACCAGCGCCTGATCGGAGAACGCCAGGTGGACGGCCTGGTGCTGATGGGGCTGCAGGCCCGGGATCCCCGCGTGACGTTCCTGCTGGAACACAAGTTTCCATTTGTCACGTTCGGACGCTCCGACAGCACAGCCCACGCGTTTGTAGACGCAGACAACCCGGGCGGGATTGCCCAGGCCCTGGAACACCTGGCCGGACTCGGGCATCAGCGCATCGCCATGATCACCCCGCCAGCCCACCTGCGCTGTTCTGCTGACCGGAAAGCGGGGTATCTGGATAACCTCGACCGCCTGGGGCTGCCCTTCGAGCCGGACTGGCTGGTAGAGGGTGATTTCAGCGAACAGGCAGGGCAGATCGCCATGCACCTGCTGCTGGATCTTCCCCATCCCCCCAGCGCCGTCATCACCGCCAACGATTTCTGTGCCTTCGGGGTTCTGCGGGCCCTCACCCATCGCGGGCTGCAAGCCGGGCGGGACTTCTCGGTGGTGGGTTTTGATGATATTCGCCTGGCATCTCACTGGAACCCGGCCCTGACCACCATCCGGCAGCCATTCCGTCAGATGGGTATGCAGGCCGTGGAAGCACTGGTCTCCCGGATCAATGGTTCTTCTGAATTAATGCACCGGATCTGCAAGACGGAACTGGTGATCCGCAGCACCACGGGGCCCTGGAAGGAATAATTTTTTTGGTTAGCGATTGAACCGTTTCAATTTCCAAGGTTACACTCTACTCGACAGGATTCCTGGAAAGGAGGAGCAGACCCGTTACCTTGCTTTTCCATCCGCAGTACAAACGTGTATCATTGATAGGAGAGAAGATCATGCACATGAAAAGCATTCCTGTATACCTGTTGATTCTTACCGTGCTGCTGAGCGCGTGTGGTGGTCCTGCTGCTGCACCCGAAGCAGTTCCCGAAACCGTCATCGAGACCGTCGAAATCGAGGTTCCGGTCACCCTGACCCCCGCTCCGGAGGAGCCTGCAACTGTCAGCTTCTGGCACACTTACTCGGAGAATTCCCCCGAAGTCAGCATGCTTATCGACACGCTCATCCCGATGTTCGAGGAACAAAACCCCGATATCACCGTGGAGGCCCTCTCCGTACCTTACGACGACTTCCGCTCCAAACTGATCACCTCGATTGCCGGCGGCATTGCCCCGGACCTCGCCCGGGTGGATATTATCTGGGTGCCGGAACTGGCCGAGATGGGTGCCCTGGCAGCTCTCGACACCGAAATGGCAGATTTTGACGACTACCGGGCAGCCGTGTTTCCCGGCCCGCTGAGCACCACCTACTGGCAGGGGCACTATTACGGCCTTCCCATGACCACCAACACCAAGGTGTGGTTCTACAACCAGGACCTGTACACGCAGGCCGGCTTGGATGGACCCCCTGCTACCATCGATGAACTTCCAGCCATGTGCGACTCCCTCAAAGATCTTGACGAAGAATTGTATCTTTTCGCAGCCGACGGGACCTTCGCCTGGGTGATGCTGCCGTGGATCTGGAGCTTCGGCGGTGCGGTCACCGATCCGGAAGTCACACAGGCCAGCGGCTATCTGAACAGCCCTGAAACGGTGGCGGCCTATGAATTCTGGCTGGAGATGATGAACCGGGACTGCTTCGCCCCGGTGGTTCTGGGCAGCGGCATTGACCCCTATACCGGCTTCGCCCAGGGACAGTATGCCAGTATCGACAATGGACCCTGGTCCTTCCCCATCCTGCAGGGACAGTACCCGGACATGGAGCTGTTCACTGCCCCCTTCCCTGCCGGTGACGGCGGATCGATCAACGTGGTCGGTGGCGAGGACATCATCCTGTTCGAACAGTCCCCCAACAAGGAAGCCGCTACCGCCTTCCTGCGCTTCGTCTTATCCAGCGAGTACCAGCTGAAGATGGCTGAGGTTGGACAGCTGCCGGTGCGACCGGACCTGATCGGATCCGATTACATCCAGGGCCATCCGTATTATGCGGTTTTTCTGGAACAGCTGGAGACCTCACAGGCTCGTACAGCCCACCCGGACTGGCAGGCCATGGATGAGATCATCACGACTGCCGGCCAGCTGATCCTGCGCGGGGAAAGCAGCCCGCAGGACGCGCTGGATGCTGCTGCTGCAGAAATCGACGCACTGCTGGCACCGTAAACATTCTGATCCAGGAGGCCGGGTAGAGTGCCTGCCCGGCCTTCCCATTCCGAGGAATCCTGTGACCCGACCATCCCGCCGCCACGCACTGACCCCCTACCTGTTCCTGCTTCCCGGATTTGCTTTTCTGGCCATGTGGATGCTGTATCCCATGGGGAAGGCACTGTGGATCAGCTTCTTCGACTGGAGCCCGATTCCGGGTGCGGACAACCCGTTTGTCGGTCTGACCCATTATGCGGCTGTGCTCCAGGATGACCTGTTCTGGTTGTCCCTGAAAAACACAGCCTCATATGCCTTGGTTACCGTTCTCGGTCAGCTGGTCCTTGGACTGCTGGTTGCCCTGCTGCTAGACCGTATCACCACCGGCAAGGTGTTCTTTCGCACCGCCTACTACCTTCCGGTCGTGACCTCCTGGGTGGTCGCCTCCCTGCTTTTCCGCTATCTCTTCAACGGCAGTGAAGCGGGGCTGGTCAACTACCTGCTGGTGGATCTGCTGCACCTGCTGCCCGAGCATGTGGCCTGGTTAAATGAGCCTGGCACCGCCTTCGTGGTGATCGACACACTCGGGATCTGGAAGGGAATCGGCTGGACCATGGTGATTTTCCTGGCCGCCCTGCAGGCCATCCCGGTGGAATACTACGATGCAGCTGCTATGGACGGCGCCAGCCGGGCGCAGGCTACCCGCTGTATCACCCTGCCACTGCTGCTCCCTACTATCGCCCTGGTGGTGATCATGCTCACCATCGGTGCTTTTGCCTACTCTTCCTACATTCCAGTCGATCTGATCACCGGGGGCGGACCCATGCACCGCACGGATGTCCTGTTAAGCTACCTGTACTATCACGCTTTTGACCGGGTCGATTTTGGTTATGCCGGTGCCGTCTCCTACCTCCTGATCCTGCTGGTGTTCGCCGTCAGCCAGGTGCAGCTGCGCCTGCTGCGCATTGATACCGCGACAAGTCAAAAGGCGGCCGCATGAACCCACAAGCTGAACGTCCAGCATCCCGCCTGCTGACCCTGCTGGCCCTTACAGCCGGCCTGACGGTAACCCTGTTCCCGTTCCTCTACATGCTGTCTACAGCCCTGAAGGGGCAGGTATACATCTTTGAATACCCGCCGCGCCTGATCCCGGCTGAACCCACCCTGCAGAACTTCGTCAAGGCCTGGACTGCCAACCGCTTTGACATCTACTTCCGCAACAGCGTCGTGGTCACCGTGACTGTGACCGGGCTGGTGCTGCTGCTGTCATCCCTGATGGCATATGCTTTCGCCCGCTTTGAGTTCCGGATGAAACGCTGGCTGTATGCAGTCATCCTGATCCTGATGATGATCCCGGCGATGACACTGATCGTTCCCCAGTTCATGCTTGCAAGCCGTCTTAAACTGCTCAACAGCCTGTGGGGGCTGATCGTGGTCTACACTGCCCAGAACCTGCCGCTGAACACCTTTCTGCTGCGTGGTTTTTTTGAACAGATCCCGGTCGAGCTGGAGGAGGCCGCCCTGATAGACGGGGCATCCGCCTGGGATGTGTACCGGCGCATCATCCTCCCTCTTTCCAAACCAGCTCTGGCTACGGTGGCCATTTTCGCCTCCCTGGGTGCATGGGACGAGTACGTGTGGGCTATGACCATTCTCAACCAAGCTGACAAGCGTACGCTGCCTGTAGGGATCGCCACGTTCCATGGTGTCCACGCCACCGACTGGGGGCTGGTATTTGCCGCATCCCTGATTGCGATCGTGCCGATCCTGATCCTGTTTGTGCTGCTGCAACGATACTTCATCAAAGGAGCCATCACCGGTGCCATCAAAGGTTGAGATCGACCGTCACCTGAACATCCTGCTTGAGTACCAGCATCCGAGCGGCGGTTTTCCCGCATCCCCGACCTTCCCCCCCTACCGCTACTGCTGGTTCCGGGACGGATCCTTCACTGCCCATGCCCTCGAATTGTATGGAAAACACGAAGCTGCCCATCGTTTCCACCAGTGGTGTGTGGACACGATCCTCCGTCATGCACATCTGCTGGAGAGCACCCGGGATACGATCCTGCGCGGGGATTTATTGAAACCCGAGGAATGCTTTCCGTGCCGCTTCTCCCTGGACGGCCAACCGCTCCAGGACGGCTGGGGCAACCACCAGCTCGACGGCCTGGGAACCTGGCTCTGGGCAGTCAGCGACCATCTGGAACGCAGCCCCTGTACTCCACCGGCAGAGTGGCAGCACGCCCGTGCCCTGACAGCTTCTTTCCTGCAGGCTCTGTGGCGTTTCCCCTGCTATGACTGCTGGGAGGAACACCCGCATGATCTGCACACCTACTCCCTGGCAGCAGCCTACGGTGGTTTGCAGGCACACGGCCGCACGCAGAAGGACCCCGCCAGCACCGCCGCAGCCGGTGAAATCCACTCCTATGTCCTCAAGCATGGTGTGGTGAATGGCCGGCTGGCAAAGCGATTCGGATCCGAAGAAATCGATGCGAGCCTGCTTGGTGCAGCGCTGCCCTTCGGCCTTCTGGACCCGGCATCAGTGATCATGACCCGAACCCTCCAGACCATCGAAGACCAGTTGACCTCCCCGTCCGGCGGGGTGCACCGCTACCAGGCTGACACGTATTATGGCGGCGGTGAATGGATCCTGCTGACCGCATGGAAGGGCTGGCTGCACGCCCGGCGCGGTGAGCTCGATCAGGCACTGCAAGCCCTGGCCTGGGTGCAGGGTTCCGTGGATGCGAACGGTTATCTCCCGGAGCAGACCAGTCGCCACCTGCTGGCACCAGACTTTCTTCCACGCTGGGAACAGCAGTGGGGGTCTTCTGCCTCTCCCCTGCTGTGGTCACACAGCATGGCGCTGATTCTGAAGTACAATCTCCTGAGAGTGCAGGAAGACACCGGCAGGAGTTGGTCGAATGGGTGATTCTCGCCTTTCCTCACGCCCGGACTGGGTCCGGGAGGCTGTTTTCTACCACATCTTCCCTGACCGCTTCTGCCGCGCCGGGTCACCATCCGCCGGAGGCACCTTGCAGCCCTGGGATTCTCTTTCCGGGCGGGACAGTTTTTACGGCGGCAATCTGGCCGGCATTCGAAGCAAGCTCGACTACCTGCAGGATCTGGGCATAAACGCACTTCTGCTGACCCCGATCTTCCGCGCCCGCACGCCCCATCGCTATGACACCTGCAGTTATATGGAAGTCGACCCCATGCTGGGTACTGAGGAGGATCTGCGGGCACTCGTGGATGACCTGCATGGACGCGGCATGCGCCTGGTGCTGGATGGCGTCTTCAACCATACCGGCACCGGTTTCCACGCCTTCCAGGACCTGCTTGCACAGGGAGAACAGTCTGCCTACAGGGACTGGTATTTTGTGGGCCATTTTCCCATCGATGTGGAACCTCCCTCCTACCGCACCTGCGGCGGGGCTGCGTTTCTACCCAAGCTCAACACCGGAAATCAGGACGTGCAGGACCATCTGCTGTATGCTGCACGCTTCTGGCTCGAGGAATTTGGGGTCGACGGCTGGCGGATGGACAGCGCCTGCAAAGTCCCACAGCGTTTCTGGCGGAAGGTCCGCACGGCGCTGAAGCACGATTTCCCGGAATCCTTTCTGCTGGGAGAGATCTGGGGGTCCACCCGACCCTGGTCGGACGGATCCACTTTTGACGGTGTAAGCCACTACCGCCTGCGAGATCTGATCTTGAAATATACTTTCAAAGGTGTGGACAGTGAGGATGTCGCCTTCGACCTGGAGCAGCTGGTGGTGGACGCCGGGGAGGCTTCTCCATGGATGCTGACCTCCCTGGGATCGCATGATACCCCCCGTCTGTGGCGCGAGGCAGGTGGGGACCTGGCGCGTCTGAAGATCGCACTCATTCTGCAGATGACACTTCCTGGTGTCCCGGCAGTGTATTATGGGGACGAGATCGGTCTGGACGGAGGGGAAGACCCGGACAACCGGAGGGCCATGCCGTGGGCCGCGGAAATGTGGAATCAGGAAGTGCTTGCCCTGCACCGCCGCTTGATCAAGCTGCGCCGTGACCAGCCGGCCTTGACTCACGGAACCCTTGAAATGGTCGGTGCCCGGGATCACCTGCTGATCTATCGCCGGTGCTTTGAAGCACAACAACTTCTCGTGGTCCTGAACACGGGCGAGCAGCCATGCAGGGCCGCTCTGCCCGCGGGCACTGGAGATGTCACAGAAGTGTTCAGCGGAGAACGGATCCCATCCACACAGGATGAAATGACCCTGACGATACCTGCCATGACTGCGTACGTGTACTGCAGCGAATACAGACCTAAAAAGGACAATTGAGGAAACCCGAAGGTAACAGAGTATTCACTGATTGTGGGCATCAAAGTCCATGCCCTCTATGGTACGGTGAACTAATTAGTAGTAACAGCATCCACAGAATGTCAACTGCCATACCCCTCAATCAACTGTGCAATTTTCTGCAGGAATCTCGCAGCAGGTGCCCCATCAACAACGCGATGATCAAAGGTGAGACTCAAAGTCAGCATATGCCGCTGTGCGATTTTTCCATCCTTAATAACCAGCTTTTCCAGTATGCGACCCACTCCGAGGATACCCGCTTCCGGAGGATTAATGATCGGTGTAAAATGATCCACACCATATCCTCCCAGGTTTGTGATCGTAAAAGTTCCTCCTGAAAGATCTTCTGGAAGACTCCTCTTGCGCTGGACCCTGGCAATCAAATCATTCAAATCCACCTGTATTTGTTCAACGGTTTTTTTGTCAACATCCCGAACCACCATAACCCGCAGTCCATCTGTTTGATCGACAGCCAATCCAATATTAATCTGATCATTCAAATGAATGATACCCTGATCCAGAGTAGAGTTAATCATCGGATTCTCTTGCAAGGCTTCCGCCGTAATCGACATCAGAATAGCGTTATAACTCGGCACTTCTTTTTGGCCACCACGTTTCCTCGATTGGCGGAACTCCACGAGTTGTGTCGCATCAACCTCTGTATGCAGGGTAACCGGTGCAGTGGCATGGAAACTCTGCTGCATGCGTTCTGCTGTAACAGCCCGCACTCCTTCCAGCGGAATGGTTTTTGGATGCAGCGCAGTATGTCTCTCTGGATTCGGTGAAGATAAAACGCTTTCAACATCTTTCCGTGTGATTTTCCCGGAAGCACTGGTATTGCCAAGGGACATCAGGTCGATACCATGTTCACGTGCAATACGCCTGGCGATCGGTGTTGCCATTACAACAGAAGAATCAGAATTCTTGGCACTCTGAGAATACTCCACAACTTGCTGGTATTTAATTACTCCATAAACCCCCTCTCTTACCTTTGCCAGGTCAATCCCATTTTCACGCGCATAGTTCCTTGCTTTCGGAGATGCCAGGGTTTTTCCGTCCACAAAAGCGCTATCGCCTTCAGTTTGGAAGGGAACAGTGTTTATTGGGGACAGGTATGGGGATATATCTGCCCGCTCATTGTCTATCCCAGGCTGAGAACCTTCTTCGTAGGTTTCACTCGCATCTACCAGGATAGCAACGGGGGTTTTTACTGGAACTCGCTGACCTTCCGCGACAAGGATTTTTGCCAACACTCCATCCTGCTGGGATTCTGAATCAACCGTTACTTTATCTGTCTCGACCACAAACAGGATGTCACCACACTTAATTGGATCACCCTCTTTTTTCACCCATTCTACGATTGTACCTTCCTGCATATTCAAGCCGATTTTTGGCATGACAACCTGTTTCATAAGAATCCTCTCATCCCGTTACAAAGAATCCTGTCCGTGACGCCTGTTCCATTGCCCTGTTCACATCAAGAATCAGGGGTCCATTTCTGGTCAACACCATCTCTGCAACATCGCCTTCGTTCAGAACCAGCTCGCGTTCTCCGTCAAGCGCAATAACCAGCGGTCTCTCATCGATGACAGGATACGCTTGTCCAAACTCCATGATGGTTGAATCTACGATCGTAACGTCTTCAATCAATCCTGGACTAAGAGGTACCTGGACGACCCTACCACCCCGGAAGCCTCCACTCGTCTTCATGATCACCCCATATTCATCGGTGTCACTAACAGGCTGTACCATTCCAACGATCGCGGACAGACCAATGTGAACTGGAGATGCACGCGTAACTGCAATCTGAGAAATTTCCGTTGAATCCCAAACTGCTCTCGATCCCGGAAAACCACCTTTGCTGATTGCTACATCAACCAGAGCAACATCAACAAGCTCCCCATTTACCCGGATCTCAATCCGCTTGATCTGACTGCAGAGGGCACGCCTCTGGCTTTCCTCAAGGTGGGCAACATACCCGGCACATAACCCGGCAATGGTTCCCTCAATAAATGAAGGGAGCACATTATTCGTGCCCGTTGAAACCGGAAGCAGCGGTACGTCACCACTGACCTTCGAAACAACTCGAGAGGTGCCATCCCCACCCAACACAATCATGATACCAACCCCATTATTTTTCATCAGCTTCGCTGCGTGCATTGAATCCGCTGACGAGTTTTCCAGTTCCATTTCGAGAATTTCAACCCTGGAAGAAACCGCAGGGGGCTGACCATGAAGATTATGCAGCGCCTGCATACCGATACCGAATCGATCAGGCATAATCTCAATGCGCGAGACTCCTGCTGACAATAATCCTTCAAGCATCCTGCTGACAATATTCACCTTTTCCTGATTGCTCACTACAAAGGCTTTCGCTACCAGGCGGCGAATGTCCTTTCCGGACGCCGGGTTAGGGAGGATACCGACAACGCTCACGCCGATTTAACCGGACAGAACCCGATGCACTGCATCCATAATTTTCTGTTCGTTTGGCAGGACAAATTCCTCCAGCACAGGGCTGAAGGGGATGGGTACATCCTCGGCTGCTACCCGCAATATCGGAGCATCCAGATGATAGATCCCGTACTCTGCGACAAGAGCTGCGATTTCCGAGCTGATACTGCAGTCTCGCCACGTCTCCTGGACTACAACCAGCCGGCTTGTCTTTTGAACGGATCGCAGAATCGCATTCCTGTCCAACGGATCTACCGTGCGAAGATCCAGCACCTCCACATCTATTCCTTCCTGGGCAAGCTTTTCCGCCGCGGACAAACACATACTGACGGTATATGCATAGGTAACGATCGTTACATCAGTCCCTTCACGCTTTACTTCAGCTTCCCCCAACGGGATCGCATATTCACCTTCCGGAACCTCTCCCTTAATTCCGTACAGGTTCTTATGCTCGAAGAATAAAACCACATTGTTGTCACGGATTGCACTCTTAAGCAACCCCTTCGCATCATAAGGCGTGGATGGCATGACTATCTTAATTCCAGGGACGAAGGAGAACATGGATTCAAAGCTGTTGGAATGCTGTGCACCCGCTGACAAATATCCACCCACTGGCGCGCGAACAACCATCGGGATCTGCATAATTCCACCAAACATGTAGCGCATCTTGGCAGCCTGGTTGATTATCATTTCCGATGCCAGTGTAATCCAGTCGGAAAACTGCAGTTCGATCACCGGCCTGATCCCTGTTGCTGCTGCTCCGACTCCCATTCCGACATAGGCCAGTTCCGACACAGGCATATCAATCACCCGGTCGGCACCGAATTTCTCATAAAGTCCTTTCGTGGCAGCGTTTGCACCACCATAAGGACCAATATCAATGCCCCATAGGACCACAGAGGAATCCCGTTCCATTTCCTCCTGCAGGGCGTCTCTTATTGCCTGGTTATAGAATAATTCACTCATACTATTCTCCTGCGCCATCCTTATGCCCACAGATCTTTCAACGCGTCTTCTGGTTCAGGTAATGGGCTTTCCCTGGCAAACTCAACAGCCTGATCCAATTCTTCTCTAATGGCCAGATCCATTGCATCCATTTCCTGTTCCTTGAAAATCTTCTGGTCAATCAGCATACGACGGAACGGTGCAATCGGTTCGCGTTTTATCCAGGAAGCAACCTCTTCCGGTGGGCGATACGTATCAGGCTCACCCTCAAAATGTGTGCGCCAGCGATACGTTTTGCATTCGATCAGGGTTGGTCCTTCACCCCTGCGCGCACGACTGATCGCCTCCCTGGTAACTTCATACACTGCTACCACATCATTACCATCCACCACAACCCCCGGCATGTTGTAACCAACTGCACGATCGGCAATATCCTCAACCTTGCGTACATCCGACTGGCGGGTACTGACTGCATACAAATTGTTCTCACACACAAACACAACGGGAAGATTAAAGGCAGAGGCAATATTCAGAGTTTCGTGAAACACCCCTTCATTGGAAGCGCCATCGCCAAAGAAGCTGACGGCAACCTGTTCAGTCCTGCGATATTTCGACGACATGGCTGCCCCTGCCGCAATCGGCAACCCGGCGGCAAGGATCCCGTTTGCGCCCAGGATCCCCAGTTCTGGCCAGGCAATATGCATGGATCCACCTTTCCCCTTGTTATAACCTGTCGCTTTACCATACAATTCCGCCATCATGCGGGCCATATCCCCCCCTTTGGCAATGATGTGACCATGGCCGCGATGTGTGCTGGTTATAAAATCATCCCGGTTGAGATTTGCACACACACCCGAAGCCACAGCCTCCTGCCCCAGGTACAGATGAACAAATCCGGGTAATTCACCCGCTGCAAACAAATCCTTGACCCGGTTCTCAAACTGGCGAATTTTTACCATCAACTCGTACATTTGTTTCAGTTTTTCTTCAGGAATCTTCATGATATTCTCCACAATTACATAGACGAGGCACGCACCATCTGCAGAGCCTCAGCAACTGACTGATCACTCTCTCCAGTAGGCACAAACTCCATGCCAACATACCCTGCATAGCCAGCTGCTCCCAGAGCTTTGAACACATTCGCATAATTGATCTCGCCCGTTCCTGGCTCATGCCTTCCCGGTGTGTCCGCTACATGCACATGCCCGATCAGTTCCAGGTTATCCCTGATATTCGGGATCAGGTTGCCATCCATAATCTGAACATGGTAGCAATCAAAGAGAAGACGCAAGTTCGGGCTGTTCACTCGCCGGATCAGATCAAATCCCAAATCAGCATGATTCAACCAGTACCCGGAATGATCCACCCTGGTATTCAGTACTTCCAGGCAAAGAGTGATTCCTTTCGCGTCTGCAAGACCGGCCATCTGTTCGAGGCATTCCTGCACACTCCTGGATTTCATATCCTCGGTGAGTTCCTGATAGGAATGCACCACACTTCTATCAGCACCCAGTTCATCAGTCAGGAGGAACAATTGCCTAACTCCCAAATCCGAGGCTACAGTCAAGGAGTCTGCAACACCTCGAATCACTTCATTCTGATGAACAGGATGAATCATGGTTCCCTTGCGATTCGCCTGGAACATCAGTAATTCAATCTGCGCGTCAGCAGCAGTCTTTACTAAAGCTGGTAGATCCTTGTCTTCCCATCCCCAGAATTCGAACGCATCGAATCCCGCTTCAGCTGCCTTCCAGATCCGATCCAGAAAGGGAAGCTCCGTGTAGATCATTTCTATACATACAGAAGTACGCAAGATTAACTCCTACCTGCCGGCCGCTTTCGTGAGCGCAACAGCAAAAGCAAGATCGTCCCGTGCCTCCAAAGCTCCTGTAAGAGGCTCGCTGTCATGGACAATGCAATCGTGGAAATGACGCCATTCCCTCTTGAGAGCTTCATCATAGGATGTCTTGATCACCTGCTGCACAGCTGAGCTGCCATCGTTTTCATCTACAATCAGGTCTGTGCTTGCATTTTTCAGGTAAGGAAACGGGAATTTCAACTCAACACGCTGCTCTGCACCCCAGACCTTGATTTGCTCGTCCCAATCTACCAGGGAAATCAGGTTTCCTGTTTCCCACACAAGTCGAACACCATTCTTGTATTCAAAGAGTGCTGTGACAAAGTTTTTCTTGAACAATTGCGCAGCCACAAGCGTTTGAGGCAGTCCATACAGACCGTGAAGAGCATTGATATCATGAATGGCCAAGTGGATCATGATGTCATGCGCCTCAAGTAAATCAACCCGATCAGGACCGATATCTGCCAGAAGATCCGCTTCGTCTGTTTTCCTTAACTCCGCCAACATGTCTGAGTCCAGATCGCTGGCCGTAACAAGATCATAGATCTGATGGTTGATCTGATAGGTTCCCGCATAATCATGGACCCGAATAAGATGGATATCTTTCATAGCAGCAACCATCTGCTTTGCTTTCTGATACGCCGGGTCGTAGCGTTTCATATAGCCAACCATCAGCTTAACACCGCTTCGTTGAGCGACGTCGATCATTTCATCTGCCTGGCGGAGATTGAATGCGATAGGTTTTTCAACCAGAACATGCTTTCCCGCTTTCATCGCCGCGATTGCAGGAGGCGCATGGTTTTTATTAGCTACCAGGACAATATCAAGATCTTCCTGCTGGACCATTTCATCATGATCCGTGTATAGATTAGCTACGTTGTACTTCTCTCCCAGAGTTTGCAGCACCTGTGCAGAAAGGTCGCACAGGGCACAGATCTCAAACTGGGGCAGCTCCTGAAGATACGGAAGGTGTGCTATCTGAGCGATCTGCCCACATCCAACCACACCAACTTTCAGCCTGTCTGTCATCTTGCTTCTCCTTCAAAGTTCTTCTTCCGGTCAATCCAGGTTCTGCGCATACTTGCTTCGTAGCGCATCGATCAGGACGGCCAGAAAAATGATACCTCCCCGAATAACGTCCTGCAGGTAAACGGAAACACCCAGCAGGTTCAAGGCGTTATTGATTACTCCCATGATCAGAACACCGATCAGGGTTCCCCCAATATTGCCTTCTCCTCCCATCAGACTTGTACCACCTATGACCACTGCGGCAATCGCAGAGAATTCAAAGCCAACCCCCATGGATGGAGTGAAGGAATTCAATCTTGAAGTCAACACCAGCGAAGACAGACCAGAAAACAATCCGACAATCACAAAGGTCATCATAATGATCCGTTCGACATTGATGCCCGACACCCTGGCAGCCTCAGGGTTACCTCCAACCGCATAAACCTTCCTGCCGAAAACGGTATGATGAAGCACCAGGTGCCCAACAAGAAAAGCGGACAGCATGATTACAACCGGTATCGGAACAGGTCCCAGTGATCCCAAACCGAGAGATTTATAGAATTCATGCAATCCCCAATAGTTGACGCCCTTGGAAACAGCAAGGACCATTCCACGACCAATGGTCATTGTCGCCAGTGTTACAAGAAAGGGCGGCATGGAAAGATAGGCGCTGGAAAAACCATTCAACAGGCCGATAATCAAGGCTACCCCAAAGATCAGGAGCAAACCCACCCACCAGGCTTGCCCTCCATCTTTCATACTGATAACAGCCACCGCACTGGAAAGCGCTACAATCGCTCCCACGGAAACATCGATACCACGGGCAATAATGACATAAGTCATACCGACCGCAATAATCCCTACCGCAGAGGTCTGAAGCAGGATATTACTGAGATTACCCACTGAGAGAAAAACGGGCGAAGCAATCGATACGGCAACACAGAGAACGACGAAGATCAGATAGATGCCATAACGCAGGGCAAACCCAAGTAGATTCTTGCCCAGACTCGGTTTTAAGGTCTCAGGAATTGTCTCACTTACCATTGTTCTCTCCTGTCATTTTCATTAGGACTGCTGCTGGATCAATCTGATGACCTGAATACTCTGTGATAAACCTGCCATTTCGCAGCACAAGAACTCGATGACAGATACCCACAATTTCCTGCAGATCGGAAGATATCAGGAGAACACCTGCTCCCTGCTCAGCCAGCGATCTGATGATCTTATAGAATTCCGCCTTTGCCCCAACGTCGATCCCCCGCGTCGGTTCATCAAGGATATAGATCTCTGGAGATGTCTCAAGCCATTTTCCCAGAACGACTTTCTGTTGGTTTCCGCCACTGAGAAATTTCACCTTGCGCTGGATGGAAGGGGTTACTATGTTTAAATCTTTTCTCTGCATTTCTGCTGCCTGTCTCTCAAGCAGAGACTTCATCCAACCCAATTTCCCGGCCAGCTTCTTGAGATTGGCAAGCACAATATTGTCCTTGACCGACTTTTCAAGCATCAGGCCTTCCTTATGCCTGTCCTCAGTGATGTACCCGATGCCATGTTTGATCGCCTGCTCCGGATTCTGTATGGTCACCCGGTTCCCTTTCAAATACACCAGGCCTTGTTCCATGGATTCCAACCCGAAAATTGATCGGACAAGCTCGGATCGTCCGGAACCCAGAAGTCCGGCAACTCCCAGAATTTCCCCTCTGTAGAGCGAGAAAGTTATCTCCTGGAGTTTGGGTAATTGCCGAAGCCGCTCCACTCGAAGCAGTTCCTCTCCCTGATGACCTTCCTCTGGAGAAAAATACATTTCATTCAGTTTCCGACCCAGAATGAGATTAACAAGCTGTTCTGAGCTTAAGTCGCTCGTATCAGACGTAACTATATGCTGCCCATCCCGGAACACTGTTACACGATCACAGAGTTCAAAAACCTCGTCAAGGCGGTGGGATACAAAAATAATGGATACACCCTGATCCCTCAGTTCACGCACGATGCGGAACAAAGTCCTGATTTCTTTTTCAGCCAGTGAGGAGGTTGGTTCATCCAGGACTATCAGCTTGGATTCTTTTACAATGGCACGCGCAATTTCCACCAGCTGCTGCTCCCCGGGTTGAAGTCTTTCAACCTTGCGCACAGGGGAAACTCCTTCCAGTCCCACTCTCTTCAGGAGTTCGCGTGATTCCGCCTCAATCCTTTTATCGGGAATGAAAGCCAGACCTGTGCCCTCCAGGTTCGAGAGAAACAGGTTGGTAGCAATATTTAAATTCGGAAAAAGTGATAATTCCTGATGGACAACAGCAATACCTGCATCTGCAGCATGCCTTGGTGTAAGGAACTGCACTTCCTTGCCATCCAGGAGGATCTGGCCTTTGTCCGGTTTTACCACGCCGCCCATCACATTTACAAACGTGGATTTTCCTGCACCATTTTCCCCAACCAGTGCGTGAATTTCACCTCTCCGAACCTCAAGGCTGACGTCATCCAGCGCTTTCACACCAGGATATTGCTTTGAAATATTCGAAACTTTCAACAGGATGTTTTGGCTGACTTCGTTCATTAAAGAACTCACTCCGTCAATATGGGTTCAACCAGTACTTGTGTAAGTTATGAAAACGATTCCAAACAACTGTATAATTGGGCTGGGTAATGACCTACTGATACGCCTTCCTGAAAAAGGCAAGAGAGGTCAGATGGTCATTACCCAATCCCTGTTTTGTGACCTTACCTTGCAGTGTTCACTGCATTGCCCCAATGGGTGAGTTCGTCCACATTGTCAGGCGTGATTGGATCGGGGCCAAGCCGGACCACCGAGTCCTCGGGCATTACGCCATTGACTGCATTCACTGCAATTTCTATAGCCGTCTGGCCCATCGTGATCAACTGCTGTGCTGAATCTGCGTCAACTTTTCCATCACGAATAGCCTGGATGGGGGCAGGGCAACCGTCCGTAGAAATGATGATGATATGGCCTTCCTGACCGACAGGAACCCATTTGCCCAACGATTCCATTGCCGGATCCACACCAGAGAACATTGCGCAACCGCTTGCCATGTAGATCGCATTAATGTCCGGATTTGCCTGAAATGCATCCAGAACCGCGGCATTTGCCTGTTCTGCGCTCCAGTTGGTGGGGAGCTCAGCAACCACGTTGATACCCAATTCTTCGGCCGTCGTGCTGAAGCCTTCGTGTCGTTCCTGACCGGCGGAAGTCGCAAGGTCACCAAGCAACTCAAGGACAACAAGATCCTCAATCGCAACACCATAGTTGGCAGCAACCTCTGCCATAAGCTCAGCGCCTTTGGCACCGATTTCGACATTGTTGGATTCCACAAGGGCTACTACTTCACCGCCCGCTGTAGAGCGATCCATGGTGACAACGGGAATACCGGCTTCATTGGCACGCTCAACAGCTGTGGAGAGAGCTGCTGAGTCAACAGGGACAAAGACGATCGCATCAACTTCCTGGACTATCAGATCCTCGATGATAGCAATCTGATTCTCAACCGAATCACGCGCATCCAATGTG